>JAEOTX010000188.1 GCA_016839605.1 Candidatus Thorarchaeota archaeon | reverse complement strand
ATTCACTGCAGTCCTCAATCCCGTAAAACTTGGTCGTCCTACTTTGGCCCTAATCCTCATTACTATTCGCTATCGGGTGCCGGGGAGTAGAAAGGTCATTTCTCAGCGTGAATTCTGTGAAGAAATCACTCAGCATCCATTCGTACAGGAGGTCCATGTTCTGAGTGGTGAGTTCGATGTGCTTCTGAAAGTGAGAGCGAAGGATGTTCAAGAGATGAACAACTTCATCGTTGACTCACTTCGTGAGATGCCAGCAGTGGATCGGACCCTGACCATGTTCGCCATGGATACATATCTTGATACTCTGATGCTCAGAAGCCTCTAAAATCCTCAATGTACACAAACGGGGAGTGATGTACAAAAATGGTCAACTTTATAAAGGAATGATGCGCGCGATGGATAACCCTTTCCATAGGATGTGAAACGATGAGCGTGCGTTATTGCCAATGGATCGCGGGCCGAGAGAGGCCCACCTAGCGAATATTCCATATATCGCACGCTCAACGCAAGCACCGACTTGTTTTCTTGGAATTGCTGACTCATTGTCATTCAGACTGTGTCAGCAGCTTCCTCGCCAAAATCAGGGGAGAGGGCCATTTGATATAACAAAAAACGGAGAGTATAGAGTTGACTAGAAAAGCTAGTAGGGTCCTATTGGACCTAGATGAAGTACCGAAACATTACGTCAACATCTTGCCCCACCTCAAAGAGCCCCTGGCCCCTCCCCTGAATCCAGGGACAGGAGAACCTATCGGTCCTGAGGCGCTGATGGCACTCTTTGCTGTTGAGTGTGTGAAGCAAGAAGTGGCGACGGAAAAAACCGTGCCGATACCTGAAGAAGTCCGAGAGGCTTACCAGATGTACGGTCGCCCTACACCGCTTCAGAGAGCGGTTGGGCTAGAGGCAGCCTTGAACACCCCGGCGCGCATCTATTACAAGCGTGAGGATGCATCGCCCACAGGCAGCCACAAACTCAACACTGCATTGGCGCAAGCATATTATGCAAAGAACGAGGGCGTTGCCAGATATGCCACTGAAACCGGTGCAGGTCAATGGGGAAGTGCCGTAGCTCTCTCTTGTGCTCACTTCGGGCTAAAAGCAATGGTGTATATGGTGCGAGTAAGCTTGGAGCAGAAAGGATATCGTGGAACCATGATGCGATCTTATGGGGCTGAGATAGTTCCAAGTCCATCTGATAGGACGAAATTTGGGAAGAAGGTTAGAGCCGAGAATCCCGACCATCCAGGCACACTGGGCATCGCGATAAGCGAGGCCATTGAAGATACCGTGGCTAACGATGACACGAAATACACTATTGGGTCCGTACTGAATCATGTTCTGCTTCACCAATCAGTGATTGGGCAAGAAACAATCTTACAGCTAGAGAAGGATGACGTGATGCCCGATGCAATCATCGGCTGTGTAGGAGGCGGCAGCAACTTTGCCGGAATGGCCTACCCCTTTATTGCAGATGGTCGATTTGAGGCGACTGATTTCGTAGGCGTGGAGCCAACTGCCTGTCCATCAATGACGAAGGGCGAGTTCAAGTATGACTTTGGCGACACTGCAGGAATGACCCCCATGGTCAAGATGTATAGCCTGGGTAAAGACTTCACACCACCACCAATCCATGCTGGTGGACTTAGATATCACGGAGTTGCGCCCAGTATAAGCGCACTTCTCAACGAGGGTCGGATTCGTGCAATTGCTTATGATCAGATTCCTGTTCTAGAAACCGCGCTTGTCTTTGCGAAGGCTGAGGGCATTATCCCTGCTCCAGAGTCTGCCTTTGCAGTCAAGGCTGCTATTGATGCAGCACGGGATGCCAAGAAGGCTGGCAAAGAACGAGTCATAGTGTTCAACCTTTCCGGCCACGGGCATTTTGACATGGGCGCCTATGGAGCATTGATGGACGGTGAACTCGCACCTAATTCTATTCCGTCATTTGCGAAGAGTAAAGCTTCAGAAGAACAACCAGCGTGAATGTTATCTCCTCTCAGGTCTCCCTCGGTCTGCTCAATGCATTCCGGGGTGAGACCTATTCCACTCTTTTTTCTTCAGCCATTCTCAGTGCAGCAGAGACCCTGCTCATCAACTGAGGAAGAGTAGGTGTTGTCCCGACAAAGGACAGCCTGTTGTTTATTGAGATGATTGGAGCAGTAGAGCCAATGAACATAGAGAACTTCTGATGGTCCAAGACAGTATTGTCCCCGCTACCTCTCAATGCCGCATTGAGCCAGGACCGTGCTTCTTCGGAATCCTCATTCGTATCATACTTGGCATATCGAAGACATACGCTTTCCCCGAACTTGTCTTTGACCTTCTGCAGCATCGCAGTGATCTTATCAGTAGGGTCCTTGGGAGCTAATGAAATAACTAAGGTATCATCATCGACCTTCTCGGATGGGGCAGGAACTGGAGGAGTTGGGTCACCACATGCATCATCCTCCACAACAGGATCCTCTTCGATAACACCAATCCCCGGTATTGGTGGAAACACAGTTATCGTGACTTCATCAAGGCACTCCTCTTTCATGGCCGTGTCAACAAGCGGACTTGATTTATCTGTATTGATACCGCTAGAACAGGTACGATGAACAACACTTCGGTTCCAACACCGGATGATGTACTCAAGAGCGAGTCTTCTGTGTATCTAGCCACTAGTGAAGCAGGATCTCCCCGTGTACGACCAGTCACTGTCGTCAAGACGGGAGGGTCTCTCTTTGTGCTGACTGGCACAAATTCCAAGAAGGTGGACCAAATCCGGAAAGACAACCGGGTTGAGGTCTTGAGCATGGTTGAGCATGGCGGTAATCGTGGCTACCTCAGGATATCAGGAGAGGCTCAGATTGTGGAGGATGCTGTTACAAAGAAGAAAGTGGCTACTGCTACTTCCTATTTCCAGAACTATTGGTCCGGTGTGGATGACCCAAACTACGCGCTTATTCGCATTGAACCCAAGAGAGTTGCATATATGCCACCTGGCGAGTTTGAGGAGTCTATAATCGACAATCTATCGTTGGAATGAGAAGTGGATGATCTGAGGTGTATTAGTCATGTTCGAACGAGATACCAATCGTCCTCGATTCACAGATGAGGAAGCACGGAAGATTGCTGAGACCAAATTCGGAGTGAAAGGTTCTGTCAAGGAGCTTCCAGGTGAACGTGATCTGAACTTTTACATTCGAACGGACTTCGGCGACGAATACGTTTTGAAAATTGCCGCCAAATCTGAAACTCGCGAAATCTTGGATATGCAGCACCGAGCCATGCAGCACTTGGCTGACAAGAATATCCCATTCAATGTTCCTCGCTTTGTCTTGTCCAAGGACGGTGACGAGATTCTCACCCTGAAAGACTCCAAGAAGAACGAACATCTTGTGAGACTCTTGCGGTATCTACCAGGTATGTTATTCGCCGAGCTAAAACCGCACTCACCTGGCCTTTTGAAAGAATATGGAGAATTTATTGGCGCCCTGACCTGTGGCTTTGAGGGCTTTTCCCATCCCTCTGCAAAGAGGATGTTCTATTGGGATCTCAAACTAGCTAGTTCAGTGATAGAGAAGTACAAGGAGTACGTCAAAGATTCTGAAAAGGCCAAAGCTATAGATTACGTCATGTCAATCTATGATACTTTGGCTGTTCCACGTATGCCTGACCTCAGAACTAGTGTTATCCACAATGATGCAAATGACTACAATGTCCTTGTTTCAAATGCCTATTCCCCCGAGGAGGCTCGGTTTGGCATTCTGGACTTTGGTGATATGGTGTTGACTCATACTATCAATGAGCTCGCTGTGGCGATTGCATATGCATTATTGGGCAAGGCGGATCCAATAGGAGCTGCATCTAAGATTGTTGAGGGCTATCATTCCAACTACCCTTTGACCGAGACCGAGATCGAGCTCCTCTTCCCTCTAATTCTGGCTAGACTCGCTACAAGTATTGCAATTGCGGGGTATCAGACACAACTGGAGCCCGATAACAAATATCTGCTCATAAGTCAGGAGAACGTCTGGGATCTCCTGCAGCGCCTTATGGAAGTTCATCCTAGATTCGCATCATATGCGTTCCGTCAAGCGTGTGGTCTACCACCATGCGTCAACAGTGAGAAAGTTGTCGAGTGGCTAAGAGAGAATGCTAGGGATATAGGCCCGCTAATTGAATTTGACATTCGAAAGGCTCCCTTCACAGTGATAGACCTCAGTGTTGGCAGCCTTGAGATCGAGAAAACCTCTGACCTAACTGACATCGATAAGTTTTCAGCCATTATGTCGCGAGGGATATCTGAGGGAGAGGCAAAGTTTGGCATTGCCAGATACAATGAAGCCAGACTGATCTATGCTGGTGAGCAATATTTGAATCCCGCAGGGGAGTCGAGGACTGTTCACATTGCTACTGACTTAATACTAGAGCCTGGAACGCAGATCATGGCTCCACTTGATGGGACGGTTCATAGTCTCAAGGATAACGATTTGCCCCTAGACAACGGGCCTACAATAATTCTGGAGCACGACGCGGGTTTCACTGACCTGAAATTCTACACACTATATGCGCATCTGACTAAGGGATCTCTTATAGGCCTGACTAAGGGCGACGAGATAAGGAAGGGCAAAAAGATTGGTGAAGTAGGATCGTACCCGGAAAACGGCGGATGGCCGCCTCATTTGCACTTTCAACTGATTGTAGACATGCTCGACAAAGAAGGTGATTTCTTCGGTGTTGCTCCTGCAAGTATGAGAGAAGTGTGGCTAAGTATTTGTCCGGATCCAAACGTTATCCTGCAACTACCAGAAGATCGTATTTTGGTTCCTATGGATACAATGACAGTCTTGGAGGCTCGCCAGAGTTACATTGGCAAGTCTCTTAGAACTGCGTACGATGAACCACTCCATATTGTCCGCGGCGAGATGCAATATCTCTATGATGCGAATGGCAAGCAATACTTGGATGGTCGAAATAACGTCCCCCATGTAGGTCACTCCAATCCAAGGGTGGTAGCCTCACTCATACGCCAAGCGAGAGTATTGAACACCAACACTAGGTATCTTCACGAAAACTTAGTGAGATACGCAGAACGGCTTTGTAGCAAGATGCCAGATCCTCTGAGTGTTTGTTTCTTTGTCAATAGTGGTAGCGAAGCCAACGAGCTCGCGCTTAGGCTGGCATATGCGCACACCAGGCAGACCGAATTGATTGTGATTGATGGTGCCTATCATGGAAACACAGGCACCCTTGTGGGCATCAGCCCATACAAGTTCGATGGACCCGGGGGTGAGGGTGCTCCCCCACATGTTCACAAGGTGAAGACGCCCGATGTCTATCGAGGCCTTTTCAAGTCTGATAATCCGGAAGCCGGTGAGAAATACGCTATGGACGTTCTAAAGAAGACTCTTGACTTGGGTAAAGAAAAGGGAGTGGCGGCTTTCATCTGTGAGCCCCTGATGGGATGCGCTGGTCAAATCATATTTCCTGAGAACTATCTCCGAGATGCGTTTGGTTATGTTCGCGATGCTGGAGGAGTATGCATCGTAGACGAAGTGCAGGTGGGATTCGGACGGGTTGGCAGTCACTTTTGGGGCTTTGAAACACAGGGCGTTGTTCCTGACATCGTAACTCTTGGCAAACCGATTGGAAATGGCCATCCACTAGGTGCTGTCATAACAACACCCGAGATTGCAGAGTCCTTCAATACTGGGATGGAGTTCTTTAGCACTACTGGCGGAAATACAGTGTCATGTGCTGTTGGGATGGCGGTCCTTGATGAAATAGAAGAGGAAGACCTTCAAAAGAACGCACACCAAGTCGGTGCCTACCTGATTGACCAGTTATACATCTTGAAGAAGAAACACAAGATCATCGGTGATGTCAGAGGACTTGGCCTATTCATTGGAGTGGAGCTAGTCCTCAACCATGAGATTCTAACTCCTGCAACGGAACAGGCGAGGTATGTCGCCAATCGCATGAAAGACTTGGGGATTCTGATAAGCACGGATGGTCCCTTCAATAATGTCCTCAAGATCAAACCCCCTCTTGTATTCACCAGAGAGAACGCTGAGTTCTTTGCGAAAACACTTGATCGTGTGCTCGCTGAGGATTTCGTCAAGTATGCGACGTCAGGATGAATCTAGTTTGAGTTGATAGTTCTAATGACCGCTCAGATTCCTGATGAATTCCGGTACATGGGTGAGCTCTTCTCACTCATTGGCCTAAAGGGGTCTCCACTCTATGCGCCACAGGATTTCGGAATCACCCCTATAATGGCGAGTACTGCATGCTATCGTGGCTATGTCATGCGATACGACTGTGTTGATGGCCAACTCATTCTCGATGGAATGAGTGTGAGAACTGAAGAGGCTCTCCCCGTGAACAGAATCGATCCCCTGGATGAAGGTGGCCACTTCTTCAGTCATAGGTACGAGAATCTCAGCTTGAAGACTAAGTTCTCGGGCTCGATGCTTCTTGGGAAAAACTTCATCGAAAGCATGTATGTGCATATGGGATATCAAAGACCAATGGCCTATCGAACCGTATTGGAACTGCAAATCCAAGATGGCGACATCATGGCGACAAATGACCTCTCAGCAAAGATGGAGGAACTACGAAATAGCGATCCCAATCAGGATGCTCAACCGAACTCACGAGATCATGATGACGTCATGAGTTGGATCGAGAATGCATTCTCCTTGGATTATGACATTGAATAGAGGAGTATCAGGATTCACTTGGCACACCATAGTATGTCATCATGTTGACATCTACCCCAGCTAGCTTCAGATACATCCAAAGCTGCATCTTGTGCATAGAAACGTGGGTAGTAAACTCTGCAAAATAATATGCCCAGCTTTTCTTCTCTTTCCGTTCATAGAAAGGCTGTAGATTTGCTGCAAGGAATTCTTCGTCAGACATACCTTCAAACTGCCCCTTGACTGATTCTATGCCCTTATCAAATAATGAAATGATACTGTCAATATCATCACGCCAAAGCTCTTTCTCTCTTGCTTGAGCCTGCTCGATATTTCCAATCACCCCTCTATACATGAAGGGATCCATGGAAGGAATCTGAGCGAGATGATTAGCAAGTGCCTTTAGCGGTCTCATTCCTTCTTTGGGTGTGAAATCAAGGTCTGTATTCCTAGCGCATTCGAGAACAACTCGTGCTTGTTTACTCTCGTGAATAAACATGTCCAACATTACATCAGATATATTCGCCATAGGGATTGGAATCTCTGTCATGTTTCATCACCAGACTATCTTGTGCCATTGGTTTAAAGACAATCGCTCAACGGGACCGAGTTCCTTATTCCGGAACCTCACGTTTCAGTGCTGAGAGTTGGTCATCAATATTGAACTCGTCAAGCAGTCTGATTGTACGTTCTTCTCTAGCAGATTTTTCTTGAGGTTCGAAGCCATGCAAAAATGCATCCAAGCTATCAACATCTTTTAGCAATTCTTCGTAAGGGAGTTCTGTTACAACGTTTTTGTCACTGTGCCCCTTGATCGCTTGATAGATGATTTCGACCTCTGCCTCGGAAATATCACCTAGCTGGTCGCTCCATTTATCGTTGTATTCTTTAACTATCTCCAGTATGTATCCTAAGGCCTTGGGTCCATGGTCTTGATACTTGCCAGTGTGGAGTGTGTGGACATCATGAAATGCACAGACCAAACCAGCAAGCTCAGGATCAAGACTCCGCTGTATGGCCACAATCTTAGCCAATTGAGTAGTCGTATACATGTGTGCCGTACTCCATACGATTGGAGTTTCTCGATTCCCTTCCCTGGATAGGGTTTCTATTCTAGTTTGGAGAATAGCTAGAACTCGGTTCAGTCGCCAGACTGGCAGTCCAGCTTCTGGTTTTCCCTTGCTTAAAATCGGCATAAGCATCCCTCGATACAGACCAACGTTTTTCTTCTCTGCATTGATTACTCGTCTTTGGGTTTCCTTTTTGGAATGAACATGCCTGTTCTTTTTCTGTACTCAGTGTAGTCCTGACCGTATCGTATCACAAGGTCTTTCTCCTCGACCAAGCTAAAGTAATAGAATGTAGGGAAGAAGACCAAGGAGAGAGCCGCCAGCAGAGGTGAGTTGAGATATAGTGCAATCACTAATCCCAACCATACCTCTCCTAGAGCCTGAGGATGTCGAATCTTCTCATATATTCCACCGTACAGAGTATGCTCTTTCTTAGGTGTCAGTGTTTCTTCTCCCGCATCTCTTGCTCCAATATACATGAGGTACATACTTGGAAGGAATATCCCTGTAGCTATTACCGCGGTAATCCAATACTCCCATGGAAAGAAGTCGGGTAATGGTGTGGACAGCGGATAGAAGTAGTAGATGACATAGTTCAGAAACATGAGATAATATGCGGCAGTTGCTACTTTCCTGTTTCTTGCACTCTTCTCGTATGCACTTTCTCCTATTTGCTGCTCCAAAGCTGCAGGACTTACGCTCTTGATGTAATACACACTGGAGAGGGCAATCATGAGACACAATACTAAGAAGTTCAAGATATCAATCGTGATAATGCACCTACCTTAGTCTAGATGGGATTTGGGATTTAAGCACGAGGGAGCCTGTTTCCTGCCTCTTGACCAACGTTAATTAGTGTAAATGAGAAACGGTCAATGTCCAAATGAGAGGTAAAGAAATGATAGATTTGAGAGCTTTGGAGCAATGTATGTGTGACCACGAAAGGTCCGACCATGAAGAGAGAGAAGCCTCATGCAAAACATGTGGGTGTGACCTATTTGTTCACAAGATGGCTCATCCAGGTAATCCAGTAAACAAGTGGGAGGCGGAATCTGCCGCTGAGTGATCGAAACCGGACTAAATCCAGAAATCCAGGTTGGTCATTGCATTTATCTTCAGAAAGCGATGATGAGAATGTTCCAATCGTTTTCGATGAAGAACCGAATAGAGAACTGAATCCTAGGAGGAGGCGATTAGAGAGACGGCCTACCTCACCATTGGCAGTCCTTATGTTTGCCATGATGAGTCTATTTCTCATCCAGGCAGCAGGAGTTGCCTTCATACAGATCGGCATACCGATATGGCTAGCTATCTTGATAGTTCCTGGGTCTCTTATGGGGAGTCTAGTGAATATTCCACTGTACACAATTCAGGCGGAGTCTTCTCCCCTGGTTGAGGCACCCTACCTGTCTGACTGGGGATTCAGCTTTCAGGTGTTTCAGCCTACGACACCTCGCGAAACCAAGATTAGTATAAATCTCGGTGGAGCTGTGATACCTGTCATAGTGAGCGGGTATCTTATCCTTCTGAACCTTCTGTCCATAATCCCGATCCTGTTTGCTATCACAGCAGTGACAATTGCTGTTCACCGAATTGCAAGGATTGAGCCTAACATGGGGATTGTCACTCCAGCGCTTTTGCCTCCGCTTGCAGCGGTCTTAGCAACTCTTGCTGTTGGAATGATATTTCCTGGAATCATCAATCTGTATGCAATCGCCTACATCTCTGGAACACTGGGAACCATAATTGGTGCCGACTTTCTGAATCTTGGGAAGTTGTCTCAACTAAAGACTGATGCTGCTTCCATTGGCGGAGCAGGGACCTGGGATGGAGTGTTTCTCACAGGGATACTCGCAGTGGTTCTCCTTTAGGCTTTAGTTATTGAGTGCCGCACCATTCGAGCATTGTCTTTGCAATGACTTGAGATGTCTGCACAACTGACTCAATACTCACGATTTCATCAAAGGAGTGGATTCTCTCGGCATAGGGTCCACAGGTCAGAGCAGGAATTCCATGATGTACAAAGAACCTCGTGTCCAGACCAGCTGAACCTCCCATGAAAGCTGGCTCTCTGCCAGCCACATCAATGACATTTTGCCTAACTAGTTGTACGAAGTCATTGGTTGGATCCAACTCATGTGGTCGTGCTTTCCAGCCAAACCAATCTACGACAGGTGGGTTCGTCTTTAGCCAGTCATCTCTCTTACTAGCTTCTTGTACAGCATCCTCTACTTGTTTCATCACTTCTTCCCTTGTTTCGCCTGGCGGAAATCCAATTCTACACTCAACTGTGCATTCAGCGGGAACTGTGGATGGCCAGTCGCCTGCCTTGATGACACCGATGTTAATTGTCGTAGCCCTTCCCTTCATTCTTGGGTCTGATTCTGCATAGCTGTAACTGATTCTAGCCTGTCGCGCTTCATGGAGACTCTGAATCGCATCTATGACTGGCATCATCTTTTGAACTGCATTCACACCAAAATGCGCAGTGGCGGCGTGTGCAGGGACGCCTCGCACAGTCACTCTGAAGTACATGACGCCAGCACTCGCTACACTGATAGCAAGATTACCTGGCTCTGGAACAAAAGCAGCATCAGTCTTGGGACGAACCGTTCGCATATAGAAGACTCCGCCGATTCCCCCATCCTCCTCTTCGATGGTGGTTTCGACCTGTACATCCCCCTTTAGATTGATGCCATTCTCTTGAAGTGCCTGCACGGCCAAGATCATGGCAGCTACTCCTGCCTTCATATCTCCGGCTCCACGTCCATGGATGTTGCCATCAACTACATCTCCTGACCATGGACTGCGAGTCCATTTGTCCAAGGGCTCTGGTGACACAACATCGATGTGACCACTCAAACAGATGGAGCGACCTCCTCCTGATCCTTCCAGAACGCCTCCGACATTCGGTCTGTTCTCATATCCATACTTTGTGAAAGATGTGGTTTCAAAGAAGTCATTATGCTTTCGGAGTTTTTTGTCATCAGGATTGAACATTTGAGGACTAAGTTCCATTTGTTCAAGCTCTTTGTGGACTCGTTTCTGTACTGCATATTCCTCTCCTGAAATACTAGGAATTTGCACAAGGTCTTGGGTCAGTCTTACAAGGTGCTCTTGATGCGTACTGATCCATTTCAAGACTGATTCTATCTGTCCAGTGGTCATCTTCTAACGGAAGCCTCCTAGAAACATCTCTCAGGCCTCTCCCCTTGATTAACCCTGCTATAGCATCGTTCCGGTTCTGAAGTGTCTGTGTATTCTGATTCGGAGACCTTATGTTCACGCAGACTTGTCTACAACATTATTGTGAACATGCTCCTCTTGGTGATGTTCATGGCTGAAGAGCAAAAAAAGGATGCGCTCAATGAGAAGCATAGGTCCACTGCAGCTCGGGTGCATCTACATACAACCATCTCTGCGCGCACACGCCAACTCTTGAAGGAGTTAGCTGGTGAATCGGGACGCATCAATGATGCACTAGAAGAAGCTGTCAGGTTCTACAGCACTCGAAAGGATATTCCCAGCTGCGATGATTGTGACGCTATGGAGGTGTCGAATCTTCGGAGATCGCTCATTGACTCCGCTGATATGGGTCTTGTGAGTTCCCAGGTTCTGTCCGTTCTTGCCCAGTTGGGGTGCTCAGGTCAGGGAGCATCGGAACTTATTGCACGGCTGCGAAAGATAGGACATCAGCAGACGAAGCTACTTCGTGGGCTTGGGACAATCCCTCAGGACATGTGGGAGAACACCTTTGATTCATTTGCAAGTAATGTAGCGCTCTTAGGGAGAATGGGCATTTTTGGGTCAGTTGAGGTCCATCCAGAAAGGAAGACGATCTTAGCAACAGCCAAGCTCATGCGTGAACAGCCAGAGATACTCTTGATGATGCTCATAGCTGAATGGGATGAAGCGGGATACTCAGTAGATGCAGAAGTTGTTGCTGAGAACAAGATCAGCGTAATGTGGGTTGACCCCCTGCTCTTCGAAAATATCAAGGAAGAACGTGACCGACGGGTTCTCAGTCTCTGGCGAGAACGGAGAGAGCTAATGCTGATGCAAGCCGGACAGAGCGGGACTGTCACTTTGAATCCATCACTTCTGGAATGGTTGACGAACAATACAATCAAGGACGCCTTAGATGAGAGAACAGTGGTCAGTATACGTGATTACATAGAACAGATTGACCCACACGGATCTGAGACTCCAACCAGTATAGTCGACCACGTGAAACGCGCTGCATTGGGTGTGACTTCTCTTGGCCTTCTAGAGCGGTGTGATGTACGCAGTGAGAATGAACTAACCCGAGTGCAACTCAGATCACGAACATCCTTCATGAAAGATCTTGGACTCAAGCTTCTACTTGCGCTTCTGCGTTTCGACGGTGTGGACGAGTTTGCACGCGAGGAGGGTGTTTCCACTGCAGTCCTCTACTTCGGCGAGAAACCAGAGGTTGGCAGGAAGTACCGCTTAGGATGACTGCATCAATACAGGAATTCAATACCCAGATCAGTAACTTCCTTCTTCACCTTGTCATATATCTCGAAGCATTCCTTTGACGGTTCACCAGTCACAGGATCACAGGAATCCTGGAAGCGCTTCCCTCTTGGGGGATCTGGGACTTTGTCAATGAACTTCGGAACAATCTGCTTCACAATCTCATTAGCATCCGCTCTCTTCACACCCGCACTCGCGTACGCTACCTCTGCGGCAAACATCGGCTCAATAGGTGACAGATAGTCGAAGTACTTGCCTTTAGCGACACCCCCCGTTTCTATTGAGGCTCCCGAAGAGATTGCTGCAATGAACTCTGATGCGAATTCCTGCAAGACCATTTCTGTACAAGGTCCTGCAGCAGTGTAGTTGTAATAGAGCGCAGGCACCTTGGTATTCCTACTTACAGCCTGAGCATAGAGGCTAGCTAGCCAGATCAATTCCGGTGATGAGCTGGATGTATACTTGATATGAATGGGGAAACAAAGTGTCCAGGATGCACCATAAGTCAGGATTCCTTGAATGTGAAATGCTGCACTTGTGACTGCAGTGCCCTCAGCTCCACCGGCAAATCCTCCATAGATTGGACCATAGATGCCAGCTATAGGCACATTCAACGACTGTAGTAACGCGGCTCTGTTAAGGAGGTCAAGGTCAGTCTTGAGCTCAGCCAATTCAGCTATCATATAACCATCCGTCTTTCGTAGTCCGAAGTCTGGATGAAGACCTGAGGCCAGTGCAATTGCTGATTCAGCTGTACCTATTGCATTCATAATCGGCAGTCCAGGCCTCCCCGCTCTTCTAAGGGCCTCTCTTCCCAGAACAACAGTCCTGATTGAACCCTCTATCTCGAGGGGCGACCGTGCTCGAATCGTGGCACCATCAACTGAGAGTAGACAAGGAGTTGTTATGGCATTAGCAATTGGAATCCTCTTCGCATAGTTCTCCACCAAACGCATGAAGATGCTCTCATCTGAGACTGTAACACCGCCCGCTCCGGCAAATATCCAGGGCTTTTCCTTTGAGTCCGGTTTCCTGGGAAGAAGAGCCCTCTGCTCCATACCTTCACCAAGAACTGCATGATCATAAGAGGTCTTGAGTTCGTTACGGACTTCCTTTTCCTCAAAAGCAATGATTCGCTCAGTGTCCTTACAATATACTCCCACATCACAGATGAGATCAAACGCCGCTTTGAACACAGCGTCTGCAAGACCATCATCGGATGGAACAAGCACCTCAGGATCGTAGCTGATGCCGTATTCCTTAACCAGCTCGCGAACCCTCGGCGAGAAGACTCTCATATCATACTCCTTCTCTATGAGAGGTTTGCCATCAAGCGCCCTCTTTGCAATCTCGATGATTGGAATCATAGTATCAGTCCCTCCTTTTCTCAATGAGTTGAGTTGCTACTCTTACAGCTTCAGGTGCTGTTTCAGCAAATCCATCTGCACGAATCTCGTCTGCCCATTCCTGGTTCGTGGGACCACCACCCACCATAACGATGAACTTGTCTCGATTGCCAGACTGCTCGAGATAATCAATGACATCCTTTTGACCTCCAAGGGTTGATGTCATGAGTGCTGATACGGCAATGATGTCCGCGTTTGTCTTCTCTGCCTCTTCAATGAATTTCGAAGTTGGAACATCGACTCCTAGGTCACTCACCTCGAACCCATTAGCTACGAGAAGCGACTTGAAGATGTTCTTGCCTATCTCGTGGATATCGCCACGCACAGTGCCAACGACGACTTTTCCCTTTCTCGGTACATCTCCAGCTTGGATATGAGGCAGAACAACATCCAACCCCGCCATCATAGCTTCTCCCGAGAGCATAAGCTCTGTAAGGAAGATTTCCATATTCTCAAACTGCTCACCGACAGTCTTTGCTCCTTCAGAAATCCCCTTTTCCAGGATATCTAACGGTGCAGCACCGGACTCCAGTGCTTCCGCGGAGAACTTGGATACCGCGTCAGCGTCTCCATCGATGACTGCCTGTTTCAGATTCTCAATTGCATTGCCCATGATACCACTCTCAGATTGTCTACTTATGCGGCTGTGCAAAGAATGAACATGATGAAAAGGACTGCCAACATGTGTGTACAATGGTGAACAGATTTTCAGACTCTTGAACGGCTCTGTTTAGAAACATGCACTCTGCTTCATGCCTGCTCATCGTCGTGGCAGGCAACCTGTCGTCCATCTGGCATTGTCCTTAGCTCAGGTTCCTCCACGCTGCATTTGTCTTTCGCAAATGGACATCTGGTATGAAATCTACAGCCCGTTGGAATATCAATGGGACTAGGAATCTCTCCTGTGAGCAACAGTCTCTCCCTCTTTACACCCGTTTCTGGAACAGGAACAACTGAAACTAGTGCTTTCGTGTAGGGATGACTTGGGTTGTCAATAATCTCCTTCGTAACTCCAGTTTCAACGATTCTGCCCAGATAGGCGATTGCGATTCTGTCAGACATCTGCTTGGCTACAGCCAAATTGTGTGTTATCAATACAAGCGTAATGCCCTTCTTTTCCCTCAGCTCGAGCAATAGCTTCAGGATCTGGCCCCGCATTGAGACATCGAGCATTGAAACTGGTTCATCTGCAATCAGAAGGACTGGATCCAACACAAGTGCTGCAGCTACCGCAACCCGTTGCCTTTGACCTCCACTCAGTTCATGTGGTATCCTGCCAGCAAACTCTTCAGCTGGACGCAGCCCCACGTCTTCGAGGGCAGCCATTACTCGGTCCTCCATCTCACTAGGTGATGCATATACATTATGGATCTTGAGAGGCTCTGCGACAATCTCGCCTATGGTCATGCTATTGCTCAATGACCCATATGGATCTTGAAAGATCATCTGTATCCTTCTGCGATACTCCTTGAACTTCCCCTCATTGAATGCAGAGATTTTTTCTCCCTCAAACCAGATTTCCCCATCTGTTAAGGTTTCCAATCGCATAACTAATCTTGCAATTGTAGTCTTTCCACAACCACTCTCCCCTGCAATGCCAAAAACCTCACCTTGCTTGATTTCCAGGTCGACTCCATCAACGGCTCGAATGTAGGAGTCAGACTTCTTGGAAACGAGGCTTGAGAGGAATCCTGCTCTCACTGTAAACCACTTTTTGAGATTCTTAGTTTCGAGAATAGCATTCGCCATTAGATTTCATGCCTCCTGAAGCAAGCCACCCTATGACCCCCCTCATCAACAAGTGGAGGTTCTTCCTTGCTACACTTTTCGATTGCATATTCGCATCTCGGATGGAAGTTGCATCCGGTGGGGGGATCAATGAGGTCCGGTGGATTTCCTGGAATGAAGTCAATCTCCTTGTCAGCAAGAATGCTTGGAAATGATGAAATGAGCTTCCTTGTGTATGGATGGCTTGGTTCATTGAATAGAATCTCAGTCAGTGCTTCCTCAACGATTTTTCCAGCATACATTATGATGACCTTATCACAGGTCTCAGCAAGCACTGACAAGTCATGAGTGATGATTAGGAGTGAGAGACTCGTTTTATCCCTAAGCTGCCCGAAGAGATCGAGAATCTGTGCCTGAATCATCACATCAAGCGCTGTGGTTGGCTCATCTGCAATCACAAGGGGCGGATGTAGTACAAGTGCAAGGGCAATCATTAGACGTTGCTTCATCCCTCCACTTAGTTCATGTGGATATGCAGTTGCCCTCGACCGCTCAATTCCAACAGATTCTATCAACTCAAGTGCAATCTCTTTCGCTTTCTCCTTTGACACATCTTCATGAATCAGGATTGCATCAACCATCTGGTCTATCACACGATGAACTGGATTCAATGAGTTCATTGCACCCTGAAAGACCATGGAAACTCCCTGCCACCGAAAATCTTCGATGGCCTTTTTGTCGAAAGCGAGAATGTCACGATTGCCGAAGATGGCTTGTCCACCTTCAACCACTCCCTCCCGAGGAAGGATGTGTAGTAGAGTCATTGCGGTAGTGGTCTTCCCACATCCGCTCTCACCGCTTAGGCCTACAAACTCCCCACAACCTACAGTGAAGTCAATGTCATCGACTGCTTTGACTATTCCCTGAGAGATGTGGTAGTAGACCTTAAGCCCTGACACTTTGAGTACTGGTTGTCCAGCAGGAGTTTCTGGCGAGGATGTTTCTGTCATCTATTCTACTACCTCCTCCGAAGTCTTGGATTGACAATCTCATCCATAGCGTATCCTACCATAGATACTCCAAGGAGGAGAAGCACAACCATGACACCTGGTGGGAATACTAGCCACCAGAGGTTATTGGACATTGAGCCTGCACTGAATGCGAGATACAACATTGTGCCCCAGCTGATCATTGCTGGATCTCCTAGCCCAAAGAAGTCCAAAACAACCTCCGAGAGAATTGCCCATGCGGTGACAAGGATTGTATTGGCAACAACAAGTGGAGCAACTGCGGTCAATACATGCTTAGTAATAATATAGGAGTCACTTCCTCCCACTGCTCTTACCCTCTCGATATAGGTGCGCTCTTTTATTGTTAATACCTGGCCTCTGACGATTCGTGCAGTAGAGGGCCATGAGAACAAACCAATCACAAGAATTAGTGTTACAATCGATGGGCCTAACACTGCCGCCACGATAATCATCAAGATTAGGCTCGGAATCACGAAGAAGATATCTGTGAACCGCATCAGGAAAGAGTCAATAATTCCACCAAAGTAGCCTGCAACAAGGCCAATTAAGGTGCCTATGACTACAGACATTCCTGTTGCCACAATACCAACTAGAAGTGTGATTCTTACAGCTATAATCAGTTGACTATATACGTCTCTTCCCAATTGATCAGTACCCATTAAGTGGAAGCCTGGAAATTCGAGCGGTATTACCCATGGAGCATGCAGTATGCCTTGCACAATGAGACCCACGCCAATCACTCCCACAAGAGCAATAACCAATCTTGGAAGATGCATTTGCAGCTTCTGAAGGCTAAAATCTAGCCTAGCACTCAGAAGCCCCTTCAGAATGATAACGCCGCCAATAGCACCAATTGCAGCTGAGAAAATCAAGGTAGTCGTGTTCTCAACAGAGAGCGATTGGGCTCCAAATAAAGCTGCGATGTAAACAATGAGCCCTCCACTCAGAATAGTGATGAAGTATCTAGGAATCCCTGGTCTCTTGAATCGGTCAAATATCCACCAAATTAAGGTTGCACCAAGAAGTGATGCCACACCCACTGACAGAATGAGCAATTGCGCTTCTGGCATAATATCAGGGGGCTGGTAGATATTCCCAGTAAAGAATGCCTCAGGATCATATGG
This sequence comes from Candidatus Thorarchaeota archaeon, assembly GCA_016839605.1. GTDB lineage: Archaea > Asgardarchaeota > Thorarchaeia > Thorarchaeales > Thorarchaeaceae > SMTZ1-83. The sequence goes on along the minus strand of JAEOTX010000188.1, from coordinate 4,563 downwards.
AGCTATAATGTCTCCAAATATAGTCATCCCTGTGAACATCGCTACTGTGGCAGTTCCTACCGTACCCATTCGTGTTCTGATGAATCGACTGGATGTAGCACCCAAGCTCTTTCTCCTACTCAGAATGACTCCGACGGTCACACCAACTAGAGCGATTTGCATCACCGATGGATGTGCAATTGATGCCAGTGTCATTGACCAATCGGGGTATTCCACTCCTGGGGGTATAGGAGGAAATGGTTCTAGTCCGAAAAATGCACCTGCCCAAAAGAAGCCCCATTCAGGGATGAAGACTCCCGATGATGCGATGATGGTCAATGCGATCAAATTGATAAATAAAGCAATCACTGAGAACCGAACCAAGATCTGAGATCGCTTGTTCTGCCATGCGTATAGCAAGTTTGAAGGCTTGATTTTGCTAAGTTGGTTTCTTAGGAACTGAGCAATACCCTTTCGTTTTAGAATCACTATGAGAATGAAGAGAGGAAGTATTGTTGTAATTCCTATGACCGCCCATGTAGACAGAAGCGCGACAATGGCTATAACAGCTAGACCGTAATGAGAGAGCGGTCTGGGTGGTTTCTCATCACCAATCGTGAACTCTGCACCAACTCTAATCCTTGGGTCCAGATAGAAGTAGATGAAGTCGGCAATAAGATTAGCAAATACTACAACAACAGTGATCATGAAGAAGCTAGCTTGCAAGAGTGGGTAGTCTCGATAGTAAACTCCTTCCCAAATCAGATTCCCAATCCCAGGGTAGGAGAATACCACCTCAGTCTGGAGTGCCCCTGCTACTGAAAATCCAAGCTGGAGTGCGATGACCGTTGTTATGGGAATCATGGCATTTGGCATCGCCTCTTTGTTCAGCTGTTCTTTCTCAGTTCTTCCTTTGGCTTTAGCTGTGACCATATAGTCCTCACTTAAGACGTCCAGCAGAGCGTTTCTCGTGATTAGTGCAAATGAACCCAAGATTGCAACAATCAGGACAGTCCATGGAAGCATCAAGTGAGATATCATATCAACAACAAGACCAATTGGATCGCCCGTGAAGTCCATGCCTGGTGTGGTCAATCCTGGTGTCCCTGGAAACCAACCAAGCCCAAATGCGAAAAACATGATGAAGAACATGGCTAGCCAAAAGGTGGGAATAGAGTACGTAATTAGCGAAAACAGAAGGCCCAAGAGGTCTGCTGCCTTGCCTCGCCGCCAGGCTGAGTTCTTGCCTATCCAGATTCCAACCACAATCGCCACGATTGATGCAGGAACCACTAAGATCAGAGTATTTCCGAGGTGGTGCATTATTATTGGTCCAACTTCCTCTCTGAAATGGAATGACATCCCAAGTCTCATGGTAAGGAAGTTTCCAAGGAATAGAATAAACTGTTCCCACAGTGGCTTATCAAGTCCAAATTGCTCAATCAATCTCTCTTGGGCAACCTCAGTAAGGTTGGGATTTCGAGCAAGGAAGGTCATTGGGTCGCCAGGAAGGATATGGAATAACACAAAATCGATTGCTAGAACTATGAAGATTGTAACAATTGCTTGGGCTATTCGCTTGAGTAATACGTCTCTTAATGCCATCCTAATCTACTCTGTTTTCTCTTTGGATTATAAAAAATATGGAATGAACAGACAGGAGTCCTGTCTGTCCAATCTATAATCCACTGCTACCTTTTCCTAGTAACAAACACTACAACGACTATCAGCACCACGATACCTAAGCCGACTGCAAGGAGCAGTTCCATCGGAATCGGCGGTGGTGGTGGTGGTGGTTCTGTTGTTGTTGTTACTGGTGTTGTCGTTGTTGTTGGTACTGTTGGTACGTCAACCTCTAGCCATGAATCGATGTTCCACATTGAAAAGATGCCACTTTCCCAGTCCGTGTGAGTAAATTCCCAGACATCGTTTCTGTACAGCTCGATATCATTGAACTCGACGAGAATAATGATGCTTGAATCATTGTACATTATTTGCTGGAACTCATCACAGAGAGCTGCCCTAGTTGTATCACTGGTTGTCAGTTGCTGTTCCTTGTATATCTCATCAACCCTTGTGATGTTCACACCATTCGGGTTGATCCAACTGTCACTGGTCATATACTGCATCATGCTATTTGGATCAGCAATCTGACTATAGGCGGTTAGAGCTATGTCAAAGTTCCAAGTCTCTGTAGCGGTGTCCACAGTGAAGGTTGTTTCTTCAAGAGGGATTGCAGTGATCTCAAATCCTGCAGCCTCAAGATATGCACCAACGAGCGACACAATTGTGAAGTCTGTCGGAACACCAGTGACATACTTGATTTCAAAGGACAGTGTTTCAACAGTCCCATCTACATCCTTCTCGTAGACTCCATCTAGATTCACTACCCATCCAGCCGCCTCGAGAGTTGCCCGAGCTGCGGCAGTGCCTTGAGTAAAGGTAATCAGGGCATCATTATACCACTTGAGTTCAGTATGGATTAGCGAATCAGCTGCATTCGCGTGTCCGAGATATGCAACTTCAGCTATCTGCGCCTTGTCAATAGCCTGATTCATTGCCTTTTTCACTTCTGGCTGAAGGAGCGCATTGTGCTTGACTGGACGAGCTGCATATTCTCCTTGAGCATTGGTGTAGTTATAGTACTGGTTCACCAAGAGACCTTCCCAGCCCATCCACGGGTTTTCATTTATGGTGACCGTGTCAGGAATGGTACCTAGCTCAATGAATGCAGGTGCAGTCTCGCAGAAATCAATTTCTCCGGCTTTTACAGCCTCAGTCATGACTTCCACGGTGTCGTAGAAGGTGACAAGGATGCCATCGACGTTGGGCGCGCCCAAATGGTAGTTGGGGTTGGCATCAAATCTCATGTATTCTCCTACAACATATTCATCCAGCATGAATGCACCAGTTCCATTGAGTGGTGTTGGCCACGCAGGATCGAGCATGCCCCACCAGATTGCATCCTTCCAAAGTGCTGTGTCCCAGTACCAAGTTCCGATACCATAAATTGGGTCCCACCATGTCACCGGATCCCACAGATGCTTTGCGAGGATTGGCACATAGGTGAGTCCTGTAAGGAATGCTTCCTTGTTGACTTGTACAGGCGTTCCATTGTAGGCGTTATTAGGTAGTCCACCAAGTGCCCACTCGGTTATGTTCTCATAACCACTGTCCACAAAATTGAGGACGATGGTGTAGTCATCCGGAACTCTGATGTTTCTATGATCAATGCGAGGTGTCTGACCTACCCAAAATCCAAGCCAGGTCCATGTAAAGAGTGTCCAATTTGCATCATGTGCTGTAAATGGAGTTCCGTCATGCCATGCCGCATCTTGGTCGATATGCATGACTAACTGAGAGCCGTTTGTTGCCCACTCCCAGCTCTCTGCGAGACCGGGTTGGATGCCCCAGTTATCATCCCATCTGACCAGAGGGTCAAATATCCAATTAATCATACTCCATGAACTGATTTCTGAGGCCATGACCGGATTAAGGCTGTCTGGTTCGTCAAACATCCCTATCTTGATAATCTTAGGTGTCTGCGCTACTGCAGTAGTCGGTACGAAAGCAAACACTGGTAAGATCATAAAGACCGCCAGAGTCAGTGCCAGGAGTGCTTCCTTCTTTTTCACAGATGTCACATCCTGAATTTAGCGTTTAGCTAGTAAAAAATAACAGGTGTACACCGATTAAAACCCACCGAACACTCTTGTTCATAGTGTGCTAGTCATGAACATGTGCTCATATGATCGAATTCGCACATTTCTTGCCTCAAATCATTCACTTTCTCAACCTTTCAGCTATGACTGCAACCGCAATAACAGCGAAAATGGCAACAAGTCCAACGACCGGGTCAATCTCGAGCGGTGTTGGTGATGGACTGGGATTCACAGTGGTCGTAGTAGTAGTTGTAACAGAAGCAGTGCTGGCACTTGTAGTAGAAGTTGTGGAAGCACCCTCAGAGAGCCAAAGACCAATCTTCAGCATCATATTCCACTCGGACCCTTCATCATCATACGCGTTGACCCACGCCACTCCATCTCGATCAGCATCTTCCTCCCATTCAACATGAGGGCCTGAAAGCACTATCCGCCCCTGTTCATATTCATAAGCTATTATCGCCGGCTCATCATTGGCATCGTAAGTAGCAAGAGTAGTGACTCCCTCTGTACCACTGGTTTCAAAATATGGTCCGCCATAGTACATCACAATGTGGGAATCTGGCTCTCCAGAAAGGTCTGGCCCTACAGCGCCTTTGTTCAGGTTAATCCTCGTCATGTTATAACCTGGCCAGGCCGCAATTTCTTCTATAGGCCCATTGCCAATATTCGGGTACAGATCAAGTGTATACTCTATGTAACCGCCCTCCCATCTGATGCCGTCACACGCAAAGTATGCCCCAGCACAGACTCCAAAAAATGCACCACCATTCTCCACGAACTGGCGGATATACACAACTCCCGAACTTCCAAGGTCTTGGTAGTACGCCCACGCCCATCCCCCTGGAACAGCAACGATGTCGTAGTCATCAAGAATTCCGTTTCTAATCTCTTCTGCAGTTACAACATCAGTTGTAGCGTT
>JAEOTX010000187.1 GCA_016839605.1 Candidatus Thorarchaeota archaeon | reverse complement strand
GCATAGCCCTCGATGTTCCAAGTTGTATGTATAGGAGTTTGCTTACATGGCTAAATGGGAATGCTTAGTTTGTGGATGGGTCTACGACGAAGACGTTGGTGACCCGGACAGCGGAATTGCAGCAGGCACACTTTTTGCGGATCTACCAGATGGGTGGGTCTGTCCGATGTGTGGAGCAGCCGTCGAGGACTTCCAGGAACTGTAACTACTGTAATCCGTCCTCTAGGAATGCATTGGGACTCTATATCTGAGTCCCTTCAGTTTTCTCCGAAGTGCGCTCTTAATCGCGCTGACTTTCTGTCATCATTTGGCGGTGCAGCTCTCCACCATTTCTCAACGTCTGCTTGAGAGCTTGTATGAGCTTGCCAATGAGCAGAAACCCGTTTTGACCGCACATAATATCTGACATATGCCAAGTGATAACCTGTTCTTATTCCGAAGGTTGCAGCCAATCGACGTTCATCTTGGAGCAATGAAGATTCGACGCCTCTAATAATCGCATCAAGCTCACTGGCTATTTTGGAATCCTTGTCATCCCCACTCTCAGCTATATCCCTCAGAGTACCAGCTGCTATTCTATGGCATTGTCGTTTTTTCTCATATACACCGCGATCAATTATAAACTGAATGAGCTCATCTCGCAGAGTTCCGATGCCAGTATACCTTTTTGATTCGCGTGGGTCCTGGTGAACAACAGTTCTCCCCCACACTATCTTTAGAATACCATGAACCTCATAGCTCACTGCACCTTCTTCAGGTATCAGCTCCTGCAGATATGCTGCTCTAACTTCTGGTGATCCGTTCATTATGAAATCAGGTATCGAGATTCCCTGCATGACCTTGTCACCTAGAGGCATACCTAGAGTATGCATAAGCCTGCCCAATATTGTAGGAAAATACAGGCTATCACCCCTGCTACTATCATGGAGAAAACTAGTCCAAACATTACCAAATCCTGAAACAATACTCTTGACCCTTGATCGTCTTGCAGGATTCTCCTCTGAATAGCTCAAACTGAAGGTCCTTCGACAAATATGACCATCCGATGCGATAATAGCGTACATCCGTGCTAGAAGGATTTTGAGCTTCAAACCACTCGGAAATAGAGGATTCCTAATCTGCCATTGGCCTCGGACGCTTCTTCCCAGAGATGAAATCGTATCCTTAACATCCGCAAAATCCATCCCGAGTATATCTAGTATTATTCGAAGACTCTCCCCGGTCAGATAATTTGCTCTTGACTGTAGGTCTGCATTGATTCCTCCAGCTGGGACCTTCTTCCCAGCATAATATGAAGTGAGACCACGCACAACTTGTGAGAATTCCTTCAGATTATTGAGGTTCAATCTTCCAACCGCTGCACCCACCAAATCACGTTTTGTCTTCTTATCCATATAGAATAACTCATCTCGCATCATCTGAAGCCAAGAGAAAGAATCTTCGATAGTCTTACGCAGATAGACCTTGCTCCGAATAAATGAAAATGTGAATCTCGCAGAATTCTTGACGAGGTTGTTCATGGTGTCCGCAAGTGAAGATGCGATTTTCCTGAAATAGTCAAGTCTTTCATCATCAGTGAATACATCGAACCAGACTCCTGATTTGCTCGCTTTAACCAAATAAACGAGATCCTGGGCGAGTCCATGAATTGAGCTCTTTTCTATGAGTTTGAGATTCTGTATGACACCTGAAATATTCAATCGAGAAACAACGGCAGTCTTCTGAACAAGAGGCTTAACCTTGCCTCCTGGGGACTTCCGTAGACCTAGTCTTCGTTCGAGTTGAACAATCAACATCGGCATTTGCTCGCGTTTAAGCCATATGCGAATTGTAGCCACGGACACCTCATATTTCTTCGAGAGTTCCTTTAACTTGTCAATTACCGGTTCTTCTTCCACTAATCCTGAACGCAACTCTGACATGAGTCCAATCCATGATACAGCATTCTTGTATCGAGTTTTGCTATGCTTTCCGGTGGCGAGGTCTTCATTTTGAGAAAGCAACTCGTCGAGCTGTTCCTTTGTCCAGTTCTGAAGAAGTTCTTCTTCAGTATCCTTGATGTCGGTGATATCTGATACGAACCCAAAGACGATGAGAGCATAGCGACGCTCTGCCTCAAGATTCCTGAGTCTTTGTAGTAGTCGAGGCGTTTCCTCTGCATCCCGTTCCTCCTCAGACAGACCTAGGAACATATGAGCGTCCTCGAGGTCCTCTTCGAAGTCAGCAGAGTATCTGACCCCCGGAGTCCTCTCAAGAGCCACTTCGAGTTCCTCCTCAGTCACGATCTCGTTCCGGAGGAATGGTCTGATTCTTTCACGTTCCTCTTCACTGAGGCTCTCCCAGTTCTCTTGGAGAGACTCTGAGGAGAGTATGGGTTTTAGCATCTCGTCTTCTGAATCAGGGAATATTGAAAAAGACAGGTCTTCGGGAAGCATAGGGGGGAGCGTGTACTCGTCAGCTTCATTCTCTTCTATCTCAGAATCGCTAATATTTTCTATCTGGGATTCCGGCGCATCGTTTGATGAATGCTCATGAACTTCTTCAACTTCGCGCATCAGAGATTGATTTGGGCTATCTTGGCCGGCGACTTCGTAATTGGGAGCTGATTCATCAGCGTCCTCCGCATCATGTTCTTCTTTCACTCCTTCTATGACTGGCTCCGCTTCTGTGGATTCAGACTCCTCAGCTGCTTCTATGTCAGGGACGCGTTGCTCAGTATCAGTGGCGTGTTCATTAGTGCTTTCGTTCGCTTCCTCTTTGCGTTTCGCAGATTCGCGAGTGTGCCCAGCAGTATCATGATTCAAGTCCTCCGAAGCTCTATTGGATACCTCCTCCTCACCAAATTCGTCCAAGGTTGATTGCTGGTGCGTTCTTTCTCTCGACTTTGAAGCACTCTCTTTTTCATCCTCAGTTTCGTTTAGTGCTCGGGCTCCTTCATGCCGCCTTTGCTCTGTTTCTGGCGATTCCAGCTCATCCTGATGATGACCAGCTCCCTCCTCCTTAGTCTGTTCAGGGTGAGTCGTCGCATCCGGATTCTCAGCAGACTCAGTTTCATCAGCTTGTTCATCCGAGTGTTCAAAGGATGGAGCCTCTGAGGCTTCCTCAGTTGACGTACTAGACTCACTCTCCCCCTTAATGACCTGCATTGTACCGTCGCCAGTTTCACTGAAGGTCTCGTTCCCCTCAGTAGATTCTACCTCTTCACTGGCTTCCTTTTCCTCGTAATAGCGTCTTGACTCCTCAGAGAACGCCTCTTTCGCTGGGCAGTTCTCATGCATATCATGGACATACTCACGATGGAGGTCGTCACGTGCATCCTCTAGGTCATCAAAGACATCATCGACATCACGTTCCTTCTTGACCTCACTGGCGTCCTCACCATATTCCTCCTTGCATTCCTCCGCGACCTCCCGTGCGATATTTCTGGCTTCCTCCTCCGCTTCCTTCTCTTCCTTCAGCTCGTCGGCAATCTCTCGAGCTACTCTCCGGTCGTAGGGATTGTATTCCCTTGTTTCATCATCAGCCGCATCACACTCTTCCGTCTTCTCATCGTCTTCTCTATTCTCTCTGGTTCGCTCTCCGTACTCCCCGCCCTCATATAGCATCAAAAGTCCCTCTCAGGCTGCCGCTTCTCCCACATCTCCAATCATCTGGGTGAAAATAGCATCCTCCTCAGGGATCGCGTATCTCTCCCTGGCTATCTTAAGAAACGCAATAGCTATTTGCACTCTCTCTTCCTCACCGGTTCCGAGGCGCTGAGCCAGTTTGCGAGAAGCTGCCACTGCTAACTTGGTGTCACCCAGCTCAGCTCTCCTCACAATGTCTTGGAATACTACTTCCATCTCTGGAGTTTCAATTATGCGACGCAGTCTTGCATACTCACCCCGATAGGAAGAGGTCAGTCCAAGTTGTTTCTTTGTCTTTGCACTCAAAGGCTCGCTTCTCAGGCGTTCATGATGCTCGGCAAAGAATGTCTGCATCTCTTTCCTGACTCGCTCATTTGTCCAGTTGTCCTTGTTGAGGGGAACAACTACGAGGTTCTGCAATTGTGTGATCTTGACGTTACGTGGATTCTTGTGGCCTTCAAGGACTAAGATCACTTCTCCCGGGTCCATTCCGGTCAGATGCTTTGACTTCTCCGTGTCAAGGCGAACTAAATCACCTGCAATCTCAGCTTCAGACCCCTGACTCTGCTTGTGCATGATGTGATTGTTTGGCATCTTAACAGCTTCAGGTGCCATCTGACTTGGAAGGTGGTCACTGATGACAATACCTAAGCCATTCCCACCAGATGTTCGCAACATGAGTGATAGACTTGCGTTGGCTTCTTGAGCTGCAGTCCGCTGCCCGTCTGACCTCTCAACTGCCTTCTTTAGGAATGCATGGGCCTCCTCAAGGATGAGTACATTTTCTACGCTGGATAGCGGGCTTGCCATTCTGTACTCACTGAGGCCGGCAGCCAATACACCAATGAGTAGCTGCTTGACATCTTTATGGAGTGATTCCATCTCAATAATGTGAGGTGTTTCTAACAGTTCATTGATGGTGATTCCACCAGCTGTATTGAACATATCAACCACAGTGCTATAAGTCAACATCGCTTCCAGGCGAGCCTTGAGAGCTCCGACAAAGTTCTCCTTCACGTCGGCACTGTACTTGACATCACCCATCTCAAGTGCATACTCTATGCCCGCAAGGAGGTCTTCAAGAAGGACAGGTCTGCCTTGAATATTGTTAGCCACATCCCACTCACAGAGCTCATAGGTCCTCATGATGATCCGCCTCATATGCAAGGAAACCACCTCCTGACTGGGGAACCATGCGTGAAATATCTCCGCCAGTCTCATGATCCATTTGTCTATGCGGACACCTTCAGGTGGCACCCAGATGTTAATTCTCAGTGGGGCAATGTCAGGATTGCCGGCGGTGAATATCCTAATGTTCGGATAGACGCTCTTGAGGACTCTCCAGTCGCGTACCTTGTAGGGTACGATGATGATAGGGAAGATTCCCAAGCGTATCAATTGCCCTGCAATGGTAAGTCCCGTGGTGGTCTTTCCTGAGCGGGTCGTGCCAAGAATAAGCATATGTCTCTCTAGTTCAAGCGGATCAAAGGCGACAACAGCACTCCTGTCGACTTCACCATTAGCCCTGATTATGTGCCCAAGCATCACCATCTCTGAAGGGTTGAAGTTCCAGACCAAGTCCCATCTTTCATCGCCGTTCTTCACTGTTCTTGAAGCTACTAATTTTGGTTCACGTCCGGAGAGGGAGCCCTGTGAGACATCAGTTGACACCGTGGAGAACTCGTAGCGTCGCGAAGTGCTAATTCCAATGTGTCTTCTGGAAGGGATGAAGAACACTGCTGCTTCTGTTGCTAGCATCTGAGTGGGTCTTCCTACAGGATGCCCCTTTAGCAGCCTTATGGAATCCCTTCGCTTCTTCAATGGTTTTACCTTGAGCACATTCTCGTAGTCTGCGGAGTGAAAGCTGCTTACTATGGAGTGCCCCAGCAGGGTAGCGTTCCGTTCAGCTCTTGCTGGCCTTGAGTCCCAGCTGGTTGTAAAGACGCCCAGTTCCACCGAATCTTCAGAGGTGACCCTGACAAGCCTGCGATTTAACCTGCCAGCCTTTGTTGCGGCTGATGTGTCGACTTCTATGAACGACTGCTGGCCACCTCCTGACAGGATACCTCCTACTGTTCGTGTCCGTGTCCTACTTCTCTTCCTGTCTTCTGCCTCGAACTCATTTCGTGCAGACCATTTTTCCAGCCAACTAGCTTCAAGGGGATCCGCCCATACCTGGATTATTCCATTATCCATCTCATGGAGCGTCTCTACAGCCGCTGTAAGTCCGTCTGTTGACTGCCGGAGATCCTCAATGCTCAACGGTTCACCTTCAATCCTAGTTGAGAAGCAGGTCTTGCCTGAGACGTCTATGTCAGGAACATACTCGCCAATGCGTTCGAGTCTGTAGCTTCGGAGATGAGTGCTGAGGACAGACTCCAAGGCATCCAATGACTCATTCAGCAGGTCTGGATTTGGAGCTCTGGTGAGATAGAACATACGGTTCTTTCTCATCGCCCGTTCCATTCTGAAACCAACCTGTAGTCCACCGGACCTCATACCCCTCAGGACACTCAAGAATGGGCTGTATCTATCCATCCGCTCAAATTGCCTTGAGTTGTCTTGAAGATGGGACTCTGGATACTCCACTACCTCGATTGCGCCAATGAAAGTTGCATGCTCCAGCCCAAACCAACGAAACATCTTGGAGACAATCGAAGGCGCCTCCACCGTGGATTCTTCTTTTGGATCTTTGCTACTCACCTCAGAATAGATGATGACTCCAAGCAGTAGTGCGATGGTGGCGAGACTGAATACCCACTCTGGACCTATGACTGGCAGGATGAAATCTCCTATGCTCAACACTAGGCTCATGACGAGCACTCCAGTGGGAACAAGCGCTCCTAGCGGCCCAGTGTATTTCACAACCCTCCAGTCACTGTAATAGAGTCCTGCCCCCACACCAGCTCCAAAAAGAACGACAGAAGCGAGGACTCCAATGCTCTTGAGAGCTTCCGGCATAAAGGGATTGAACCTAAGGACCTGTGTGAATACAAGAGCGGGTAGAAATGAACCACCTAGAAACGCAATGCCTTTAGGAGCTTTCTTGATGAGCCACGCTATACCTCCAAGGACCATCACTATCCGCCCCCTTCTAAGACTGCATTTAGAGATTCTATATCACGCTTGACGAGGATATCGCTTCTATGCTCCTCCGGTATCTCTCGTGTCAGGAAGCCTGAAACGTCCTCTTTGCGTGCTGTCAGGACCAGACCATATCTTGTTGAGAATAGAGTCGCGCGAAGAGGCCACTCGGTCAACACCTTTTCGACTGCAGCACTATCATCCACAAGATGATAGCCTTCTGGAGCTAGTCCGTACTCCTCCTCGATCAGTGGTAGTCGAAGCACTGTATCCTTCAGGAGTGGCCCTGCTTTGGATAGGTTTCTCCGGATGCCTGCTTCTAGCTTCTGCAGGAGTTTCGCTTCAGATGCTGATTCATTCACAACTATTGCAAAATGACTCAGATACTTCGTGATGGACACTTGAGATTCATGACTGTTTCGCATCGATGCAATCAATGACTTGGCTTCCGACTTGGAGATCAGATACACCTCTTTGTTTCTTACTGGTTTTCCCGTATTAGGCAGATGCCTCATTCTGACCCTCGTAGTTGCTGTTAGCTTTTCTCTCAGCAACACCGGATTCTTTGCGGCTGTGATAGCTGGCACAAAAAGCGCCGCGACAATAATTGCTGGTATGACTCCATATGGCAGAAGTATCAAGACTGTCACGATGATCAGATATACTGCCACTGACCAAGCCAGCGCGTTCAGCAATGCATATTGAGGCGTGTCTGCATCGTATCGCCCGGTCAGGAACATCAACATTAGAGTAGTAGCAGCAATGACAATCGTTGGGAGGATGTTTCCCTGCCGCCATGCCAGAACCGCCCAAGCTACTGAGCTAAGCAGTTGGCTTCCCATAACCAGAGCCATTGCGCCCATTATAGCATATCCGAGCACACGAAAGACCATGGGTGTCTTCAAGCTGTCTCACGCCTCCCTTCGCTCTGATAACCATACAACTCTCGCAGGTCTGGAGATACAAACTCATGATGGTCTTTGACGATCTGTTCAAGCTTGTACCACGTCTTTGTCCAACACGTGACAGGAGATGGCTTTCTGAAAATGACCCAGTATATTGCATAGAACACTCCGATGATGCAGGCGTATCCAATTAGCTCTAGTACATTCAATCCCAGTTCAGGAATATCTGTAAAAGTGTTTAAGAACGGCACTAGCTGAAGGAGCTGAAACATCACATATAATGCGGGAAAGGCTGCAATCCATTCCCAAGATCTTCCAAGCCCTAAAACCTGACGAACTCTTGGTAAAAGAACGGTGTGAGCCATAATTGTGTCATCAGAATATGCTCTCCCAATTGCGTAGACGTCCATGCCTGGCTCGATGTAGAACCTTGCCGGTCTCTTGAAGATGACTCGAACTGTCTCTACATGACATTCAAGAAAGAACTGATTGACTTCTTCTTGGTCGTTGCTGTCATTCAAGATAATATCTCGGACAACGCCAGATATGGCAATGATGTCTGAATGTTTTTCCAATAGCTCTTTGAGCTCGCTGTGATATAAGTCGCCGACTATTTCAGAATAGATCAAATCCTTGCACCTCTCATGGCATTAGAAAAGCAAATGCTTTCGCCCGAGTCAAAGAGAAGTCTTCCATAACTCACTGCCGTAGTCATACATGATGCCATAATCGAATCTGCTCCCATCAAAATGATTAGCTGTAAGTATAGTTCAGAATTTGCTTCAGCGTGGATGAGCATCAATAGTGGTTGAAAAGATGTAATAATAGCTATAATATGCCCCCTATATGAAATAGAGCACGATAAGACCATTTCTAAGCAGTACTTTAGCCTATATACGAGATAGTGGTTCCCTATTGTGAGATTTCCTCTACGTTTCTCTAATCCCGCAACACTATGGAAATACTGACATAACGATAGCGATAGGCTTGAACGCCGAAAATGTGACAGATTGCGGCCCTGTCACGCCCTCGCACAGCGCACATCTTCCTCGCCAGTTGGCAAATTACTGCAATGTAATGCGCCGGGAAAGATGATTTCGAACAGCTATAAT
>JAEOTX010000186.1 GCA_016839605.1 Candidatus Thorarchaeota archaeon | reverse complement strand
CCTGAATCTTTTCCATTGTGGCGATCATTTCAGGAACATTCTCATCAGGCATTGCCAGTTGTTTTCTTGAAGGCAGTGGGACAGCATCCGCAGAGAACAGCCAGCCTCTTTCTTTTTCATAGAATCCAATCATATGATCTGTATGACCAGGCAGTGACAACCATTCAAGTGATAAATCACCAAGCTCGAACTTCTTAGGCATCGGCAATACCTCTGGAACTGGTTCTGGTTGACCCCAGACCATCACAAAGAAATCAGGGAGTGCCTCAGGATTCTTCAAGGCCTTGGCAACAGGGGGTGTTGCATAGATCTCGGCTTCTGGTGCGAGGACGGCACAACCGCCAAGATGGTCTTCATGGGCATGTGTTACATAGACACGGCTGATTGGATTGCTGGCTTCAAATTCTTTGATTTCCTTAGCGGCGTTTGGGCATCCTGCATCAAGGAGAGTATCCCCAATCAGATAGGCATATGTCCACATCACAACGCTGCCATTCATCTCTGAGCCTGTCTTGACGCATGTCACCAGATCGTCATAGGGATCAATCTCTATCATGGATTTGACTGCGCAAGTCGGCAAAATCTATGCTTCGGTTGGTATCTGTTTCAGCTACCTTGGGAATCTGCATGAAGGATCGGAGGAGCAAACTTCCTCAATCTCCTAAGAGCAACAACACGATCTCTCCTACCCAGCTTCGCATCGTTCAATGCCTGCTCCATGAACTTGATGGCTTCATCATAGTCCTTTCGGGGGACAGGATATGGGACCCCATCCTTGCCACCAAATGCAAAGGTCATACGGACAGGGTCTGACCACGACGGTGTTGACCCATAGATCATCTCTGAGATAAGAGATAGTCCTCTTACTGTTGCGGGACCCATTCCTTCGATGAAGAGCATGTCCTCGTAGCCAGTGGGCTGCACTTCGTAGGCTTTGCGTACAGCATTCCAGTCCATTCTGTTAGGAATGACCTTGTAAGATGGCATCGAGACCTCTGGGCCATTTCCTTCGATCCATGGGATGAGGGTGCTCTCTCCATATGCCTTTACATCATCGAATAGCTTCCTAACCTTCCGTGGGTCTTCTTTCACTACATCTAGAGTGGTCTTTCGACACTCATCAGATTCCTTGGAGGTCAAATCTAGAGTCGTCTTCTTTACTTGACCTGAAATCATCCCGGTATGCGGCTCATCAATAAAACTGTCTACATCTTCGGAGATCCAGTGATACCTGCGAGCATCATCTGAACTGCTATCCATGCCTTGCTGCACCACAGTCCAGTTCTCATCAGGGTCCACGAAGAAGACATGCTGATACAACTGGTATCCATCTTGAACTGCAGCATTGTCGACCTTTGCGACTGCCTTGCTTATCTCGGAGAGCCCGTATCCGTCGAGTCCATAGTCTTCTAATGCTCTCAGCTGGTCTGGAACCTTCCTGGATGCAAGCCCTTTGCCACCAAGACCCACCATGCTGTGCTTTTCCCAACTCAACACGGACTTTAGCACTCCGCATGTCACAGTAGTCGATCCGGAGCTGTCCCAATCATATCCCAAGACATTGGAGAGCGCTTGGAAGTACACTGGGTCTGAGAGTCGGCGCAGGAGCTCAAGCGTACCAAATTCGTCAACTATGAACTCACAGAGTGCACTGGCCATAGGCATCATCCTCTTGACCAGCCAATGCGGTGCCTTGCCTGGATGCAGCTTCAGGTCGGCAACACCTGCTCTTTTCATTCTCAGTGCTCCTATGTATAGTGGATGATTAAGTTACATAAACCCAACAGGAAACCGAAACTATTGCTTTTTGAGATATGATTAGAGGCTACTTCTGATTGACTCAAGTTTCTCTCTGAATGTTTCTCCGGTCATTTTGAGGAATTCCTCGAGAGTGTCACATCCGTAGTCGTCGCAATGTGCACATGTCTGGACATCACGTTGACTTCCACATGCTCTAACTCCACAGGTCGAACAGAACTTGAAATGGACCTCATCTATCGACTTACAGCCTTTACAATTGATGTCCGCCTGTTCCACCGGCCAGTCCGGTTGGGACCACTCGCTCGCTACTTTCTTTCGAAGTTCATTGTCGTCATTCTTTGTTGCAATGTAGGCGTTGCACTCTGTACAGACAATCCCACAATATGCCATCATCTTAACTGTCATGTCATTGTCCCAACTCGCCCTGGCCTTATATCATCTACTCGGTATCCCCGAGAAGACCGTCACAACTTCTTACTCCCTTCTCTTATCGAGAGCTTGGTCATATTTTCTCTATTCTCTTCAATGAAACTCCGCACGAGATTAGGTTCTCTCTTGCTCAGCTCTCTGAGAACCCAGCCTACGGCTTTTGCGACAAAGAACTCACTATCGGACAAGTGTGGTACAACTGCGGCGAGTGCTCTTGCCGCAAACTCTTCACGGTAGATTCGTTTCTTAGATAGATGAACATAGGGCAAGACCGTTGCTCTACGTCGCCAGAAGTTGCTGCTCTTTCCCCATGCGGCTATTTTCTTCTCATAGGCTGGGTTTCTGATGATGACGTTTGCTAGGCAGACGATGCATAGCGGGTCCACAGTGGACCAAGTATCTACATCATCAACCATTCTATCAATCATGATGAACGCAGTCTTGATGTCGCCTTTAGCACTGTACTTCTCCAAGACCTCAATGGCTGCGAGTTTGAAATCAAATACCGGTTGCTTCCACAGCTGCTCTATCAGCAAAGGCAAATCGTCAACTGCAAGCTCCTTAATGTGACTCCTCGTAATTCTACGAGCTTCAGTCACTGAGACTCCAAGAAACTGAAGACTTGACGTCTTCATGTAGCTAGCTACCATCTTTCCTTTCTCTTTGTCCATTCGACTCCTGAGATCCTCCTCTAGGGCTCTGCGAGTTGCTTCTACCATGCAACTCATTCATG
>JAEOTX010000185.1 GCA_016839605.1 Candidatus Thorarchaeota archaeon | reverse complement strand
TGGATGGCTTTCGTCTATATAGACATTGATTCCATTTTGTGCTTGTGTGACTCTTGATATGGTCGTCTCATATCCCCCTGTCGGGCGCTCACCTTGAAAAATGGCAATAACAACTTCTGATGAGAAGTTCACTGCTGGTAGATTCGGAACACTGCTAGACCTGTTATGTAGGTCTGTCCACAAGTCGTTCCAAGTTTCGTTATCGAGGATTACAAGGGATCTTCTATCATCAATGCCACAGTAGTAGCCTTTGTCTATGTCCTCGAACGCAATAGTAATTTCATAGGGGAAGATAACACCTGGCATTGCAAGAATATAGAATGAAGCTAGTGATATTGAAGCTACTACGACTAAAGCTGTTGCATTTCTAAATGAAGTCCTCACCCTAGAATGCCTCTTTTTACATATTGTTTCAATCAAATATAATACTACACTCTAGAACACCTCTATCCGAGATGCTCAATCTCTTGAACGTCAGAGTAGAATGTCTACCACTGTATATCTGCCCAATATGCAGGATGGTCTGATTGTGGGTCTGTAACGTACTGACAATCCAAAACAGTTGTACCAGGTGAGAGGAAAATGTGGTCGATTTCCCCGCTGTTGCTCTCTCCTAGTCCGTTTGTTCCTGTTGGCCACTTGAGCCACCATGAGTCGTCTAAGACAGCAGTCGTTATGTTGTATGGTTCACTAAAGGGTCCAAAGTTGAAGTCGCCCATGAATATCACGTTGCTTTTTCCGCTGGCTGCATCCAGTACATCATTCTGCAGAATCACCTTAGCTGATGTTCTACCATAAGTGTGTGTGACATAGACTGTGACTGTCCTTGATCCAACAATGATATCTGCCTCGATAGTAGCTGTCTGTTTTCGATCTACATCTTCACTGTAGTGATATAATGTATGAGGATTCTCGATGGGATACTTAGAGAGTAATGCAACTCCTGTGGTTCCAGTCACTCCTTTGGGTCCAAAATAGGAATAGAGATGCAGTTTGTCAGCAAAGTATCTCACAACATCAGTATTCCCTGCAATCTTACTCGTTTCCTGCAAGCCAATGATATCTGCATCAATTTCCCTGATGAGCTCTAGTTGTCCATCGTAGTTCTTAACGTCAACATCATTTACTCCCTGCGCCACGTTATATGTCAGGATTCTCAACGAAGACGGTTCACTGTGAGGTGCAACTGGACGTGCCTCGAATGCCAGAGACCCAACAAGAGTTCCTAAGAAGAGGAATATCACAATTCCGGCGATGATGGTTTCAGTTCTGGGGAGTTTGCTTGGCTTATCGATAGAAATCGTGACATCTCTAGCAAAGTGGATTACTACCAGGATTACCAGCCCAGCTATCAGAAAAATGAACCAGAACAGGTCTCGGAGCATCGGGCCTATAACCGGGACAAAGCCCCACACAGAGGTGAGTATCAATGCGAAGAGCATCACTAGCATGTACACACCACTTCCCAAGGTGAAACTGATGCCTGCTGCTCTAGATGTCGGAACCAACTCGAGCTTGACAAGTTCGTGAGAGAGCAGTATGAAGTCGATAAGGATGATGGGGAATGTCAATATCATCAGGTATAGCGGTATCTGATGCAGGATGGTTGTTGAAGGTGATATGATAGGATATGGTCCTGGATTATCTGGAAACGGTATCTGGTTAATATGGACAGTCATAACGAAGAGTGCAATGAAAACCAGATTCCAGAGGAAGATCACATGTGGGTTTAGCCTGGCTATAAGTTGGGGCTGGTACATCATAATGAGGGAGAAAACTGCAGTCATCAAAGCTACACCAGTCACGATAGCGATGTAGCTGCCTTCTGTCCACCTGGAGATGACGCCTGGACTGCTAAACGCGAAACTGACAAAGAAGAGAATGGTCGTCAGGCCTAATGTGACTCCAGTGAGTCTTCTCTTTCTGATTGGCTTCTGTGTATTCACAGACTCATCGAGGCTAGATTTTGGTTCTCCTGAGCTACGCATTACCCGAGAGAATCCTATCAGCATAACAACCTCAACAGCTGCCAAGATCCACCCAATTACTTGTCCCCAACCATAAGTTGAGAGATCAATTGTGTAGTTTAAAGTCCTGAGCAAAATAGATGCTGCAATTGCCAACGCCAGACTTTTCCCCAAGGTGAGTGCGAATTGATCTTTCTTGTCCGGCCTACTTGTCAGCAGAAAGGCTGGGAAGAGAATCAAGAAGCATCCAACACCAAGTCCTGAGATTATCATTCTAGGCGTTGTTTCAAAGAGTGGTTCTATGACTCTACATCCAATCAGTACTGCCCCAGCAATCACCAGCAACTTGTCAGGGATGCTTTTCCTGAAAAGGATAAGAACGATTGGTGAGAACATGAATAGAAGTACGAGGGTATTCTGATTTAGTGACAACGTCATCAGAAGGAGGATGTATGTAGATTCCACATAGTCGGAGAATAGCTGCAGGAAAAACAGCAGCAATATACTGATGAAAACAAGCTCGGAATAATACTTCTCAACGGTTTTGGTATTAGGCAGCATGTATCTACATTGGTGTTTCTTGGCTAAATGTATGCCGAAAGAAAAGGAAGAGAGGAATCACCCATCCAATTCAGGTTAGGGATGGGCGGTTCCTCAGGTGGTGGCTTGTATTCACTATTTTCCTAGAGTAAAGTAGAATAGCTTCGCAAGACCCTCCCGAGTCTCGCCTGCAACAGCCTCTCCTCTAAGGTCTTTGAGTCCAAGCACAATGTTGCATGAGTCTTTAGTTGCGATTGCTTCTTTCCTCTTGGTTTTCTTAAGATGCTTCAATAGTTGCAGTGCTTCAGTGTGAGCGATCTTCTCAGGTACAGGGCCTTTCTCATCGTCGCAGTATTCAGCGACTAGGGATTCAAGGACTCCTACGCGATGCTTGAACGCCTTTGAATTTCTGTAGAACTCCATAGCGACTGCTTGGCCATCAGTATCAATGACAATGAAGCCGCACGTGTTATCAGGCAGTTTTCCTCTGATCTCATCTGCTATCTCTTTGGTCTTCTTCTGTATCTTATCCATGGCGTCCGAGTACTTTGTCGTATCCTTGATTCCAAGCTTTCTACCATGACGCTCAACCTCTGCCCAGACTTCATTCTGATCTACAGCGGTTTCGGGGACATAATGCTCGACATCAGTCATCGCCGACTGATATTTCATCCTTCTCATCCCTGATTTCAGAGACACAGAGCCCCCGCCCATAGATCGGTAGGTGGACCCTCTATTCAGTCCATGAGGCGCATGCACGCACTTCACCGGAATTCTGATTTCTTCTCCAGGCTGAATAATGACACTGGCAACCACTATCCTGTCCTGGCTGTCGC
>JAEOTX010000184.1 GCA_016839605.1 Candidatus Thorarchaeota archaeon | reverse complement strand
CCCTCTATAGCTTTTGAAATCACACCTCTGAAGAGAATCTCTTTTGCACCTGGAAACCCTATGGAGTTCAAGCTTTCAACACCTACCGGTGGAAGTCCTTTGATCTTCATTCCTCGAAGAAACTCACTGAAGTGGTCTTTCACGAAGCCAGGTCCTGCAATTATTATGATTGCAATCTCATTCTGCTCGAGTTGGGCACGGATGGCGACTCCAACGTTTGAAAAGAAGTCCCGCATAGTGGCATCATACGCCTTTTGGTCACCGCGCTTTCTAGATATGCTTGTTCGCACACGAACTGCCTCTCGAATTCCAAAATCTGCAACGAGAAATAGCTCAGCAACGCCATCTTCAATTGTTACCAGTAGACATACCGGTCTCTGGCCTGCTTTTTCTGCTTCCTTTATACGTTCCAGCATAAAACGTGGCCAGCGATCTTTGATTATCGTCAGAGTACTTCCTTGTTCCACATTGAAGGTGTGATATGAACCCAGATTGACAAGATCACTTGGTCCTTCTAGTATCACTCCCTTGATTCTCACACGATTCGAGAATGCATGAAACGCAACATCATCCACCTTGAGAACGAGGGTCATAGGCTTACGCACGCTATCCTGCTTTCTGGCGTCGTCAGCACCGACTTTGACTCTTCGGGTCGTTCTCGACAGAACGGTATCACCAGGACTGACTAGATTGTACAGATGCCAGAGATCATCAAGGGTCTCTATCTTGAGGGCGATTTTTCCCTCTTTCAGAATGCGTTTTAATACCTTCAATGTGACACCATCAAACGAACATCGGTCTTAGAAGAAATAGTCTCCGTAGTTGCTCTGAGAGATATTGTTCTCCTGACCAACTGTACGAGGATTGCCCAAGTCTATGCCCCTAGTCAATGATTCGGCTTTTTCGATATGTGATGGTTTCACAAATTCTGAGGTCTCTTGAACGGCCAAGTCACCTGCTACTCGTATCAGACCCCCAAGCTCGCGAAGTCTAAGGGTCAAAGCACTTCGTGCTCCATCCAGCTTTTGAGCCATTGATTCTGCTACCTTCAGGACCGAAAGGATTGCTTCTTTGTTCAGGTGAGGTACTCTACCATCTTCTCTAACAGTCTGAGAAATGAACCTCACGATATCTCTCATAGTTTCCGGAGTCTTTGCCATCCACGAGTCAAGCATAATTTCGTAGCCATAGCCTCGTATTCGAGACCTGAGAGGTGCTAGGATTTTGTGTAGGTCCTCTATATTGCATGCTCCAAACAAAACGAACTTGCAGGGCACATCATCCACACGGACAGCGGCTCCAGAGCTGTGGGGATTGCGGCCGGCAATTGGAAATGTGCCATCTTGCATCGCCGTGAGTAGATGCTTTTGATACGGGCCTAGCGCTGCAATCTCATCGAGATAGAGAATTCCCTCATGAGCCTCATGAATTGCTCCAGGAACCACTCTGAGATATGGAGCAGTTCCTAATGATTCAGCAGTTCCATATGGGTCATGTTCAACATCACCAAGCAACTCCACAGGGCTAGCTCCGCTTGCTCTTACGAACCGTTTGGAAGTGTGTGAGACCAAGACATGAACTGGGAATTCACTTCGGGAGATCTGGGGATCAGATGAATCATGCACATATTGGACTCTGATGGTATTATTCTTAGTTCTCTCATATGTTGCAAGTACAGACTTTCCATTGAATGATTCCTGACGTGAAACAGTTGTCAGTGCAGGGTCGCCAATCAATTCTAGGGTTCGAAAGAGCCCAGAGAAAGATGTGTTGTCTGTTTCTCCTACAGTCCAGTCACATCGTTTTATCGCCTCGCACTCCATACAGACGCTCTGACTAGGCAGAGAAAGACTTCCACATCTTGAGCAGCGATATCCCATCTTCACCGCAACATCAAAGGGCACATTATCCGGGGTGAAATAGACCGAATCTATTACAGTGGGCGAATCGTGTTTCTTCTGATTCTTGTCAATCTGTTCAATAACAACCTCCGGACGATTGGGATGTGAGGGGTCGTGTCTGAGAGAGATTTGTTCCCCGGGCTCAGGAAGAAGCATAGCTGCTGCCTTTGCAAGCATCGATTTTCCTACGCCAGGCACCCCGCAGAGCAATACATGTCTCCGTTGTTTCACTGCGGAACGCACGAGTGTCACAGCTCGGTCTTGGCCTATAATCCTCTCAAAGGGATCACTTGGCGTTTCAACTTCCTCAGTTGAGCTGATATTCTCAAGTATGGCTATATCTTCGTTGAGCCTCAAGTCTCTCCTGATACCGTCCTTGCTGCAAATGATAACAGTGAGTATTACTGTTACTTCAAGTCATCAAATGTGGCTATCTGAAGACCGCGTGGACGTTTATCGAGGTCTGCCACAGCAGCTCCAACGAGAAGCTTGATCTTCTTTGTAGATGCTAGATCAGCAAGACGCTGGGTCACTACACCATCAAATACAATGGCTTCTGCATCCTTAATGCTTTCAAGGGTCTTTGCAAGGTCCGCAACACCGCATTCCGCGACAACTTTCTTCTTTGTATCAAAGATTACAGCCTTGAATGTCTCTTTTATCTCGTCTATCTTAGCGAGATATGCCTCGTCAACCTCAAGCGCGGGTCTGCGTGGAGCCCTTTCTCTTCTTGGCTCACGATACCTTGACCTCTCATAATCCTCCCTTGGTCGACGGTCCTCGCGTCTGGGTCTTGGCTCTCTCGTTGTCTTTCTGACTGGTGGCTTTTTCTTTGCAGTGGGCTTTTTGCTGCTGACCAAGGCTAATGCTTGGTCTGCTGGAATCTGTGTCTGAAGAGCTTTCAAGACTTCCCGCCGCGTCAGTTCCTCAACTTCTTTCCCTTCTGGGGCTCTTGCTATGTAGTCAACCTTGGCTACTTGCATCAGTTCCCGCAGAATCAGGTCTCCACCCCTGTCACCATCGAGAAAGGCAATGACTTTCGTGCCCCGTTTCTTCGTGAGGTCTGCGATGCTCTTTGGAATATGAGTCCCTTCTACTGCGACTGTGTTGTTGATTCCACATTTCATGAGATTGAGGACATCTGCCCTTCCCTCGACGATGATTATCTCCTTGCTCTTGGCAAGTGCTGGACCAGCCGGTAGATTATCTGGGCCAAATTTGGCAATGGCTCCCTTCCTTCCTTTTGTCACCGCACCAGTAATCTCCAATGCTCCAGGTGCAATTTCCTCTTCCCATCCCTTCAGAATGCTAATTGCTCTGCTGACGACCTTCCGTCGTTTCGCGCCTCGGATGTCCTCAACTTTCTCTAGGGTGACCTTTGCAGTACAAGGTCCTACTCTATCCACGGTTTCCAATGCTGCAGCAAGTATTGCCGTGGCTGTCTTGTTTAGGGAGACTGGAATGACTATCTCGCCTCGACTGTGTCCGCCTTGAGATTTAATGGCAATCTGGATCCTGCCAATTCTTCCTGTTCGCTGTAACTCCCGCAGATCTAAGTCCTCTCCTAAGAGACCCTCTGTCTGTCCGAATACTGCTCCCACAACATCTGGCTTGTCTACTACACCATCAACGTCAATCTTTGCTCTTATGACGTATTTTGCAGTACTTGAATCGAAATCTGTTCCCAATGATGGTATCTCCTATTTCATACTGCCTCGTACTCTTACCCCTCATTCTGAGATGCCCTCCCTTCGCGCACCATCATGGTACTCGTACCTATCTCCAACCTCTTCATGTTCAACTAGGAATAGACCCGCCGAGTCGGCATTCTTGTCATGCCCTTCTTGTGCAATGAATAGATGATTCTGATGATTTTGTGATTGATAAACGTCTTATGACGCGCGCGACGGCACCTCTCTTCAAGAGGTCAAGCCGTGGCTTGTGATATGATGATATGATGATTGTAAAGTACACCCGATTCCTTCTGGGTGACTCCTTACACGGTTTTTCTGCACTGATGCGTATTTGAAGGTGTCGTTAGAGCCTCCAATCTCGTGTGAGTCGTGATATGCCCTTCAGAATCGCGCCAATTGACAACGCTAATAACCTTTGACTTGGAGGTCTATATGTTCAGGAGAAATCGCCCATTCACGAGGGCACACAGAGGCATTGCCTGTGAGGTGTTGCGCAAGGGATGGGTAACAGCCTGAGCAATGCCTGTCAAATACCATTTGGACGAGTCATAACGGACTCACACGATGAGGAGCTTTCCTCAGATGAGCTGTGGGTCACCCAGACTTCGTACATTGACAGGTCGGTCGATGCCAATATGCCCAGCACGAGACAACTCAGCGGAGCCGGATGCATTTCTGATGCTGTGATGCTGGGAGTTAGTGGTATGGGACACAGGCATCGGCCCCTATCTTATGGATAGGTGGGCAGTAAGTTGATTCGGAAACCGAAAAAACGGTAACTCGGAATCATAGTCCTTGTGGTCATACTGGTCGCAGCTCTCATTCTAGGGCAAGAGATGTGGGCCATACCAGCTATTCCATGATCGTGTAGGAAGTTAGTTATTCAAAACTTGAATTTGCGGCTATCTCCAGGATTCATTGTTTCCACTTTCACTTCAGAAATCATCTTGCCTACAAGTGCCTCGAATTCTCCTGGATCTTGTTCAATTACAGGAAACGTGTTGTAATGCATTGGAATGACCACTTTCGGTTTGACAAGTTTTGTTGCCCATGCAGCCTCTTGTGGTCCGCAAACATAGTATGATCCGATGGGGATCATGAGTAGATCTATCCCATACATCTTACCAAATAGTTCCATATCGGAGAATATTCCTGTGTCACCCGGATGATAGACAGTACCACATGGAAGCTTGACAATGAATCCAGTTGGAGCACCTATCCCGCATGAATGAAATGCATGAACCAGAGTGACCTTGATGTCATCGATTGCCACACTACCCCCGATATTAAGCGTGTGTGCGTTTTCAATACCCTCGCTCTTCGCTTGCAGTCCAAGCTCGTTGATTGCAACAAAGTATGCCCCAGTCTTCTTGCAGATTTCAATTGCCTCTCCATACCCATGATCTCCGTGATCATGAGTGACCATTACAACATCCGCCTTTTCTACATCCTCCACTTTCAGTGGTGAAGTTGGACCACTCAACCACGGGTCTATGAAGACGACTTTCTCTCCACATTCAATCTTGAATGATGCATGACCAAGATACGTGACTATCATCTTTTCTTTCCCCTTGATAATTCGTTGAAACTTGAGAAAGAAGAGCACATCTTCCTTAAATTAGTCACTTCTGTGAGCAGTCTGTCCTGTCCTATGACCGTAGATGGAGAAGCTCTGGTATAGAACTCCTTAAGATTACAGTGTGCAGCTTTTGCAATTGACAATGACATCGCCTCATTCCGATTTCATCAAGGCTGGTCAGATTGCAGCAAGAGTGCTCAAAGAAGTGAGCCATCAAGTCAAGCCAGGTGTGAAGGTTCTGAAAATCTGCACCCTCGCGGAGAAGAAGATACTGGAGTTTGGTGGAAGACCAGCATTTCCCTGCAATGTGTCTCTGAACGAGGAAGCTGCACACTATACCAGTCCCCACAATGATAGCAGAGTGTTCCCAAGTAAGGGACTAGTCAAGGTGGATATTGGAGCCCATGTCAATGGTTATCTTGCGGACACTGCAGTCACAATTGATTTGGATGGTTCATATGAGAATTTCATCGCCGCAGCAAGTTCTGCACTGGATGCAGCAATTGAGGTGATTCATCCAGGAGTACGAGTGGGAGATGTCGGTGCTGCAATTGAACGAACCATCAAGAAACACGGTTTGCGCCCAGTTCATCAACTATCAGGTCACCAGCTCAAGCAGTGGAATCTTCATGCTGGAACGAACGTTCCCAATGTTGGAACGCGCAGAGGCGCCAAGATGAATCTAGGCGAAACTTTCGCAGTGGAACCATTTGCCACGGACGGCAATGGCACAGTGCGATCATCACCAGAATCCTACATCTTCGCAAACGTACTATCCAACAAGAAGAAGCTAGATCGATTAACAAGTCAAATTCGCAATGCAGCACGCCAAAAGTTTGGTACTCTTCCTTGGGCATCAAGATGGCTCAGTAACTCCCGGGTCAATGTGACTGCAGCAATTCACACGCTTCTCAGAGTAGGCGCGATTAGAAGCTATCCTGTGCTCATTGAGGGCAAGGGTGGTATGGTTTCCCAATTTGAGCACAGTCTATTTGTTGGAGAAAAGGGAGCTATAGTGACGACACTACGAGACTGACTCTTTCCAAAGGCGTGTATGAAACGTCTTAAGAACCGTCATGCCACGCTAATTCAGGATGGACCATGGCGATTAGTCCCCATCCCGACTATGTACAAGCCGGAAAGATTGCGGCCCGTGTGCTTGATGAAGTAAGTCAAGAGGCTGTACCTGAGACTAAGGTCATTAAACTCTGCACAATGGCCGAGAAGAAGATCGTAGAGTATGGGGGACGACCCGCTTTTCCGTGCAATATTTGCATTGATCATATCGCAGCCCACCGGACCTCGCCCTGGAATGACAATACAACAATCCCCTCATTTGGATTGGTCAAGATTGACATAGGAGTACATATTGACGGACATATTGTAGACACTGCACTGACCAAGGATATGGATGGCACACTTGAGGGATTCATCGCAGCTACTGATGACGCACTAAACGAAGCACTAGATCTGATAAGACCTGGAATTGAGCTCAGTGAGGTTGGCAAGTCGATTGAGAAGGTCATCAAAGCCTATGGTCTAAGACCAGTCAAGAACCTCTCGGGTCATAACATCCAGCGGTTCAAACTTCATGCGGGAAAGACACTCCCCAATACCAAAACTCGAAGTCGAGAAACGATAGACGAGGGAGAATATTATGCTATTGAGCCGTATGCGACAAGCGGATTCGGTGAGGTAGTAGATACTGACTTTGTCTACATATTCACCAATTCCGTCACAGACATACCATTGGAAGGAACCACTGAGAAACTCAGAGCGTATCTTAGGAAGAAGTACGGTCCATTGCCTTTTACAACACGCTGGGTGAAATCATCCAGTTCGGAAGTGAGCCTCATAGACGAGTTCAAACAACTGCTCAAGTCCAAGTCAATTATCGGTCATCCAATGCTGGTAGAGAAGGGGAAGCGACCTGTGAGTGTATCAGAGCATTCCGTCTTTGTTTCAGATAAGAAACTCATCATCCTCACAGAACGCAAGGGAGGATGAGTCTTCTATTCAGACTCTTCTTCCCTAACAACATATATCCCATGAATTGTCATGGAGCTCTGACACTTGGGGCACTGGGCTTCCATTGGTTTTAGGATATAGTCCGCTTTCTGGAAGTCTCTTATCTCCTTGAAAGTACACTCCGGATTGTCACATCTTATCTCCGTCACTGTAGGTGGCGGTGGTTTCCTCTCCTTGGACTCTCCTCTTGACGTTACGAGTGTAAGCCCGACAGACATTAGTATGAGTCCCAGTATGTAATATGCAATGGACCAGACAGGGTCCGAAGACCCGAAGAACAGGATTGCTATTCCAGACGCGGCAAATATGATTCCAAGTAACTTGCTGATTAATCCCATTTCAGTCACCTCAGAGTCCAATTCCAATAGTGTTTCCAATTCCCGCGAGGATGATCTTGTCCCCAGGCTTTGTTCTCTTTAGAATCGATGTCTTGATTCTTTCAATGACCTCAGGCACGGAATCAAGAATCCTCTTGTCCAATACACCAACAGCAGCAGCCTCATCTTCCTTGATGACGATAGCCTCAATTCCGATATCGTTCTCAGTCGCAGTCTGTTCCATAGCATGCTTCTCCGGGCCTGGATCTCCAATGGCTGCACCTGTACCTTCCGACACTCGACCCATGTCCTCCCCCTCAAGTTTTAGAGCCGCGTCGACTGTAATGATTCTAGCAATCTTACCCTTGTTATCGTCTACAAGCTTTTTGACTGCAAAACCTGGTTTGCCTACAGTGCCGCCAGGACCAGTGGCTCTAAGTGCATAGACAATACGACCTTCAACCTCTATGGGATAGTAGCCAACCTCTCTGCTTATCTCGTGGACATAGCTGTCAGGAGTTCCACCGTATTCCCTGGCGAATCGAGTGACCACCAAGGGTCCAATACCATCTCCAATCGGCTTACCTTCGGCAAACGCATCGAGAGCATCAAAATATGCCTTAGCAAGTCGCATGATATCGGGCATCTGCATGTGAATCTGCATGATCATTATTTGACTGCCCGTTTTCTTTCCAATCAGGTAGAAATGTCGGACAACACGGTACACTAGGTCAAGAACCTGAGTCACCTCAAGGGTGTTCTCTAGCGATTGATGTTCAGAGAGGATCCCTTCTGGTGCAAGTTCAGAAACGAACTCCTGGAACCGATCCCTCCGTTCATCTAGAAGATGGTCCAACCGCTTCAAAATCCCGGCTGGGTCTAGATCCACGGGCATTATGGTGAAGTAGTCCAACCAACGAGCGAGCTCCTTCACGACCTCATCCTCAGGCCTACCGAATTTCTTGAACGTGTCAATCGCTTTCTGTGTCGATTCTTTCTTCATACGTTCAAGCTCGACAAGGCCTGCTTCTATCTGCTTGAGCCATTGCCACATCTGAATCCTTGCGCCATAGAGGCTCATCATGATTATGAACACTAAGAATACAATGTTGATGAGCCCTGTAAAATCGCCTTCAAGACCGGGTAACTGCATTTGTATCATCTCGAAAAACTCGAGTTCTCCTTTAACCATTGCCTATTGGGCATCAAGTTGCACAGAGTACACTCCTACAGAATATTCTGGAATAAGGAGAATGTGGCAGCTTGCAGGCCTGTCACGCGCTCGCGCAGCGCACATCTCCTGCAACGACACATACTCGATTTCTGTTCTCTTCGCCTGCTT
>JAEOTX010000183.1 GCA_016839605.1 Candidatus Thorarchaeota archaeon | reverse complement strand
TAGAAGTCGGCTCTATTCCAAAGGTGATGACTATGGGCCTATTGAGCCCCGCAGAGATGATAGTTGTTAGGGTCGTTTCTCACAAGGACTATGAACGTGAGGTCCTTCTGGCCCTTCAGGCGTTTGGACGATTCGAGTTTATTGATGTCACACAACAAGCATCCATCGTTGATGTCAAGAGATCCCGTGATGAGGAGACCGTTTTTGTGGCTCTAGATAGAATCATGAAGACGATTGACTCCCTGGGTCTGGAATCTTCCCGCGGGACTGGAAGTAAAGCCGAGGTTGATGACCGCAAGATTGCTGATTCTTTGGGATACGCTTCTGAGGTCATCCAGTCCGTTGAGCCTGAACTGTTGGAGATAGACACAGAATATGCAGCTGCCAAGCTCGAGTTAGACAAGCAGCGTGCAATCAGAGATGTTGCCTTGTCCCTCAAACCATTGGGCCTTGATCCTAGTAGGTTAGGAGCTACAGATTTCACTTTCACAACTGCTGGAGTAGTACCAACCGGCAGAATTTCGCAGTTGGAATGGAGCATAAAAGAGGTCACAGAGGATGCCTTCGCGTTTAAACAACTACCATTGAAGCGAGGAGTATCCGTGGCAACGTTGAGTGTGTCCATCGAGAAGAGGGATGCCGTTGAACGTATCCTCTCCGCTATGGAGTTCGAATCGTTTGTAATGCCGGAGGGCGCTGAGGGACAACCAGAAAGCGTTGTTATACAAGCTGAACAGAAGATAACAGAGCTTGAGGAGGAGCTCTCAAGCTTTGAGGCGCGCAAAGCAAATATTGCTCGTGAGTGGGGCCCCCGAATCCTCGCAGCATGGGAGACTCTAGTTATAGAAACAATGAGAGTCGATGCCAAAAGATACCTAGTGTACACAGAGCAGTCTGTAAAAGCATGGGGCTGGATTCCAGAAGGCACTGAAGAGGAGTTCGAGAAGATTCTCCATGACATGACGGGTGCTGTTGTTGATATCAAGTTCGAGCATCCACACTTCGCGGAGCACGAGGCACCCACTTATCTCGACAACCCTTCAGTTATGAAGCCTACCGAGGACGTGGTGACGGCCTTTGGAATACCATCTCGACACGACCTTGACCCTACCAAGATAATGTTTCTTTCATTCCCCATCATCTTTGGGTTTGTATTTGCCGACATCGGACAAGGATTTCTGATTATCCTGATCGGGCTCGCCGCTCTGCGGGCGAAGAGACGCGGAGACGACTGGGGCGCGATAATGTCATACATTCAGTCTGGAGCAGAAGGACTCATCATGCTTGGTATATTTGCCATATTTGGTGGATTCCTGTTTGGGAGCTTCTTTGGTGCTGAAACAGTGTTCGAGCCTCTATGGCCTACTTTCGCACATTTCATAGATGATGGTCATGGACACATGATTCCCAATCCCTATCGGGCTGCACATATGCTCAAGTTGTCCATAGAGATTGGTGCCATTCATATTATTCTTGGCATAATCTTGAATATTTACACACAAATCAAGCATCACGAGCGCCGAGCGGCTATTGTAGGCATTTCCTACCTTATCCTGTATTATGGATTCATCAACCTGCTATTTGGCGTGAGCTACAGCAGCGTCAATGAGTGGTTCAGCACTGCGGGTCAGGTCTATCTCTGGGTTCCAATTGCTGGCATAGGCTCAGGTATTGCAAATAACGGGGTGTATTTAGCCTCTGGAATTGCACCTCTGTATTTCTCGCTATTTTCTTTCATTGTACCTATGATCATCATGGCTGTTGCATCATTTAAGGGCGGAATGGATGGTGCAGTATTGTTCCTCGAATACGCAATAGGGATGATTAGCCATACAGTCAGTTATGCTCGAATCTTTGCATTGAACACTGTCCATGTCATTCTCAGTGGTGTCTTCTTCACACTCATCCCTGCAGTGATCTACATCCCATTCCCTGAGATATCCCTCTTTGGAGTCGAGTTAATACCACATGAAGTTCATCCGCATACTGCTGGAGCCCCACATACGCCGCATCTACCTTTGCTTGGTGCTATTATCGGTACCTTCATTGTGGGAATACTCGAGGGCATGCTTGCGTTCATGCACACCTTGCGCCTTCACTTCGTCGAGTGGTTTAGCAAATTCTTCCACGCTGGCGGTATTGCCTTTGCACCGTTCAAGGCTGACAGAATCCACACTGAACCATTAGCAGCAGTTCAGTCTCAAGAGAGTTACGCGGTCTCATGAGTTGTGGGCGAGTAGACCTATTGCTGTCCTCCACCCATATATAGCGCAGCAAGCACAGCATCGTCTTTCTCCATATGGTCTTGATTCATCTCGAGACGCTTGCTGTTATCCCATATCGTTCGTGCTAAGAGGTCGCTCGTCTTTGCCTTGGTGTCAACGCTCTGGGCCGCTTGTCCATCTCCACTCTGTTGGAAAACTTGTGCAGCTACGGTGTAATTGCCTACCGCCTCTCTGAGATGGTCATTCGCATCCGAGAAGTATCGAAGGGCCCGTGACTTTTCACCCTTCACTAACTCGAACTCAGCTAAGAAATCAGCTTTTGCACCCTCGAGTCTGCTCAGGTCCCCCTTGAATTTCATGACCACCGCTTGTAGTTGGTTCACCTGCGCTTCGACGCTATTCTTGGTTCTGATCTCCTCCCCTTTGACACTGGCGAGTTCGTTTGCCGCTGACTCAAACGCTGCTAGAGTTTGCTTTATCCTCTTTATAGTGATGTTATGGGCTTCCATAGCATTATCAATTGAATCCGCGTCCTCATCCTCTAGTTGAGCGAGCTCATCCGATATGACTTTGAAGAAGTTGATACGCTCCATCTGTGATCGAAACGCCCACTGCTCTGCCTGCCTCGAATATACCTGAGCTTCTGAAGCATATGATGTGGCAAGAGCTAACTTGCCCAAATCTGTCATCTCTCCCGCTACGGCGGTTTCTCCTATGACCTTATAGTAGGATGACGCCTCCATAGCATGTAGATTCTCTAGAATCCGTGAGAGGATGAATTTGACTCCTTGCTGAAGCTTCGAACTCTGTTGGAACTGAATCACATACTTGACATGATGGAGTAATGCAATCGTCTTGTTCCTCAAATCAGCTACTTCATCATCATCGGTTTCGAGGCTGAGGAGGATTCCAAGGCTATCGAGCCCCTCACGAATTGCTTCTATCGCGTCCACAGGTGTGTCCGCCATGTGTGAGCTGGCATCATCGAGCGCCTTGCTTATGTTCTGTATCAACGAGGTTTTTCTGATTTGCTTTGCGAAATTAATCTGCTCGGCGATTCCATTCAGATTACTAATTTTCCGCTTCTTTAGCTGATCTTCCACAAATGAAAAGGTCGTGAGATCGGCCTTAATCGCTCCTGTGAGGTCTCTTGTCTTGGAGAGTTTCTCAGCTTTCTTAAGATCTTTGAATATCTCTTTCAGAACAATAACTGATTCCTTCTTGTTGTTCATAAGAATAAGTTCAGAAAGGGTCTTGACATTCGCCTCGGCCCTGCAAAAGAGGGACTGTGCCTTTTTTTGCTCTTTGTCCGCCATGGACTGAGTTGCATTTGCCTGAAGCTGTAATTCTTCCCTGAAGCATTTCTCTGCTCTACCAAACGCATCCGAAGACGTCTGGTAAAGCTTGGACGCGTCTTCAAGATTACCTGCTCTCATTTGAGCGTCTGCAATGTCATTGTAGGTCATTGCAAGGTAGACCTCACTCAATCCGGCTGTGTTCTGCTTCCATGATTTAATCAGCGAAATCTTCTGCTTGTTGTCTTTCCTGTTCTTACTGAAATGCGGGATCGATTCGTTATACAAATCAGTTGCTTGCTCGAATATGAAGGAACTCAGGATGTCACGCCAAATCAGTTCATCAAATGGATTGAATGCCTGTCTGAAGGTGCTCTCTTTGCCAATCAGTTCATTGAGAAACTCGTCGTAGAATTCAGCCTCGGCCGTCTTATTATTGCCAAGAATCTGCGCAAGTTCCTTGTCCCCTTTCTTCCTCCCCGCACTCATTAGACTATAGGCTTTATGCCCGAGAGCAACTCGCCTTAGCTTCTCAGTTCCATCTACTTTGGATGGCACCGCAGAAAACGGCTTTTCTAGCATTGTGTATACTTCAGCGAGATGCCGTGAAGCACTTTTGATTTTCTCTGGATGTTCACTCTCGATGAAGGGGCCACTAGCCGCCGCAGCCTGATGGAGCCATGCCATTACCTTAGCCATCCAGACATCCGCCTGTGTTTCCTGTGCTTTGGTGATAAGTTCCTTCAGAGCGTTCTCAAGTTGTTCCTTAGTATCTCCTTCAGCATACTCGATTCTCTCTCTGAGGTACGCAATATCAAAGTCTTCGCCCCGAATCTCCTCGCTGAAAGTCGCAATCTCATTGTAGAGCTCTGTGAAAGCGTCATGCATCTCGATGCGCTTTTTCTCAACCCCTTCCACATCGTCAATATCTTGGAGCGCAAAATCTCTGACCGCATCCTGGGCCAGGATGTTCAAATCATACAGCCTGCTTGTGTATACATCAATATCCTCAGTGACGCTTTTCGCCTTTGCTCCAGGCTTGGTGTCAATCAATGCCTACTACCCTCGGCAAATGTGTCTGTCAGACCTATGGAAAGCAGGCTGTACTTAAGAGTACCTAGTTCGCTAGCATTGTACGGACCTAGGTCATATGCCTAACCTTGTGGCGCGCGGAATTTAATGCGCCTGCCATCTCGATACTTGATAAGCTGCCCTTCCTCGACCAGCCTGTTCAGGACCTCGCTGGTTCGAGAACGTGATTTGCCCCATTTATTGGCAAGCTCTGAAGCTGTAAGTCCCGAGGTCTTTCCACGAAGAAGTCCAACAAGGCGGGTCCAACTAGCATCTCCTTCAATGAAACTACCCTGATCCTGCACGACTTTGTAGGACCCCATCTCGACTGGAGGCTTCCTTTGGTTCTTGGTTTCAATGATTTTGGAACTCAGAACATTAACAGTTTCTCTGAGTTCCACGACAGTCTGAGTGAGTTCCTTAATCTCATCCATTAGATCATCGATACTTGGTTTAGCCATTTTCCCCACTCCTTTCTTCATGCATAATCCTCACGAAACTCAACATAGTTTCGTTTCTTTCTCTTTTTCTCCACTTCTTCCTTGGTTGCTTCTACCTCAAAGGTGGGCTCTTCAATCGGTGAGTAGTCCTCGAGACCTTCTGTTTCATTGACTGGCATTGGTGGAAGCTGAATCTCGTCTTCCATCAAGTCTACATCCTCGTCTAGGATATTCTCAGCCTCCGGACTCTCTTCATCCATTGGCTTCTCAGAACTTTCTACATTTACAGCGCTAGCAAATTCCACTGAGGCATACTTCTCGTCACTATGACCGGCGTATTTTTCGAGAATCTCTCGGGTCTTTTTGGAGCAAATCGTCTTCTTATGGCGGTAAGTCATTCTAATCGCGCTCGACAATAATCAACAATAATCGACAACAATCGACAATCAACACTGCCCCTATTTGCATATAAGGTTTTACTCACGAATAATTTCTACGTAAATCATTCATTTGGATTCCATTGAGCGGGCAAAAGTGAGGTATCCTGTGTGACCCACCATCCACGTGGTAGGCCTTGTCTTTCCTTCTCTTACCATGATTTCTCGTTGGAGAACTTCAACCGTCTTTATCATTCCCCAACTTCCGGACTCTCCCAGCGCCTTGCAGGTCTTCATCGACTGCTCAATTGTTGGACTGTAGCTTGTAAA
This sequence comes from Candidatus Thorarchaeota archaeon, assembly GCA_016839605.1. GTDB lineage: Archaea > Asgardarchaeota > Thorarchaeia > Thorarchaeales > Thorarchaeaceae > SMTZ1-83. Next base: position 3,588 of record JAEOTX010000183.1, on the reverse strand, counting down.
GACATGGCTAGGCTTCAGCGCTCGATGAGCATCATCCACTGCTTCCCAGGGTGTAGCTAAGTCCAGGACCACGGCATCCACATTGCTCTCTTCAATCCCCTCTAGAATGTCCTTGTGGTGCATTGTGATGTTGCTTAAGAGGCCGTACCGCTTGAGATTTCTCTCTGCGCCCTTGTACATGTCTTCCCGAATCTCATATGTATAGACATGTCCAGATTCTCCAACTGCCCGTGCAAGGATCCCAGTGAGGGCTCCTGAGCCCGTTCCCGACTCAACTACTCTTGACCCGGATACAATCCCTGCCTCAATGAGGATTATGCCTGCATCTTTTGGATAGATAATCTGCGTATTTCTCCCCATTGCAATCTGAATGTCTGTCTGTGATGGGCGATGTACTTGGAAGATAGTCCCGGAATGGCTCTTAACTTTGAAACCAAATGAATTTCCAATCAGGTCATCATATTGGATGATTCCCTTGTTGGAGTGAAATGCATCCCCTGCTTTGACCTTCCTAATCCAGTTTCTTTTTGCATCGAGGAAGATATAGACGAAATCGCCATCTTGGATAGAGTCATCGGGCATAACAGGTCACCACTACCGATTTCGTTTTGAGTGTTGCTGGTGGTGGAAGATTCAGAAAGACGCGCCAAGCTGCAAACCTTTATTCGATTTCAACGGGGGGCTAGCTCCGAGGGAGTCATTTGAACGACCACCACCACTCTGAGGATCCTTCTCCTCCATCGCAGAACAAACAGGAAGACGATAAGCCAGTGGACCTCTTACCCAAGACTGCATTACAGTATCATCCAAGAGTTGGAGATCCATTGGACCTATTGGTAGACATAGGCTCGGGAGTAGTAGTAGGCCGGTCCGATTCTTTCCACAGGAAGTACGCGGCTGCAGGCTTGGGCATGATAGGTGCAGTGACTGAAACAAGCGATGATGTTCTCACCTCGCTCTTTGGAATGCCCGTTCAGTTGGACTTTGTTAGCCCCCATGTAATGCTTGTAGCAGGGAAGAGGGGCTCTGGGAAGAGCTACACCCTAGGTATCATCGCAGAGGAATTAGCCCTCGCTATGGAGAGAAAAGAGATAGAAGTAGCTGGAGTAGTTATTGATACTGTGGATGTTTTTAGACAGAGTGTCGCGCCGAATGAGGACCAAGTAGACCTTCTCGAAAAGTGGGGCATGGAGGCAAGAGGTTTTTCATTTGCCGTGTATATCCCCCGCAGAACATATGCTGGCCTTCCTGATGAAGTAAAGAAGAAGGCGCGTCTCTATCCTCTAGCTATCAGTCCCAAGGAATTGACAGCCTCCGATTGGGGATTTGTGTTAGAGAAAGGCGGACAACTAAGCACAGCAATGGATAACCTGATGGGCGATGTGCTCGAGAGTCTAAGAAAGGGGTACGTTCGCGAAAATGGTGAGAAAGTGTCGTTGAAACGGGACTTCAGCATTCCAGATATGATTCAATGTATCGAATCGAACCCACCGATTCTAGAACTCTATCAGCCCGCATCAAGGACTGCAATGATTCAAAGACTCCGTCGTGCGGATCGACTTGGAGTCTTCCATCCTGGAGGGACGAGTGCGCAAGACCTTGCAGTAGCTGGGCAGATTACTATCATCGATGTAGCGCCCCTTGGGTCTGATGCTCATACTGTTCTAGCTATTCTGACCAACATGTTATGCAGGCAGGTTCTCACGTATCGAATGGCATGGACGGATGAGGGAGAAAGTGCCAGGGAGGAGCTGCCACCGACCTGGCTCATAATTGATGAGGCTCATACACTTGTACCGAAGTCAGGTAGTACACCCGCAAAGGAAGCTATTGTTGGTTATGCCAAGCTTGGAAGGCGTTTTGGGTGCAGCCTTGTTCTATGTACTCAGCAACCGTCAGCGGTTTCAGATGAAGCGATATCACAGGCCGATATCATCCTCTCACATTCACTCTCTCATGACAATGACATCAAAGCACTGATGCAGAGAGCTCCTGCTGTAATGCCCGACATGTTTCGTGACAAGGTCTTCATCAGCAGCCTTCCTCGCGGCGTTGGTGTCGTGTTTGATCAGAGTACTGAGAATAAACGAGGCTTTTTGATACAAGTTAGGCCAAGGGTCTCTCAGCACGGCGGCACCGACCGTCTCTCAGCTCTTTTTGAGGCTGCCAGGTTGATGATTCCCGATGAAGTCGAACTCGAGGAACCAGAAATCAAGGGAGCTGCAGCACCGGAGCTTCTTGATGAAGACATAGTTGAAGACCTTCCAGACGTACCACGACCGCCTCTGAAGCTCAGTAAAGAGGACTGGGTGGTCATGGACGCTTGGATGAAAGAGTACATCGAGGCCTATTTTGACGGACAGAAGCAGGAGTATGCAATTACAGAGGAGATTGCTCCACGAGAGGAGGATGACGCAGCGAAACCCCTTCTGGAGTGGGACTTTACTGATACCGATGCTCTAGAAGAATACACGCCAGCTGAGATAGACGGGTCGGTGGTTTCGATACGGCGATTTGGCCCCATCACACCCACTCTATTGGAGAAAGCGATAGCTCGAAAGGTCCTCTATTCTCCAGTTACTCACGCGTTCCTATTTAGCCGCGATTCAACAATGAGAGAAACTACTAGCATCGTGCGAACTGATATTGAACCCCACTTGCTAGTAGAGGAAGTAGTATCTAGGATGGGTACAATGGGAATTCAAGTGGATTCCATCAAAGACTCCGAAGGATTCTCATTTGTGCTGCTCCGTAAAAATGGTACTCGTGCAGGACTATCAGTTGGAGCAAGTGGGTCGATGACCTGTGTGGTAGTTGCGGTAGTGGGAGATAGCAGGAAAGAGGTTGCATCTATCTCCAATCAACTCAGTGAGCTTACAGAGAAATGAGTATTCGCGCCTGCGGTGTGTCCTTAATTAACTCTTATAAGCGGATTTCACCGACAGCGGCCTAGGTGCGAAAATTGAGCAACGAAGGCATACGATCACCCGTCAACTTCAAGCTCGAGTCAATGATGGATTTAGCAAGAATGCTCGCCTCTTCAGGTCAAGCGAATCGACCTGCCAGCATGCTCTACTTTGAGCATAAAGGCAAGCACATCTATGGTACGCTGATTTCACATCATGGTTACTATGAGCTTTATGGGATGCCACTATGGGTCTATACTGAGGGCGAAGGGCCTCCGGAGGGGTCCTATTTGTCATACACTAACCGCGACAAAGAAGCGTACGAGTTCACATCAACTCCATCTCTAGAACCTAGAGTCGCATATCTACCCGTCATTCGACTGACTGAGAAACTCGCGATACTAGACTTATAGTCTAACCATTATCTGTCCTTTGAGGACCAGAAGGTTGAGTTGTCTTTCAACCATCGTTTCAGGTCCTCCACAATTAGAGAATGATCAAAGGCTAGTATGCTGGTGTCCAATAACTCGAAGTCTATCCATAATGCCTCTTTTGCATCATCGCCACCAACTGGGTCGCCGGCAATTCGTCTTCCTATGAAGACAGTTGTGAGGGTATGTCCTCTTGGGTCCCTTTGCGGATCACTATATACTCCGAGAATCGCCTCAAGTTTGATTTGAAC
>JAEOTX010000182.1 GCA_016839605.1 Candidatus Thorarchaeota archaeon | reverse complement strand
TCAGTTTGTCAATTTCTGGTTTTCAACTTGATTACCGTGTTACAGCACGCCAGCGAAAAACATTAGACATGATGCGCATTTGCAGCTGGTATTGGATGGGATGTGTATCAGGCTATGGAGAATATCAATGGTGAGATTTCGAACCCGTTTGTTCTTATTAAAGTAGGAAATTATGGCGATGAAAGTCTATCAGGACTAATGAATCGGATAAAAAGAGAGATTGAGTATGAACGTTTGTCTAATCCGCAACCTTGGTACCCATATGCCTACAGTACGAGACCATCGGATGAATCCGTGAGGTATAATCTTGTACATTGGAAAGGACGACATGGATTTCTACCGGAAAGACTTGACTTGTTATTCTGTGCAGATAAGTGCGGATTGGAGAACTGGGAAAGTTTCAAGATTAAGCCATATTCACGTGAGAATCTTCTAAATGATGATGAACTAATTCGGAATAAGACTGAATCTTGGAAGAGAATGATACCTTCAGTAAGAGGCAGAGATACAATGCCAGACCACTATTTTGTCTGCTACGATGACGAATCAGTTGGGTATTATGCCCTAATTATTGAAAATCTTGAGCTAAGAGAATATGAAAAAAGGCTTGCACTAGACCTCACAAATTATGTCACTTTTCCGGGAAACGAACAGATACCAACTCGGTTTCAAGGGCTCGTTTGTACTAAATCACCTAAGCCTGTAAATACAAGGTACAAGACTGCTTGGGTCATAGGGAAGGCAAACCTTACAGAACCGTACGCGGTCAAACTAAAACCTCCTTAAGATTTCCCGGGTTCGAATCCCGGCGAGCGCACCACTTTTCCCTATCCCAATTTGGTTGGAAATTCATGTACTCGCTGGATTCTCATGTACGCCCTCTAATACTCTGTTTCTCTATACCAGAACGGCTTCTCTATTGGAGTGCCTTCCAAGCGTAGCAAGAAATCTCCAGTTTCTGATTCAACCATCTTAATCTCATAGTTGGAGCCGCATTCGACATTCTGACATGATAAGAACATTGTATCAGTAGGTGGGATTCTGATGGGGCCATTTGTCGCTATAACATTGCGACATCTGCTGAGAGGGCATCTCATCCGTATCTCGATAAGATTCCCCCGACTATCAGAAGAAAGAAAGTCTGTTTCTTGACTGCACCTGTGAAAAGCCAATGTATCTGAGGTTAATGGCTCCATTGGAATGAGTGGTGAAAGACCCAGTCTATCACTCAAGACATCGTATGCCGCACGATATCTACAAAGTGGTTCTTGAAGCTCCCATGCCCAAGGAATATTGGAAACCTGTAGGATGTAATGCTCATCTGCAAGCCATTTCAGAATAGTATCGAGTTCCGACTGATCTGGGACAATCTTAAGGAGACTCCTGTCAAAAGAATCTGCAGTACCATCAACAAAGCTCTTCGCTATTTGCCACAGGATTTTCCATTCCAAGGGCCTTCGCATTCTAGTTGGTAATGAGCGTATTAATTCTGGGTGCAATCTCTTGAAATCCGGATAAACTGAGTTAGCATGATCTGTTACGCCTGACTGAATTAGATTTCCCTTGTGCATGCTTACCAAATGAGCCCAATTTGATTTGATGGCATTGATACCTACCTCATAGTTAGAACAGCATAGCAAATGGTACATCTGTTCGGTCCTAGGCTGAAATGGGACAGGCAAAACAAACCTGAACCACTTCATCATCTTCAGTACATAAGCGTTAAGAAGTGCGTTCTGAATATGTCCATCATTTTGGCCACTTGATGTAATGGTGAGCCAAGAACGGTCACCAAAGACATCGTCAGCTTGATTTACAGTGGCTTTTTCTTCTTCTGTCCAAATCGCTTCATTGGTGGATCTAGGAAGGGGAGCGAATCCTGTTCTACCTGATATCCAGTCAGATGTAAAAAAGAAGAGTAGAAACTCAGTACGAATTTGAAACGGCGCACGAAGTCGATGTTGAGCAACTCTCTCAATGATTCCATATTCAGGAGCGAGTAGTGGATCAAAGAGAAATAGCCCACGCTCTATCATTGCTCCGCCTCCAGTGAATCTCAAGAAATGCTCCTCAGATTCAAAAAGCCAGACACTTCCATTAGTCAGAAGGGGGTAATCTAAATCTCTGCGCGATGTCAAATGGAGGTCCCATTTCTCCTCCATATTCTCTATCAGGAAGAGTCTACATTGCAGGTCGTTTTCAATGAGATATAGACGGAGGTTATTTGTTCCAATATCAGGTGTCGCATATTTCAGGTCGAGTGCATGGCCAGCTGAGCCACGAATGATTTCGTCCTCATCATCGATATAGATTAATCCAGTGCCTGCATTGAGGTCAACAATTGATGTGGAATAACGATAGGACCTTGCTTCTCCGCCCGATTGAACCTTATGCCAGAAGTAATAGTAATTACCAAGAACACTTGTTTTTAGACGAGTTCCAGCAACTCCACTCAAGACTATTGCCTTGTCTTTGAACTCAAGTCCCATCCAAGACCACCTATCTTGCGCACTTCTGTATACTCAATATGGTCTAATGGATTTTTGGGGCTTCGAAGTAGCGAATATATCATAGATAAACGCCAAACTTCGTCATATTGCTGAGAGGATGATACGACACACTTTGGTTGGCGATAATCTCTCTGTGTTGATGATAATGTCGAAAATGGATATGTCATCAATATCTATGCCCTGATTCCTTCTGAACCATTCTCTTTCCTCGTTGTCACGTTTAGATGTTTCAGATTCTGCTTCTGAAATCGACATGCCAGCCCTTTTTGAGATTCTTTCTACTCTGATGTCAAAGGGAGCATCCAACATAACTCGCAGATGAGCGAACTCTCTTGCCGTCCAACATGCAACTCTACCCTCCATAATTACGTTTCCTGACTTTGCTTCTTCGCGGATTCTCTTATCTAATTCCTCATTCATGGAGGTGTCGCTTTCGACTATTTTTGTAAACTCGGAGATATCGATTCCACGCTTTTCTGCGAACTCCCGAAAGATGTTTCCAGCTGATACGTATCGTAGCTTCAATGCTTCAGCAATCATTCTCGCGGTGGTGCTTGTTCCTGCTCCATGACTTCCACTGATGGCAATGCATTGCTTCAAACCATTCGCCTTCTTTTCTTCAAGTCAAACTAATCTCAAGTCTCACTCTTTATTGATATGAATGTATCAGCGCTAAGATCATAACAAATGGTTTTGAGATGAATCACATCATGCAATTACAGACCTGTTTTCGAAAATCTCGATCGAGGGTTCTGAACATTTCTAGTGTTTCCTTACACAGTCCAACCCGATTTAAAGAAAGATGTTCTTCAAGTTTCTCAAACAAGAATCGATAGATTTCCTCTCGTTCTTCATCAGCGACTTTCCGTCCCCAGCCTGATGGTTGAGAATCAAGATACTCTGTCCATGATCTATCTGTCACATTGTTCAATGTCGATTGGAGCCCTCTTGGAGTTCCTAGCGTAACTCTAGAAGGCATGTAACTAGAGAACAAGTCATCGATTAGTTCAGCATAAGCTTTCTTCCAGTCAGAGATTGGCACTATTGGGTCTATTCTTACTCGTACTTCCCATCTTGCATTAGCAAGCTTTTGTCCAGCTTTAATTCTTGCTTTAGGTGTTGGTGCTTTCTCCCATTTTCTAGAAACTCGATATGCATTAAGACTGAAACTGGCAACTGCTTGATCATGGTTTTCAATCTCTAATAGTTTCGTCACATAGGATGACTTAGTGAGAAAGAGGACTTTGTGTTTCTTCTGATTCTCGAATTCCTGAGCAATCCATTGAGAGAAAGGTCTGCCATTGTTCCTTTCATCCATGAGTGAATCACAGAGCTCTCCTGTATTGAACATCTCCGGTTTCTTGGTCTGTATAAGAGCTGATTTGACATGTCTTAGGACTTTTACTCTAGGTTTTGCCTTTGGAGCAGTTTTTTCAGGTAACATCCTGAGCGTTCCTTTTAGAAAACACCATGCGCAATCAAAGGGACAACCATAACCCCACTTTAACTCCAAGAAATGTGGGCATATAATATCCGATGCCTCTCTAGGATATGGAGTATGTTCAAACCGTTTCACAATAGACCCACTGCTAATTCTTTGAAGACGCTTTGCAGTTTGACCAGAAAGCATTTTGTACCGAACGAAATGTGCTTTCAGAGGTTTGAATAGGTCATCATTGTCTGGATATTCAGTAGCAGCAATTTGTTTATTCTCTCTAACAAGATTTTCCATATCTTTCTCTCCTCTGCTCTTCCAGACTCATTTCAGAATGAGTTGAGTTAATCCCTCTATCAAACTTCCTTGTGTCAGACCCCTTATTGTCTCTTTTGATTATTTATCCACCTAGACCTTTTGCTCAACTCTAGATTCCTTGAGGATTCGGACTGGAAAGACAGTGCATTATGGAACGCGAAGGGGTTTTAGTCAGTATCGAAGGAATATATAATGGACTCTTAGACTCATACATAGGCGTTAAAATGGCCATAATACCCCCGTATTTGTTTTGAGGCGCATGAGTGGCTATTTTGGTGAAAAATACTCTTTAGAGCCTTTTGGAAGCTTCCCATTGAGCCAATTTCAGCCGCGCTATCTGTTGACGCTCCCGTTTTAGAATTGGTCCATAGATGCCAGCGAGAATCTCGGTACCCTTTGCTACTGTTTTTCTATCAATAGGTACATCCCGTTTGTAAGATCCATGGAATAGATTGCACCTTATTGCATAGATGCATTCAACAATCCCATTGAAGTCATCTATGTTCTTTGGTTTGATAATAGTCTCATTCCGGTAGTTCAAAACACCGTTCTCACATAACCATTCAACATTGTTATTGAGTTCAGAGTCCTGTTTGATCAACTCAATATAGTTTGCTTGATCCGTTTTCTTGAACTCCTCAATCATTTCACGATCTGTCTTATTCTTAGTTTTTGTATGCTTGCTAAGCCAAGCGTTAAACGACATCCATAGGTAAATGAATTTATCAAACTCCGCCATCTCATATCTCTCATACCATTGAAAGATAAAATCCTGAGCATCAATAGGTAGGAAGTACATAATCTGAAACCTGCCTTACTTATCTTCCTAATTCTGTGGCTGAGAAGTTCTTAAGCCTAAGCACAGATTTCTTTGAATCAAGAAGAGATGAAATTGATTCTGCATCCCGGGTTCGAATCCCGGCGGTCGCACCATCCTCATTCTTTGAGTGATACCTACTTTGATATGATCACTTGATAGTGAAGGGCTTTTGTTGTCTAAATTCATCTGACACTTTGCCATATTCACCATATTGTGGTTCTTGAATTCTGTCCATCTCACGAACTCTTCTTCTAATCTTCAGAAGGAAGTCAGGATAGTTGCCCTGAAACTTTCCGTCGTTCCAGACGGCATTTAGTGATTTAGTGAAGAGCCCGCCATCTTGCTGTCCCTGTGCATTGAAACCATCTCTACATCCACCATAGTGGATCATTTGTGCTTCCATACCACTTTTCATCTCTGGCTTGAATCTGAAGACTCTAACAACTGTCTGTCGTATCATATCAATAGTTGGTCCTGCTCGATAATTAGAACCAGAATTGCAGCTATCACTGATCATGACAATTCGAACACCCTTTGGAAACTTTAACCAAAGATTGTCAAGCTCATCGTCAACTAATTCCCGATCATATGTTACTAATGTTTCATCTTTACCATCTAAATCGTCAAAATTAAGGTCATACTGTTGACCACCGTGTCCAGAATAATAGAATACAAAGATATCTCCTTTCCTAATCTTACTCGAGGCAGATTCGATTCCCTTGATGATATTATCAGACGTTGCTTCTTTGGTTTTTAATGAATGAATCTCATAATCAGGACCAAGGATTTTCGTCATGGTATCAACGTCGTTCTCACATCCCCAGCAGCCATTTGTACCAGGCCATCCATTGTATGCTACTGGATTCACACTCTTTAGTCCCACCAGTAGGGCCATTCCTTTTGCAGGCATTTTTCTCCATCCTATTCCTTAGAATTGGTCTGTTTCAAAACAGCCATTCTAACCACGAAATATCTCGTTGGAATAATTATGTAAACTATAATTTAAAAATTGAACGGCATCATTAATCAATTAGTGCTCTTATGTAGGAATAAGTAACGTTACAGCTTGGTAGATTCGCCTAGATGAATATAGTCAAACTCCTCAAGTTGTAACAGACCTACGTAGGGGTTTAGGAGAGAGGAGTTGTAAAATGTGGTTCTAAAACTACATGTAGTTCAAGCATTCCATGGAGATTGTTTTCTTCTGGAATATGGTACGAGAAGGTCAGAGTTCCTTCTCATAGATGGTGGACCTGAGGATACCTACGATAGTCATTTACGTGATGTTCTTGCAGAGATTCACAGAAATGGTCACGACATTGCCAGAGTAATTCTGACACACGTTGACGGGGATCATGTTCAGGGGCTTCTAAAGTTTTTCGAGAATCTGAAATCAACACAACAAAGAGATTCTTTGGAAGTCGGAGGGCTATGGCACAACTCATTCAGTGGATTTATGGCTAGACATGCGGATGAGTATAGGGGATTTCGTGATTTAACTAATCCACGTATTTTGAGTGAAATGGGTATTGCTAGAGCTGTCAGAACAATCGATGAAGGTGATTACTTAACGAAGCTGGCAACTAATCTGGATTTATCACTGAACGAAGATTTCGGAGGGAAATTGATAGCATCTGATACAGCACAAGTTGTGTCACTTGGAAACATCAAGATAACTATTCTAGGGCCAACTACAAAGCAATTGAATGATCTTAGAGAGCAATGGTATCAGTGGCTTAGACTCGCTAAAATGAGCGTTCATAATCCACGTTCATTTGCGGCATCCCGATCAACTGTACCGAATCTCAGTAGCATTATGTTCCTAGTAGAAGATGGTGAAAATAGGATTCTTTTTACTGGAGATGGCAATGCAAGAACTATCATTGAGGAACTTGAGACTAATAATAAGATGAATGACAACGGAAGACTCCACGTTGACATCTTGAAAATACCTCACCATGGCAGTAGGTATAATGTAAACAAGACTTTCTTCAAACGCATCATTGCTAAGAAGTACATAATCTCAGCTAATAGAAGACATCCGAGTAAAAAGACTCTGGAGTGGTTAGTGCAATCTATTAAGGAGAACGACCAAGGAGCTGAGATTGTTGTTACAAATATGACCAAAAGCATTAGGGAGTTTCTTCAAGCGCACGCGCCTGATTCATATGATTATAGATTGACACTTCTACCGGAGGAGAATCATTCAATTGAGATTGACTAGTTGAATTTTGGGATAAGCTCGTAACCCGGGTTCGAATCCCGGCGAGCGCACCACATTCCTTTTTGATGCAGAATCAGGTGCTATCGTCTTCTGCGGTAGAGTATTAGAGCAATCAGAATGATTACAGCTGCTACTCCCGCGAGCACGAGCATCATTATCTCGTCTGATGGAGGCGGCGGTGGAGGTTCCGTGGTTGTCTGTGTGGTGCTGGTGCTTGTAGTTGTAGTTGAAACTGTTGTTGATGTTGGAGATGTAGTTGTTGTGGTGGTAGTAGTTGTAGTGATGGTTTCGGGTGTGACTGTGACCATCACTTGGTCTGAAACGCTATGGTCGCTGGAATCATTCACAACTAAGGTGTAGTTGTAAGTACCTGTGTCCAAGCCATCAATATTTACGACTATCTGAGACCCATTCCAATTATCGGAATGTATGAGGTTGTTGTTCCTATACAGATCATAGGACTGGGGTCCTGCATCTTGAGGACTCCATGTTATGCTGTGCCCAACAGTCCCTCTCTCATACTGCACATCTACTGGGGAGTCTATGGTGGGGAAAGTGGTATCGCGGATTGTGATGAATACGGTATCTTCCAGCCAAGTGCCATCCGAGCCATTGACTCTAACAGTGAAATTGAATGTGCCAATATCTAATCCATCAAGGCTGGCTTCTATCAAGACGCCTTCCCAAGTTGAGTTCTTGACAACGCTCCCATTCCTAATTACTTCATAGTACCTATGACATAGAGAACGCCATGTGACATTGGCCCCAACATGTCCTAGCTCGTATTCTGCGCCTACCGTGCTGTTCAGAAACGGGGGTATTGTCCGCGGGTAGTTGTCAACACTAGATGCGGAACCTGCGATCTGATAGGTTCCGGACCCATTGTAGTCGCACCATCCGTTTCCGGTGTTGATTCCATCATTCCAGGAATTATCAACGCCATAGTCATATGCTTCATTCACATTGCATCCTATGGTGTTGTTATAGACCAGAGAATATCTTGAGCCTTGATTGAGATATACTCCCACCTCTGTATTCGCAAGGATTCGATTATCGAAGAGTGTGCAATTCTCTGCCTGGTAGATTTCAATCCCCCATTCATTCTCATAGACAAATGATTCTGACACGTTCACAAGATCTGTTCTCTGAATCTTAATTCCTTGGCTGGAACAAGCAAACACTGTTTCATTGACTATAGTGATATTGTATGACTGAAACAGATCAATGCCTCTATTGCAATCTCTGATGGTATTATTTGATAGAACTGAATCACGGCTGTTATCAAAAAATATGCCGCGTGAATGAGCTCCAATCCTATTCGCGTTAATGACTGAGGCATTTGAGTACGCGACCTCGACTCCGTGCCACCCATTTCCATTCAGACTGCAGCTGACAATAGAGATTCCTGTTGAATCGGTCAGGTAGATTCCATGCATAGTGCTTCCATAGACTTCTGCATTGCTCAATGTCGAATTCCATGATGAAGCGATAGATACTCCTATCTCGGCCTCTTCACTCTGAAAGCCGTCAACTAGACAATTGTTGCACAATGCAAGTTGAACTCCGTAGAACTCTCCGTTCTGAACAGAAACCCTTGTGCAATTCCTGAGGAGGACCTGACCATACATGGTTCCGTCGACTGCATTGTCAGTAGCACCATCAAGAAAGAGGATTTCCTTGCCATTCACGGTACTATTTGTGAACACTCCGGATATGTTGATGAGCGAATCGGGGTCGAAGAAGACAGTTCCGTTCTCGAATTGATTGTCTGCTGAGAAGAGAGTCCCATTGGCACCAGTAAAACGAAGTCCAGCCCTTGTGCTATCTATGACTGACATGTCATTTAGATCTAGGTTCGAGCTGGTTTCATATTCTATGCCATCGTCCATGCAAGCTGAGATAGTGCATCTGACTAAAGATGCGTTTTCACATCTTGAGATATGGATGCCATCAAGGGCACAAGATGTCAGTATAACATCTGCGAGAGTCAAGTTGCGAGAAGACTCTATGAAGATGCCATCGTCTGAGCAATCGCTAATGGTGAGCCACTGTGCGGACACATTTGTGCTATGAGCGATCTGAAATCCTGTACAGACTCCTGAGATGTCTACGTTTTCCACTGTGATTGAGGTGCTGTTGAATATGACAAGCTGACCTGCAGCAGAACAATCTAGGACAGTGTTTGTCAGGCCTTTGATGAAGAGCAGTTGTCTTCCATTTACATCATTAGTCTGCAGGGTGTGGTTCCAGTATGACCATTCAACTCCCTTGATAAGTAGTCCTCGAGCCATCTGATTACTCGAGATGGTGCAGTTAGATGACTCGTCCAAGTAGACATCAGCAATACTGTGATTATCCATGTTGTTGTCAATCAGATTGCAATCGTACGATTCATCCGCCCAAACTCCTCTAGGCCCTCCAGAGAGGGAATTGTTCTCAATCACAGTATGATGCAAGTCATAGAGATAGATGCCTGAAACATCGTTGTTGAGGACTGTGTTATTTGCGACCTCACATCTATCACACCACTCGAGAGATATTCCTCCGAAGGCAATGAAGAGATAGTTGCTGGAACCATACAGATGACTAGAAACTGTGTTCTCAGCCACAATACTATCATCAGAAGATGAGAGCACGATCCCAGCGTAGTAGTTACGGTGAACATCATTTCTCAGAACTTCACTGTATCTTGTGAAAGATAGACTGATTCCGTAATAAGAACAGTCGTAGACGTCTGAGTCTGTTATGCTGACATTGAACAGAATAAGAGAGGATATTCCAATTCTACATTTGCTTATATCGCACAAGGATACTGAGGGCAGATCTGCATGATCGAGCCTTACACCAATGTCCTTGTTTGTTATTGTACAGTTCTCGATTGTCCCTGATGTTGAATTGTCTAGCAAGATTCCATATCCAGACTCAGAAATTCCTGAAGTGAGCATACAGTCCCTTATTGTAAAATTCGCTCGAATGTTCGAAATGGATATGCAGTCTCCAGACGTCGAAATCTCAAGCCCCTGAATCTCATATGGATCTGACAAGGAGCCATTTCCCGGAAAGCCAAGGTCGGTGAAATTAGACTCGCTAGTAATAACAATTGGACTGTGTGGTGTATACGACCTTTCGTATCCATGCGACATAGAATCGATATCACTGTCTTGATGCCAGAAAGGGCTTGGTGAGAATATAGGCACTGAAACTACTAGAAAAATAAAACTAAGGACAATACTGGCGCGAATGGCTTTCAAGGCTACAACCTCCGGTTCCAACTACCGTGAAAGGGGTGAAAGTTTAGTCCTTAAGCATTATTTGCTCAGACCGACAATCCGAATTTCAGCGAGCACTACCTCCTTCCGTAGCCATCATACGTCGCTCAAGGTTTAAGTGCTGAAAAATCCAATATTCGAATGACTGTGGGAGAGTTAGCATTCATTGCCGCCGCCTCAATACACTGTTTCTTAGTCCTAGTCTACAAAAAGGTCTGCTCTTACAGTCAATCGTCTAATTGAGGAGAAGAAATGGAAGATAACAGACGCATTCGTTTAGGAATAATGGTATCGTTTACCATTTTGATACTACTCATGACGGTCACTGTCACGCCAGTAGCCGCCTATGGTAACTCCAGTGGAGTCCGCTACAACAAGACGGGTAATGACCCTCATGACTGGATAACATTTCGAGCCATCAACATTCTGGGCTCGGATGGATACTCAAAGATCAGCTCGGAAGTCAACTCTTACTTCACGGATATGCAGAGGGGGTCCTATGACGCCGACTGGGGCATGGGAGTCATTGGTGGCTTGCCTGTTGCCGCGAAGGACCACTACTGTGACCCCACAACTGGTTTCGGCTTCTTAATGATATTCCAAGGAGCAGGTAGCTATGCTCAGGGGTACTTTGACAAAGCCGTCGACTTCTACAAAGGGGGTAACAAAGAAGAAGCATACTACAATCTAGGATTTGCAATCCATGTGCTTCAGGATGTCACTGTCCCCCATCATACACAGATTTTGGATGTGGAGCAGAAGGGGCATGAAGACTACGAGAAGTACATTAACAAAAAGGAGACCTACATCAAAGGAATCAACGGTCCCGGCTACTATGAAAAAGCTACAAGTGCAGATGGATGGGTTCGGTTCAATGCAAAGAAGAGTCATAGCTACCATACATACGTGAACGGCGC
>JAEOTX010000181.1 GCA_016839605.1 Candidatus Thorarchaeota archaeon | reverse complement strand
CAGTCGCTATGTGGTTACAATGCGACATCCTGATAGCGAGTTCACAAAATGCATTGAAAGGATATATGAAGTAATCAAATAGATGCATATCCTATCTGTATAAAACGGGTAAGTAGATGAAAGCTATAGCCAGTAAGAGGATTATGAAGCACATTGCTAGGAGGAGAAGGAGAAGGCTGTCAGAAGTGCTTCTTGTGTCTAGTGACGGATTTGAAGTTTCCATGATGAATTCAGACGCAATAACCACGTTTCAATATATGAAGATGTGCACCAAGAAGACAGATTGCGTTACCACAACATTTCTATCTATTATGGTGGGTCTTTCGGAATTTGCGGAGTAGGAGATTATTGGAGATAGAAGTCAGGCTAGCCACAGCTCAAGACAGAATGTCCTTAGAAGAGTTCTACAAGAGAGAAGGTCTTGACTTCCATGGCTTATCAAGTCGCCAACCGCTCTCATCAATTGGAGCAGCTCGAGAAACCATGTATATCGTAGCAGCAACAAGAGATATCGTAGTTGCCGCTTTGAAGTTAGATGTGGTGAGAGATCCGGAACTCGGGGATATAGGACATGTTCTTCATTTCGAAATAGAAGATGCTTTGGAAAGCACCGACCTAGGCAGGAGAATGCTCGACATGACTATCGAAATCGCTCAAGAAAAAGGGCTGAGGGCACTTGACGCAGTGGTTCGAGAGGAGAGAGCGGATGTTATCACGCTCTACTTAGATAGTGAATTCACGGAGATGCGGAAAGACGTATGCCTGCGTAGATACTTCAGAGAGCGCATCTTCTAATGGTTTCCGTCACACAATCTCATCTAAGCCCAGTTTCTTCAGGGTATCTGCCGTGGGTAGACCATCCTCTTTGTCCCACCCCATAAGATCATAGTATAGATCAAGACTCGCATTGAAGTCCTCTTTGCTTACATAAGCTGGTAATCCCTCGTTGGGGCCACTGACTTGGCCTTCCCAGAATCGCGTAGGAAGAATGTCATCAACTCTGGATATTCCCTCTCTCTGATTGAACATTCGAGTCAGAGTCTCAATCCGCTGTCCATAAAGGTTGATGCTTTCTTGGTCATATTTGAGCCCTGTAGCACCGTTCAGTAAACGTATGAGAGGTTCAAAGCCAAGGGGGAATCTCCAGACGAAATGACACACAATAAGAGAGTCACGAAGAATCTTGAGATATCGGCTTTCGAGCATTGACTCAACCATATCAATAGCGGATTCAGTTGGTGGTTCAGATGTATCAGGCCATCCCCTGAGATGGCTAGAACCTACATCCCCTGTCGCATATGAGAGTCCCAATCCCCTCTTTCCTCGGGGATCCCATGCAGCAGTCTCAAGTCCCTTTACATGAACTGCTAGTGCATCACTACCCTTTCCAATCTTGGCTGCAGCTTTCTTTGTGCCAAGTGCTAACACATCACCAATGCCCTCTCTTTTGGCTATCATCCTAAGAGTACGGATTGCAGCTTGGCCATCACCGAACTTCAATGGGAATCCGATTTCCTCTTCAGTGAGTATGCCCTTCTCGAAGGCTTCCATGGCAAAAGCAATCACAGAGCCTGCTCCAATAGTGTCAAGTCCCAAGTCGTCAGCGAGATAGCAGAGTTTGAGAAGCACATGTGGATCATCGATTCCCAAATCGCCAGCCATCATCCCCCAAGTCTCATATTCAGGAGTTGATAGGATTTCTTCACCCTCAACATCGGGATTCTCAGTTCGATAAGCATGAGTGCATCGCATTATACAGTGTGGACATGACATGTCGTCGCCTGCATACCAATCAGCTAGCTTCTCTGGCCAGAGGTTCTCATGCCCCTCAAAGTACCCACTCTGCCAATTGCGAGTCGGAAATTGACCATTAGCATTCGCGGTTTCAATCAACGATGCAGTGCCATACTTCTTGAAGCCAAAGTCCGGGCCCTTGTCATCCCAGAGTTCTTGCGCCTCTTTTCGGACAGCACCAAAGACATCCTTGTCTGCAGGTGTTATCCGCTTGGACCCCTTCGCCACAACAGCCTTGAGATTCTTTGAACCCATAACTGCCCCAGCGCCTCCCCGGCCAGTCTGATGAGCAATCTCACAGCACCCCGTAGCAAGGAGGCTTATATTCTCACCAGCAGGTCCGATTACATAGATACTGGCTCCTTTCTGATTAGCATCCTTCAATGCCTTTGTCGATTCATGAACCCCTTGCCCCCATATGCCCGATGCATCCTCGAATCTAATAGTGTCATCTGCAATGACAATCGTAGTCGGGGTCTCAGCTTTCCCCTTGACACCTACAGCATCATATCCAGAGGTCTTAATTTCTCTCCCAAGTGCACCGCCACTATGAGTGTCAAGATATATTCCTGTGAGGGGTGATTTCGTCACGAGTGACCATCTCCCAACATTAGGAGCAGGGAGTCCTTGAAGCGGACCAGTCATGAAAAGGAGTATATTCTGTGGCCCAAGAGGATCAATGCCCGCCTCAAGCTCACGATAGAGGAGGTAAGATCCCAATCCCTTGCCACCGATAAACTTCTCATATATTCCTGGATCAAGAGCTTCTTCCACTGTTTCCTTAGTGGACAAGTCTATCCACAAAACCTTACCATTCCAACCTAGCACTGTCATTTATGTTCACATCCAAGATCAATGGGTGATAGGGTCCGGTTATTATGAAACCTCGATTTTTGATATTTCATCTAGATGGATATCGCGAAGATTATTGAGAATAGCAAGAACAACATCATGAATTACGTTTGCAACGAATTCGTTCATATGCAGTTCTTCTCCACCGACAATTACTTTCAAGTCAGAAGTCATATTGTCCAACCTCGGGGGGGGTTGCGATGTCGCACCTTTTAGGTATTCCTAAGCATGAAAAAAAATGCGCTACACAAGAGAAGTCCATTGTTCTTCGCTGGCTCCGATAGGCATTTATAGCTCACACAAATGTAGCCGAAGCCAACGGTCGACCATCTTCGAGTGAGGAATTAGATGATGCAGGCATTCTCAGACCCAACTTTGAATATGCTTTTCATGATTTTAGTAGTCGGAGGATCGTTTGTCTGTTGCTGGAGATGGCAGAGAGGTCGTAGGGACAGCTCTCCTGTTGCCGCCAGTCCTGACATTTCTCAAGCAGGCACTGATTCACCTGATACCGCTGATTCTGAGAGACCTCCTGAAATCCATAGAAGCATTGAAGACACAGGCTCATTGCAAACAATATTCACTCAGACCACACCAGATGGAGTAGCAGTTGAGCCAGTCGGTCGAATCAGTGGATTTGGCGCATTGTTGGGTATCGCTGCTGCAGTAGTAGGCATCTTCATGACTGCAGGTTACTCCCTTCTACCGATTCCCACAATCCCCTTTGTGGTATTCCAAACCGAAACATATCAATTGGCAGCCGCCTTGTTCTTAGGTTTGCTCATTGCTGGGCTGTTGCTGCAGGTACTCGGTTCCGGAGCTCTGAAACTGCGGCTTGGTTCCAACTATTCCTACATCATCTATCTATGCATTGCTGTTGGAGCCATCATGATTATCAATCTATTCGTGGGTCCTGCTCAGGCTGGAGTTTATGTGGATCGCCAGACTAATTTCATGTCTGGATTCTCAATCCAGTTCGGCCTGTTCGCCATTCTATGGCAACTAAATGCAGTACTGTATACAGATACAAGCAAGAACTGGTTCGGCTTCCTCGCCGGACTAATGAATGCCTTCTTCATTCCCATAGTTGCCTTAGGTCAAATAATGGGTAATGGTATTGTCTACATCGGCTACGCCTTTCTATTGATTGGCCAATTTAGCACCTTCCTATATTGGTGGTCGCCATTGGGTAGTATACGTGAATATGCCAGATCCCCCAACAAAGCAAAACTCGCTTTTGGTATCAGTGGCTTCTTGACCTTCCTAATCGGTTCAGCTGCAGTATTTGTAGGACCATTTACCTCAATTGGCGAAATATCCATCTGGAGGCCATGGAGCACGTTGGATCCAGTACAAGAGAACATATTCGTTACAAATCCTGCACTAATATTTGCTCTCTGCACCTCCATGATATTTTGGATCATGCTCGCACCGCGTCTTGGAGCAAAAGAGCTGAGTGTAGCACATATTGGAGAAGACATCATCAAAGGTGGCGTCAAGTGGTTTATGGTCCTTCTTGCAGCATTGGGAGTTATTGCTTCAGCTCAAGCTGGAACAATGCTCGATGGAGCTGAAGGTGTTGGAATTTGGCTTTCAATGGCACCTGCTGCAGTAATGTTCCTAATGGGTGCGCTCTATGCTGCGACGACCGATGTCATTACGGGAATCCCTCTCGCCTTAACCTCGATTTTCCTTATGGTTCACCCCTTCGTACTTGCAGACTTCGTCACTATTACATGGATAATTGTCATCATTACTCAAGGCCTGCTTATGGTTGAAACATTTGTACGAGGGCTCACTAGTTACTCGCAAGGAGCACTCTCTGTTATTCTAAGTATTCTAACATCTGGTCTGTTCGTAATGTTCATTCTTGGAGGCTTTGGCAGTGGTCCTGCGGCAATTTGGCCAACTAACCAATGGTTCAACATCAGGCTATTCCCATTAATCCCTGAAGCCATTCAATCATCAACAGTTGTTGCATTGCCTGCACTTATGCTTCTCTTGCGCAATGTATCACTAGCTGGATACTCATATGGAAGAGGATACACTGGCGGGCAGATGTTAATGGGTATTAGTGTCATCTTTGCGCTCATGATTCCATTAATTGCCTTCAATGTAGGTATTGCTCATGTTGCAAGCACAGCGGCAGCAGTCTTGCTTGCACTCTACGCAGTCAGCTTCGTACTAGTGCTTTCTCTCAACATGAATCTCGCCGCAGAAGTGGAAAACACGGGACGTGCATTTGAAGGTCAGTACATCAGGGTATCATCAGTATTGGGATTGGGATTTGGTGCAGTAGTGGCTATAATTGTATTCGCAACATTCTCAGTCTTCCCCACTGCGCTTGAGATTGCATTCGTGATCCGACTCCTTGTTACGCTGGTGGTTGGTCTTGAAATTCTATGCATCATTTCGTGGCTGGTTGCTGGTGTCAGATTAGGAATGATGAATGAGGGATTCAAATTCACAAAGGTAGAGCACCAATTCTGAACTACTGAATGATAGAATAGTCCGATTGGCGCCCCATCTTTGTGGAAGTCATCTTCATCGCTAGATATTCTCTCAATCAGCTATTTTCAGATAATGCGTTTCAGGCTGAATTCATTATTTCCTCTCAGATAGCCAATCGTCAACGACACGAACTCCTATCTTAGGAAAATCAGTAATTATCCCATTGACACCCCACTCTAAGATTTGAAGCATATCAACCTCATCATCAACATCCCAGACATTGACTCTCAATCCTTCTCTATGAGCGTGACCCACTAGTTCCTTATTGACATCTACAAGGGGTGGATGAATCGCATCGGCGCCTACATGCAAGGTGTGCGGCACGTGGTCGTCCATCCCTACCTGAAATAAGGCTCCAGTCTCTATGTCCTTGTCCAGTTCCTTAACAACCTCAATAGTCAGAAGAAAGAATGAAGAGATGATGACAGAGTCTTTCATTCTTCTTTCAATCACTAAGTCTACTACAGGCTTTTCTATTCCAAAAGATTTGAGGTCAATGTTGACACCTACATTTCCTTGGACCAAATCAAACACTTCAGAAAGGAGAGGCACTTCTTGACCCTCGCCTGCATTTAATGACTTGATCTCTGCTAGAGTGAGTTCTTCTATCATTCCAAATCCATTGGTGGTGGATGAAACATCCGGGTCATGTATGCAAACCATATGGCCATCTGCACTTTTCCAAACATCCACTTCTACCATGTCGACGCCTGCTTGCATGGCAATTTCGAAAGATTTGAGGGTATTTTCTGGTGCAGCCTTTGGTGAACCGCGATGCCCCATTACTAGTATGTCTCTCATTGAATATCGCCACAATAACTGCTGTTCGAAATGCACAAATGCTGTGCTGATTCTAGTCATCCTGGCGTGATAGTCCGGTGCCGCCACACCTTGGACACGTTTCTATTTCATCGCCTGAGCCAATCTTACCTATTCCCCTGCAATAATAGCAATCATCACTAGGCATTTCAATGGAGGCATCTATCCCCTTTACTAGAGCCGTTCCCATTCCAATGAGCACAACTCCAATGAACATCATGACAAGTGCAATCAAGTAGAGGTCTGCGAAGTACAAAAGCAATACCAATGATATCACAAATAGCAGGACGCCAGCTGACGCAAGCAATAGACCTCTCTTCTTTCGTTCCATCAGAAACACCTAGGTCGAAGCCGTTTCAGGCTTCCTACAGCGGGAGATAGGTCCTCTTTATACATTGTGGCTTGTTTCAGTTAACATGGACAAGAGATAATAACCCTGACGAGTGTATCTGCAGCTAACGTGATGCGGCATGTCAAGAGCAGATCTGTTCGGAAAGTATACCCAACTGTACCAAAAAACAAGGGCTAGAGAAATAGTACCAGAAGGCCCATTCGTTCGACAGCTGAGCGATATAACACGCTCAGGCTTGGACATTGGCATTTTCTTCAAGTCCAAACGAAAGAAGCCAGCGCAGGTGTTTATGGGAAATCCTATCCCATTCGAGGTTGCAAAAGAAGAAGGATTTCTTGAAACGGAGGAAGAGAGCTTTCTGTGCCGAACGATTCTATCAGACATAAGGTCACTGGAATACTTGAAGGTGGCTATTTCTGCAGGCTTCCTCCTTGACGCTTATCAAGAGAGAGTTGATTTCCTGAAAAAATGTCAGCGCATAATCGATGTACTTCTTCGGAAAGCGAGAAATGTAGTTCACATGGGTGATTTCACACCATTTCATTTTGACAATAGAGTGTCCACGCTCCAGGATTTCTTAAAGACGACACTCAAGATGGATGAGGTGTCAATCGAAGCCGCATCCATTGCATTCAATGTTGCAGACCCACTCTATATCACATTGACTGGGAACGACATAATTGTCATGGGGGATGACTGTGCTATTCCTCATGGGGTGTTCTATTTCGTTGGAGGGATAGGCTACACATTTGACAAAAAACTCGGAGCGGTAAGTGAAGAGCGGCTCTTTAGAACGAGCGAGGACCTCTCCCAATTTGGCATTGACAAGGCCTACATAGAAACGAAAATTTCTCAAGTGACCGAAGACTTTCAGAACAGCCTGCACTCCCTAATCTTCTCAGATGTATGGAAGAAGAGTCCAGCTAAGCCGCTTAGTGTGAACTTTGATGGCGACATCCTGATCAGAGCAGAGCCAACGAGTGAGATATGGATGGGCGTGTTTGAAGTCTATCTCAAATCACCTAAATCATGATTGGGTCAAAAGAATCGATAGCGATAAAGACTGCTCGAAAGGCATAGATCCTGAATGTGTATGTGACACCTACTTGTGTGATGTCATGAATAGATGCCATAAGATTTTCCACAGCATCCGGACCAAACGTTGCAAGGAGAAGGGATAGTGATTCCATGGTCAGCGAGGACACTCCATTTCCTTCAGCTATTACCAAGTCCTCCGCTATGCTCTCCAGAGAGTTGTATACTAGGTTGGGTCTTGATTGCATATCAGTCTCGTTGCCTGTGGTTCCAAGTCGCATCGACCAATCGAGCCCATATTGCGCAGCAGTTCTTGAGAATGAATGAGTGAGGTATTCCCCAACATCACCCTGCATCTCATAGGAGAACCTTGATCGAGAGCAGTCGACCTGTATCTTATCCCACTGAGAGAGAGTATATACTGTTTGGCCACAGACCTTCATTGCTACGTTGTCAGAGTCCTGAAGGTCATCAAGAATGAATGATTCAACTAATACGCCTGAACTTAGGTCAGATGATTCGGATTCGCTTACTAGGAGTGCTGCACCAGTTTCCAGCGCACTCACATCAATGGTATCCAATGAAGAACGAAATAAACTGGAAAAGCCGGGTAGATCAAGGCTGCGTGTTCGCGCCATAAGAATCTGCCACTCGGGCGCTGACAATGTCATATCGAAGTATATGCAGTAAGGCATTATTGTCATATTCAGTGATTCTAGCTCCGAAACAACCTGTTGCAACGAATCAAGATGGCTTTGATAGACTCCTTGGATGACAGATGTTGTTCCCAGCGATCTTGGTTCGCTTTCAATGAATGACTCTCTTGGTGCAGTCATTGTTACGGTATATTGAACTGACGATTGATTGAGAGCAGTTAACCAGTCTCGCAAGCGACTCAAAGAATCTGTGCTTCCCTCTAGTAGATGAAGGTCTAATGCGATATCTGCAGAGCTGAGATTTTGAAGAAGAGCTGCACTAGGTGTCAGATCGGTGTAGCTGAAATCGAAATCAGCCAAAGGGACTTCAAGTGTCAGATTCATCTCACCAGTAGGCTCAATCAATGCAAGGGGTGTTTGACCTAGTGCAAGTGTGGTCACAGGAAAGCTCAAGCCGAGTAGATTGATGATGACAAATGTGACACATGTCTTTCTTCCTACTTGGCGAATGCTGGTCTTCAGACGGAAACGGCCCATCAAGAAAATGATACACAGTGTCAAAGCGTTCAGAAGAAGGAAGAAAATGAATCCACGAACAAGAAGTGAGAGTACACCGAAGAAGACAGATGCAATGAGAAGGATGACGAAGCTTGCTGGTGCAAATCTGTCCCTATAATATGCCCTCACAATTAGAGGCAGAATGATCACGAGCGGAAGGATATAGAGAAAGATAGGGAGAGAGTCAATGAATCCGATACCTGCTAATGACATCCGGATAGTCACTGATAACATAGTGTAGAGAATCAGTGATATATTGAGAATCAATACCCCTGTAGCGAAGAGGTGAAGTCTGCGATCCCAAATCTCATTTGACCGAATATTGGCGCGCAGCTCTCTTCTCCGAAGTATTAACCCGCTCATCTGGCCTCTCGATTGGGTGCAAAGCCAAGCAGATAAGGTTCTCGGGTCCAGACCAAAAGGGAGTCCAAACGGAAAGCAAAAGAACCCCTTGGCAGGCTTGACTATCAGGTCGCAAGCATGTTCGATGTTGCGGTAATAGGAGCAGGACCAGGCGGTTCTACAGCAGCTAGATATCTGGCAAAAAAGGGCTATGAAGTATGTCTCATCGATAAGGACAAGTTTCCCAGAGACAAGCCATGTGGAGGAGGATTTTCAACTCATCTAGTTGACGAGTTCCCTTATCTCAAGAGGAGGGAGAAAGACTTCCTCAAAGGAGTATGTCGCGTGGGAGTGCTTCACTCTCCTAACCGAAAGACAGTGATGCGAGGGCGAGTCGATATGGCGGTTGCACTAAGAACAGATTTTGACAATGTTCTCTTCGAATCAGCTGTTGATGAAGGCGCTACTTCACTGGCTGGTCATAGAGCAAAATCAATTGACATTTCACCTAACGGAGCAGTAGTGAATCTCGGAGATGGTTCAACTGTTACTGCAAGAACCCTTGTTGGTGCAGATGGTGTAACAAGCATGGTTGCTAGGTCAACTGGATTGAACACCAGATGGTCATCAGGAAGCGTGACTGCTTGTAGAGTCGCGGAGATTCCCACAAAGTCATCATTTGTTGAGGACCTCTACACTGAAGATAGAGAGTATCACTTCTTTGCCAACTTGGGCGGGTTACCTGGATATGGATGGATTTTCCCCAAACTGGATACTATCAACGTAGGGCTTGGAATCGTTGGAAATCATGCGAGAGGACTGCCTATGTACTTTGATTCATTTGTCAAACTTCTCAAAAGTGAGGGATATATCACTAGAGAAGCGGATCTGAGAGGTGTGAAGGGAGCTCTACTTCCCACTGGAGGGCCCATTTCTAAGTCCTATTCAAATAACTGCCTACTTGTGGGTGACTCTGCTGGGATGGTGAATCCAATCACAGGAGGAGGCATAGCGTATGCTATGTCAGCTGGAAAGCTTGCTGCGGGAGTTTTAGGGGAATGCCTAGACCAAGGTACGCTTGATGAAACAGCGCTGAGTCTCTATCAGAGAATTTGGATGCAGCAGTTTGGGACCGAGATTAAGTCACAACTCCTCATACAGAAAATCTTCACAGGGCCTCTCGCGAGTACACTCTTTGAGATAGGAGCACGGGATTCATCACTGCAGGATACTGTATCAGAAATGATGTCTGAGGCATCGCGGGGAAGGAATGATGTCATGAAGCTTCTGGGACGGTTTCTCTATGTATGTCTGAGAGAAGCAATGAGTTTCTGAAATAAAAAGGGAGTGGCACTGCCGCATGTTGCCGCTTCTTTTTGGAAGATGCGGCATCTACTGAAGTGATGGCTGCAATATATGGTGCAATGTCAATCCTTTCGCTCTATCTCATCTCATACATTTGGTAAGAAGCAACCGCTTACTCCGTGTCAGTGACGAGATTTTCGATGAGTGATTGTACTTCAGGCCTACCCAGAAGCTTTCTCCTTGTTTCGGAAAGATTGTTGATAACACAGGCGATTCCTACAACAGTAGCACCCAGCTTTTCCACCGCTTTCTTGACTGCTAGAACCGTCGTTCCTTTAATCAGCCAGTCGTCGACGATAGCTATGCGATCTCCTTTATCGATAGACTCCGAAACAAGTGAAAGACGATGATCCGCGAACTTGCTAATCGGTAGTAGCTCCACAGGCCGACTGTAGTCTTCAGGAAGATATGCTATTGATCGGGCCGGCACAACACCGCATCCCAAATAATACGCAATGGCACTACCCAAGGCTAATCCTCGAAGATCAATACCAATAACCTTGTTCGGCTGGACTTCCAGAAATGGTTTGGCCAAGGTGACCACCGCTTCATGGAATACCGTTGGGTGTTCCAGGAGTCGGCTAATGTCAATAACAGCCTTCCCTGGCTCAGGCCAGTCCTTGATGACTTCTACATAGTCACGAAAATCGACGTCTGTCATCCTGACACCTCATCGCAATCACAATCCAAGGTAGTCATAATTCTTTCTGTATCTGTATCAGTGTCTTGTGATTGCGCAGATTGCTTCATTGGTAGACCTTTAAATAAAATTCTCCACGGAAATTTGTATGAATGCTCCTTCCGATGAAACCGTTACATCACTCACAGACCTCATTGTGGATCAAATAAGGGAAATGGCTGAGAGCTCTACTGAAGAACAGAAAAGGAACATGAGAATAAATCTTGGCTTGGAGTGTGAATGTGACAAGAACGCTCCATGATAATGCAGTAGAATTGCTAGTTTGCTGCACGAAGTCGGAGAAACAGTTATCAAACAAATTCGGCAGTCGATTCTCATCTGCTTATTGGAGCGTCGCAGGAGCTGATAGTACCAGGAACTACCATTGGCGTTTCGCTCATTCCAGGCTATGTTGAAATCAGAGACAAAGGTATTGTCAAAAAGAAGATACCCACAAAGCATAGATCATTTGACAATGTGCTTGAAGAGGTTGAGATGTTCTTTCGAGTCAGAAGGAAAATTCTTGCTCCGGGTATCTTGCGAGACGTTCTTGTACGAATAGGACTGCCAACTGCAAAGAAGATAGTATCTGCCCAAGAACTTGAAACGGCACCTGCAGAAGCGAAACCAAAAACAACCAAGCCAAGGCCTGAACCCAAAGTCGCTACTATTGTCAAGGATGAAGCACCTAAGACTCCAAGTGAACCGTTGTCGACCGATGATACTGCAGCCACCTTTGTGGAGAATCCTGAGCTTGATGTCCCAGGTGTTACGGTCCTAGACGGAGATGATTTCAGCAACATCACGGATGCACTAAATGCTGTAGAGTCGATGAGTGACACCTTCATGGCAGCAAGGCCGAAACCTGAAGCAGATTCTGTGGATGAAGAGGAAGCAGAACCGGCAAAACCAGGTCTTAGAATCAATGTTGCAGGTTCAGATGAAATAACCGCAGCTCCAACTACTTTTGCTTCAACTCCGACAACGCAGAAAGACGCACTTGCCGAAGAGGAAAAAGAGCCAGAGGCAGAAATGGTTCCGCCTGAGGTTGAAATTCCAGTCACTGAACCAGCTGAAGAAATCGATGTAGCAGAACCAGAGCCTGAATTGGAAGCCGTACCCGCCC
This sequence comes from Candidatus Thorarchaeota archaeon, assembly GCA_016839605.1. Taxonomy (GTDB): domain Archaea; phylum Asgardarchaeota; class Thorarchaeia; order Thorarchaeales; family Thorarchaeaceae; genus SMTZ1-83. The sequence continues at coordinate 9,857 of JAEOTX010000181.1, read as the reverse complement.
CTCCAACAGAAGATGAATTCGAGGAAGAGGTTTTTGAAGAGATCGAAACAGTACCTGAGCCAGAAGCTGTGCAAGCCGAACCAGCCGTGAAGACCACTCCAGCCCATGTTGTCAAACCTCTGATCCAATCGAAAATCCTAATTCTGGGCGAAGCCGGAGTTGGCAAGCGCAGTCTAATGCGAAAGGCCGAACTCGAACCAGTGGAAGACGATGCACCTGGTGGAGAACCGTATATACACACTCAAATTGTGGAGACCGAGAATCACAGGGTGAGAATTAGAGTCTGGTCGTTTGACGAGGCGGTCAAGTCAAAGATATCAAGAACTGAATTCTATGATGAAGCAGAGGCGCTGATAGTAGTTTATGCAGCCTCAGACAGATGGAGCTTTGAATCCATAGATTTCTGGCTCAAAGAAGCTACTATCACTACAGAAGAGGTGCCTCCAATAGTTGTTGTTTCCAACAAAACAGATCTAGTCGCGGAATTCGATGAAGATGAAGGAGACCAACCCGTGACACCAGAAGAGGGCTTCGCACTTGCCGAAGAGCTTGCTAAGAAATTTGGCAGCGAGGAGAAATTGCATCCTGTAGCTTATATCGGAACATCATGTCTGACTGGGGAGGGGGTCCTCGATGTCTTTACAACTTCAGCTGAGCTGGCGGCCCAAAATAAACCCGAAGAATAGACGCTAATTCTCTTTTGACTTTGATAAGAAGATTAGCGAATGACTGGAAATAGTCTTATACTCCGCAGATATGCGCTACAGACAGCATAGAAGATTCTCCTTACAATACACGGCGAGCGTGGTTAACACGGTAGATAATTGTGAAAGCTGTGGAAAGACAGTAGACCCTATAGGAATCGCGAAAAATCTGGAAGAGCAGTTCATACACGATGCTCGAAAAGACATGTGTATCTGTGTTGATTGTTTTAGGAAGCGATTCAAGGTGAACACTAAGAAGCACAGTGGATATGGAGGCACTATCTACGAATTAACCGAGAAGGCTGCGCCGAGGTTTGGCTTAGGTAGTTCCAAGCTTAGTTGTCTCAAGTGTGAATGGGTTGCGTGGACTGAGGAAGGACTAGCGAGTCACATGAAGAAAAAACATCAGAAGTAGGTAATCAGCATTCATTCATTCTTCACTGAGAAAGTATCCTTTTCTCTGATAATGACATGTCCTGAGAAACGAAGTCCTTCGAATTTCCTTGCAGCATTCTCTAGCATGCCCATTCGATACATCGCGGTTCGAGGCCCCACTCCTTGTAGCCAGTCGAGGCTGGTCAACACAAGTTTATCGTGATGTGCAAAGTATAGCCTGAGATCTGCTGCTATCGCATTTGTCCGGTCAAACATTGCCGCAGTAAGACCTACACTAGGAGCAGCGAAGCTCGCTATGACCCAAATCACAATGAATGGGTCGTTTGCAAAGTAGTCAAAGAAGAAGATAAAACCGCTTAGAATCGGGTCTACCAAGGCAATGACTACGAGTGCAAGTGACAGATACTGTGGTGCATCATCGCTCCCAAGACCAACCACTCCAATTATGTCCTGGTTTGGCGGATACAGGAAGACCAAGATGCTCCCTGATGCGATACCTACTACAATGCCTGTAAGGACTATCTGAATGGCGAATTGTGTTCCACTCTCAACCCATATGTTGGGAAACCCAAGAAACGATTGCAAAACGAGGGCTGCGGAAATTATCGCAGCGCCAACAAGGAATCCTCTCCAACTGAAGAATTCATAGCGCATTTCCATTATTTCATCAGACAATCCTTGTTGCACCTGTTACTATTCTACAATCAGATAATACCTAAATTTCTGATAAAGTTTCGTATGATAGCATTGAACGATTGTACAAAAAAACAATTGGGTTGTGGGAAGAAAGAGAATTCGGATTGGTGTACATTCTTTCTCAGATAGTTGAGTTTATAGCCAGAAATTCCTCGAAGTACTCAAGCCATCTCTCTGTTCTGTACTCGAACGGAGTGATTTATTAAATCGTGGAACGGGGTCAAGATAGCAAACATTCTCTAGACAGGAGTGGTTTCAGCTGAACGATGATATGATAGTGCGCCTAGATGATGTTTCAAGAACATACACCATGGGAGAGATTTCTGTTCATGCGCTTAGAGAGGCCTCCCTTACTATCAAGAGAGGAGAATCCGTAGCCATCATGGGTCCTAGCGGATCTGGCAAGACAACGCTCCTGAACCTCATAGGAGCTCTCGATAAACCAACAGGCGGTAGGGTCCATATCGATGGAGTAGACATCACAGAGATGAGCGAGAAAGACCTCACACAAGTAAGGAGAAACAAGATCTCGTTCGTGTTTCAGTTCTTTAATCTCTTGCCTGTGTTATCAGCATATGAAAATGTGGAACTCCCTCTACTTATCAGCGGTGTAGATGAAGAAACACGGAAGTCTCGAGTGGACCATTTGATCAGCCTCGTGGGTCTCACAGAGAGAGCCGAGCATCGTCCCGACGAACTATCTGGAGGCGAACAGCAAAGAGTTGCAATTGCACGAGCGCTCGCTAAGCCGCCTGGCTCTGCTAGTTCTATTGTCGTCCTTGCGGATGAGCCAACTGGAGATTTAGATTCCACGACTGGCGAAGAGATAATGAAGGTCTTGATCGAGCTTACGAAAGGGGAAGGTGGCACATTGATCTGTGTTACACATGATCCTGATGTTGGCGAGAAGATGGACCGCGTGCTCAAAATGAGAGATGGACTGATTACTAACGCGTGAGGGTAAATAATTGGCTGCTGTCCCAGCTGGATACGAAGCATTCCAAAGCAGAAGACGCAGAGGAGTAACACTTCTCTGTTTTCTATTGGTATCCACGATAGTAATGGGAATGACCGTCTACGTTGATTCCTACTCAGTACACTATTGGGAAGAGGCTACTGATGTGGGTGATGTCTCTCTCATCGTGGAAGGTTATGAGATTCAAGATATTGTGTCGCAAGTTCAGGGCATAGATGGGATAACCGAAGCAATCCTTCTGGAAGGCTCAGAGGGGTTCATCTTCTTCAACGACGGGTATGAAGACGTACAATGGTTTATGGAAGTTCGGGCACCCACTGCGGAATACCTGGAGGCATTCCCAAGCATATACACAATTATCGCTGGTAGAATGCCGCAGAACTCGTCGGAGGTCGCTATCACCGAATGGATAGTAGATGATGATTGGTTGAACATATCTCTTGGTTCTCGATTGAATTATTCATCTACAGACTATGGTGAACCGTCTGAGGTCACAGTCGTAGGTGTCTTCAGTATAGGAGACTCTACTGGCGATGACTGGTATACCTACTACTACTTCTACTGCGACTTACTCGTAGCGGATTCTCTCATAGGAGAGCAGGACTACAGGACCTCAATTCATGCAAATGTAGATAGGCGTAGGATAAGTCCGTTTGATGCTTCGGGGGCACTCAGATTCCTGACAGGAATAAGTGAACAGATCTATTCATTGGATCCCAACTATACTCCAACTACTCCATGGTCCCAGTACTACACCAACGACTTCTTGCAGAGGGGAGTCTTCTCATACATTTCATGGCAGATGTCGACTCGTCTTGCCCAAATCATGAGGGCTGGACCTATTATCCTTCTAGTGCTGATGGTCAGCTTTCTTGCCATTCGCTTCAACGTGAATGAGCGAAGGTATGAAGCTAATATGTTAATGGCAAGAGGGGCATCAGAGGGAGATGTGAATGGGATCATTAACCGAGAGATAGCTCTCATTGCTCTGGCATCATGTTTACTTGGCCCGATACTTGGTTTATTTGGAAGTCGTATAGCGATTGCCGCTACAGGGTTCTTCCAGTTTGACTTCGCGCTGATGATTCAGGAGCCATTCCTGATCACATTGGAATCACTATTAATTGCTCTAGTCATAGGCTTCCTATTGCCTGTATTCACATTGGTTGGATATCGAGCCATTTACTCAACACGAAAGACTGTGGAAGAAGACACAGGCAGATTGGCGAAAGTCGCTAAAGGTCTCACTTTGATTCGATGGGACGTAATGATTGTTGCATTAACATCACTCCTTATGGTTGCACTCTACGCAGGAGGACCAGAGATACAATCTAATTTCCTGCTTGGCTTTCTGGCATCAATCACACCCTTACCTCTCTTTCTAGGGGTAGCGAGCTTGGTGGTCAAAGGTCTCAGACGAGGATCCGTTGTGCTGTCCAGGCGTTTCGTGAGAATAGTGGGAGAAGTTTCCTCATCGGTCGGAGTACGACGCATCGGAAAAGAAGCATCATCAGCAGGGCCAGCTGTTATGGTCCTTGTATTGGCGATCAGTCTAGCATGGAACAATGCACTAGTTGACAGCACTCTACCTGCCACTCACATGAATCATTCACGGTTTGCAATGGGTGCAGATGTGGCGTTTCAGCTCGATCCGCTTCAGGAAGCGAAGTGGGACGGATTCCTGCAGAATATATCAAGCCATGCTGTAACCGAAGAGGTAACACAGATTGATGTCACAACTCTATATTTAGCAGATGACTGGTATAGTCGTGCGTATTTTGCTGCAATTGACCCGGCGGAGTATAGTCGTATCGGATACGACCAGTCAGGAGTGCGACTCAATGATTCTAGCTTGAACCCACTCCTTATGGAACTAGAGAACAACCCAACAGGCATCATAGTGACTCAGGATATTGCAGACACCTATAGTCTTGAAGTGGGAAGCCTTCTTCGAGCCTTTGAACAAGAGATAGTACCACAAGTCTTTGAGTTTACAGTGATTGGCATTGCTCCCGCAATTCCAGAAATATTGGAGAAGTACTCAAATTACCGGACTGGCGGCGATGTCTTCTATTATGGAGGATACGGTTATGCAGCCTCACAGATCATTCCTCCCCCTCCTTATTGGAGTGAGTCATATGGAACTCGCCGAGCGTGGATCCATAGAGCCTATGCAGAAACTTTGTTGAATGAAACTTTGACAACAGATCACTTCTGTGTAGCAAGCACAAAGACAGGAACAAACGGCACGACAATGGCAATTGACGTACTTGATTCTGGAGGATCAAGCGTCATCATATTCGAAAAATGGGGAACTGTGATACACGAAATTTCCTACTACTTAGGTCAAGTAACATATCAAATAGACCGAGCTGTAGACACAATGCTCACCACCTTTACGGTAGGAGTAATACTTGGGGCATTTGGAATATATGCAGTTGAAGGGATCACGGCGAGGAAAAGAGAGATTGCTCTACTCAGGTCTATGGGAGCAAAGAATAGTCTCGTTGTTAGAGCACAAGGTGCAGAGCTTCTAGTGTTGACGCTAGTAAGTATCTTCTTGCTCTTTGGATATGGCCCACTATTTATGGCCAATTCCTTACTGTCGTCTCTGGGGTCGTATAGTACTTGGTCATTTCTGTTTCCTGTAGTTGTATTTCCAGTGATTCCCTGGACAACGCTAGTTCTTGTGCTGATGTTCTTCATTGTTTCAACAGTATTGTTCATCGCAGCAATTGCTGTGCTCGGGTCAAGAGTCAATATAGCTGCGGCTCTAAATGCGGCATGGGCTGAAGCAGGACCTTACGGAGGCGATGTGTAATGTTCCTGACAGCTCGAATAGTTTCACGGGCGCCTCAAGTTGCAGCAACCTTGATTGTGTTCTCAATCTCAGCTGGAGTCTTGGGCGGCATTCTATTCTATATGGACAGTGCTGGACCTAATGTCCTCGCGGAGATGACAGAAGATATCCCTATTGACATGACTCTCACTTTCAGCTATACTTTCTATAGCCAGAACGAAACAACCATTGAAGATGTAGAGCAAATAGTAAGTTCACAAGAATGGATTATTGAAACAGAAACTGTATCAAGATTGGAATACTATGACTGGCGGCAGGAGGATTACCGTGAGCAATTCAATGTACTACTTGGCGTCAATGATACATTCTATGACAAATTCCCAGATGCGCTTGACATTGGAGCGGACCCATCCATTCTCACTGACACAACATGTTTTGTCGAAGAGGCCAAGCTTAGTAGACTAGGTCTTATGATTGGTGACAACCTCACTGTTTCGATGGAGGCGTACAATGATACTTCTGGGTGGTGGTACGAGATAGGGCACAACTTTACTATTGTCGGCACATTCACCACCAGTCTGTTTATGCAGCACTACTATTGGGAGGATTCAATCGGTACGGCTTTGCTCATGGTCACCACCAGGGAAGGTCTGTTTCAAGCTTTCGAGGGGCATGAAACAGGATATTATGGCGGCGTACAGGACGAGATCTGGTCAAGTATGGACCATGAGATAATTTCATCTCTTGATCCGATCTCAGCTATGCAGGATATTGAGCATAGAATTGAGCAGCAGGCCTTGCCATATGCCAGAGTCAGTGAGTTTGCTCTGCTGTGGGCAGTGTATGAGTATATGTCTTGGGGAACCAGTATGCGTGCTGTAGCATTAGCATTCTCAATTCCAACATTGGTCATGGCTGTGATGCTTGTTTACTACAACTCCAATCTGCTTGCCGATGAAAGGCGAAGAGATGTTGGAACACTCAAGACTCGTGGTGCATCAGGTTGGCAAGCATTCCGATGGGTCTTGAGTATAGCATTAGCAACAGGAATCATGGGGAGCTTTGGAGCCATCATGACAGGTTCGATCTCCGCCTTATTCTCAGCTACTGTTCGCGAATTCTTGTCATTTCGATTGGACATGCTGGCTGAATTTTCGTTGCTTCTCACCCCCGAAGCTGTGACTGCTGTGTTCCTGTTCTCCTTCCTAGTGGGATTGATAGTAGCACTTCCATCAGCAATTAGAGCATTGCTCATGACACCCACAGAGGCGCATAGCATAATAGAGAGAGAAGTCCTGCTTGAGGCTGAGAAAATGAGCAGTCCAGGGATAGATCTCCTTGCATTAGCTATCTCAGGGTATCTCCTCTCGCCAATGCTCCTTGCTATGAGCTACATGTCTATGAGCATGTATAGTGCAATGCTGTTTGCAGCGTTTGTAGTTCCACTATTGGGTATCTTCACGGTAGTATTAACGAGGCTACTATCTCGTCCTACTGCGTCCCTAAAATCCAAAGTGCTTGCACGAATAAGCAGCAAGTCTCTACATGCCGGTTCTCGGGTCATTTCAGGAAACATCCGATTATTCAAGAAGAGCGAAGCAATGGGCGTGATGTTCGTTGCAATGGTGTTTGCGGCGGGAATATTCTCTTCGCTGTCAGCCACAACTGGTACAACCCACATGAAACAAGTGCTGAATTTTGAGGTGGGAGCTGATGTCAGTATTGAAGTCGCTCCTGGATTGCAGAATGTAACACTCGATATTCTGGAGAACATCACTGCGATAGACGGCGTGTCTCATGCCAGTGGAACGTTTCGAACAGATGCTGAAGTGAGTTATTGGACATCGGAATTCGGCACTAGAAAAAGAGTGAGCCACGGTGTTTCAGTGTATGGTGTTCAGCCGAATGAGTGGTTAGATTCCGCGTTCTGGCTAGACTATTTCACAAAAGATACAATTCCTTCAGATTCAATACCTCAGCTAGCCACTGATAACACCAGCATTCTAACCTCTTTCAAGCCAGTTGATCACTATGAAGGCTACCAGTACACACCTGTATACAGTGATCTGCTTACCCTGACACTGAGAGGTTTGTTTTGGGAGAATGTGAGCGACTGCACTATCATAGATGTCATGGCAAGCGGATACGAAGCCCGTGGGGGCAATAACTACCTTCCAGGTGAATCCTCAGCAAGCAACTTTCTAGTTATCAACCTTGATTATGTCCATGCTTGTCTCAATACCTCACGGATTGACAAAATATACGTCGACCTAGCAGAGGGGGCAAACTACACGCAAGTCCTGCGCGACATCCATGAGGTTGCACCACACAGCTTTCAATCGATAGATTCAACTCAAGCCCTCATAGATGCGGCACTTGAGTCAAGGGCGGGGCAGTCAATCTACGGCGCCTACACGCTAAACGTTGTGTTTGCATTTCTCTACCTAACTGCAGGAGTACTCATAGTTGCGATGGTTAGGTTTGGTAAGATGAGAAGACAATTCTCGGTTATGCGAGCCTTAGGTACAGAGTCAAGAGCAATCCTTGTTGCAGTGCTCATAGAGTCATTGACCGGAGTGATTCTGGCTGCGGCAATTGGTGGCTTGGTGGGTCTGTTGCTTACTAGCTTTGTCATTCAACTGCCACTCACCTATATGGGTAGCATGACAATAACCCTATGGAATCGGCTTCCTGTACTCCTCGCAGTGCCGATAGCTTTACTAGTTATTATCCTTGGAGCAGCAATACTCTCCACCCTTGCAGCGACTTATTTCGTCGTTGCGAGAAATCTTAGACGAAACATCGCAGAAGAAATACAATATGTGGAATGAATCATGTCAGAAGACTTGGAAAAAGTAGCACATGAAAACAAAGTCGTCGTGAGAGACCTCATGAAAGTCTATCGACGTGGACAGAAGGAAGTCATTGCCCTCAGAGGTTTAGATTTCGAGGTTGGGCACGGAGAGTTCCTTAGTATCGTTGGGCCGAGTGGATCAGGCAAATCAACTCTTCTGAAAATGCTCGGAGCTCTAGACAAGCCTACCGCTGGCGCAATTCTCTTTGACGGGAATAGCTTGACTCTTCTAGATGATAGACGATCAATGCTGTTTCGGAGGGCTAAAGTCGGATTTGTCTGGCAAACTGGCAACTTAGTGCCTGGGCTGACAGCCTTCAAGAATGTTACACTCCCAATGCGACTCGCTGGTGCACCAAAGGCGGCCGCAAATGAGAGAGCAAAAATGCTTCTTGATACGATGGGTCTATCAGAAAGAGTTACTCACAAACCAAGCCAGCTAAGCGGGGGTGAGAATCAAAGAGTTGCCATCTGTGTAGCTTTGGCGAACAAACCAGAGCTCGTCCTAGCTGACGAAGTGACTGGTGAGCTCGATTCAGAAACCGCAATGATGGTGATGGAGGCTCTTAAGACTATCAACAAGGATTTTGGTACGTGTATCGTGAATGTTACTCATAATCCAAGAGTAGCTGAATACGCAAGTCGTGTGATTCGGATCAGAGACGGATTGATTGAAGGCCAGCGACACACTCTGTACGGCGATATAACTGAGATCGATGCCAAGGGGCGTATGGTGATTCCAGATACGGTGAGAAAGCTTGCTGGAATTGGAAAGAGAGTTGTTCTGAAAGTGACCAACGAGGGAATCCTTGTAACTCCTCTCGAAAGTGAAGAGATGGAAAATGATTTGCAGGAAGTGGCAGGTGAGGCATCTGAGGCCTGATGAATCCTTTTTCCCAAGAGATATTGCGTGATGAAAATGAGCACAAAGAGTCTACCAATGTCATACTATGCAGTCATAGTCACCTTCGCAGTCTTCTTCTTTAGTGTCAATGCCCATCTCCTAACGATTTGGCTTTCACACCCTATGCAGAGTGACCTTTGGCTCTTGGGTGTAGGCATTGGATTTGTGGGCCTTATGTACTCCATCTACATGGCAAGGATACATCAGAGAGAGCTAATAGCGGCAAAGAAGGAAGAAATCGAGTAAACCTAACGTTGTCATGATTGGTAACTTTTTAGGGAGGCTTCTCGCCAATTTTACACATCATACTGAGGTGGAAATTCAACGACTCTCTTGATTCCTAAACACCCTCAAACGAAGAACAGACAGCGGCGCGGATTGACTACCTTTGCTTTGTTCCTTGTAGGATTGATGCTGCTCAGTGTTTCAATGTATATCGACACCATATCTCTTGATGTCTGGAACGAAGAGATGGATGTTGGTTCAATTGCGATGCTTATACATGGTGGCGGAGTAGAAACTGTTGT
>JAEOTX010000025.1 GCA_016839605.1 Candidatus Thorarchaeota archaeon | reverse complement strand
TTAGGGAAGTCGGCAGCAACTGCCGAATCAGCTACAGAGAATTAGCGAAGCGAGTGGGACTGTCCACAACGGGTGCGATGAATCGAGTCGTAGCAATGGAAGAAGATGGCACAATCATGCACTTCGGAGTATATCCTTCTAATGCTATGATAGATGCTGAGCATTACATAGTCCTAATACATACAGATGCGTCTGAGAACATCGAGGAACTCATTAATAGTATAGGAGCACTCCCTGAAACAATCATTGTAGGAGAGCTGGTAACTACAAAAGGGAGATCCTATATAGCTACAGGCCAATATGTGGGCTCTGCGCGTCTACAGGAGATTGGTGGAACCCTACGAAAGATCCCCGGGGTCAAAGAGGTTGAGCTCCATCCCATCAGACGAATTATGATATCTGATGGAGCAAAGATGGATTTGACGAGGCATCACCTTCTAGTACTAAAGGCTTTAAACACAGATGCTCGAATGCCGGTCAATAAAATAGCAGAGGAATCTGGATTAACCAGGAGAAGAGTGCGCAGGATCCTCCAGAGTCTAGCAGAAACTGGAGCTTTCCGATTCACTACGAGGGTAAACTTCACCAAAGAGAGGATGACAGAATTAGTCATCAAGACTCACTATGATGACTACGATTCCAGTCTTCTGGCATTCGAGGACTGGCATCAGAATACAGAACGAACGGGGCTGGTCGACGTATTCTACTCTGTAACAGAACCAGATGCATTTGCATGGTTTATGGTCAAGGACATACGAGAGGTTGACAGAGTATCCAAGACGCTCGCAAATGAACCCTTCGTGGTATCTTCGACTCCGATGATTCTGAAGTCAATGTGGAAATTCCCTTGGCTTTCTAGGCTCAAGATGGAAGAAATGCTCTCAGAACTTGATGATTAATGTTTGACTCGGCATCTAGTCTCTTACATGATGGACTCCCTTTTATCAACCCATAGCTGTGAACATGAGCATATCTTCGCCGTTATTGAGCTCATATTCACAGTCTTGTGTTGACGCACACTGATATTCAATCATTGCACATATACTCACGTTAGGTTTTGTAAGAACCTATCAATAGGTGATATTGTTGATTGATCAGAGTAAGAAGAATCGTCTCAAGAGCTCATTAATTCTAAGTGTCTTTCTTTTGCTGGCAATAGGACCTTCATCATGTTATGCTACGGAGATATGGTCAGATGACTTCGACGATGGCGATTTTGATGATTGGACTCCTAGGTATTATGGAGGGGATCCTGTGTGGAATGCTTCAGAGAACCGTCTTAAGTTAGACCAAGAGCATATAGGGATCATAACCTATGATTCAGCAGTTACGACAGGAACGTGGAGTGTCGACATTCAGACTTGTGAAACAGCTGAAATGGCAGAGGCTAATGATATTGTGGTTTATTTCATGGTGGATGGCATACCGACTTCTGAAGCAGGCATGGATTGGATGGGCTATGGCTTTCAGATGTCTCCTTCCACGGTGGGGAGCGAATCTGTTCACACCTTCAGTATTCGAAAGAAGAGTGCTGAGATGGATTCAGCCACTAGAGCATTGGTCCTAGATTCCTATAATGGTGAGCCAGTGGGCAGAAGATGGTACCACATTGTAGTGACTAGAACATCTAACGGACAGATTACTGCATTCCTCAATGGAACACAGATTCTGCAGGCAGTAGACACTGACTACAACTCGTCTGAATACTTCGCCCTGGTGGGAACACAGTTTCAATGCTTTGATAATGTGATTGTTGATGACCAGCCACTTCCCGTAGGACCACCCTTGGAGATATTGGTTCTGGGGACTGGAGTTGTGGCGATTCTCGTTGTTGCTGTAGTCGTCATGAAGCGAAGAGGATGAAATTCTCCTGCAAAGATGTCGACTTGCCTACTCGTTTCGAACTTCCTCAAGAATCAAGGGAGGAGCCAATGCTCCTCCCCACCAATTTTCTCATGTTGTGATATGAAAATGAACTCTCACATTCCACGGTCAGAGGCTGCATCTAGCTTCCTCTCCAGATTCATGAAACTAGCCTCAGATATGAAAGAGACCAAAGAAGATGAAACCTCGCCAGAGGTAACTGCACTTCTATCTAGAACAGAGTGGATTGAAATAGCACTCACCTACAGCCACAAGGAACAGAGTCCCCTAAAAGTAGAAGTGGAATTAGCTGCATCTGACCGTAATATCGAGCAGGAAGAGTATCATAAGCTCCCAAAGACAATGATATCTCATATGGATTACTTCCTTGATCTCCTCAGAGTAGGATTTTCCGTCCAGATTGTCGATGAATGCATTTGGGTAGCTTCAAAGCAGTTCGATAAGATTCCAGACCTTGGAGTTGTTGAAGCTTTAATTCCACCCCTTATTGACCACTAGTGTGAATATTGTGTGTCTTCGAATCATGCTATTTCTCCCATTGAGCATCCTTTTTATTGTAGCCAATCATGCCCACCGTAGAGGGAGATACCTTGGTAGAGGACTCACGAATCCCCGGCTTTTACAAGCTCACACGAGAAGAGAGAGCTAAGAAGATCCAAGAGGTAACTGGAATCCCAGAAGATGAACTCAAACCGCTCTTTGATCCAGGCTCAATGGACATGGAAGTTCTAGACCACATGATCGAAAATGTGATAGGCTCCATGACAATGCCACTCGGAATTGCCACGAACTTCAGAATCAACGAGAAAGACTATCTGATTCCGATGGCGCTTGAGGAACCTTCTGTAGTTGCAGCTGCCAGTAATGCAGCAAGGATGACAAGAACGCATGGCGGGTTCACGGCGGAAGATACGGGTCCTGTGATGATCGGTCAGATTCAAGCAGTTGAGGTGCCAGAGCCTTTCGCCGCAAAGGATCAGATACTCGAAGCAAAGGCGGACCTAATTGCCCTCGCCAATGAGCAAGACCCAATCCTTGTTCGGTTTGGTGGTGGTGCGAGAGACCTCAGAGTCAAAGTCATCGACACCAAGGTTGGACCTATGGTCATCACAGAGCTCATTGTTGATACGAGAGATGCAATGGGAGCCAATGCAGTCAATACCATGGCTGAGGCTTTAGCACCACGAATAGAAACAATAAGTGGCGGGAAAGTGCTGCTCCGAATTCTCTCGAATCTCGCGGACCTAAGAGTGGTCAGTTCTTCTGCAGTCTTTGACAAGGAACTGCTTGGCGGAGAGGAGGTCGTCGATGGGATAATCTCTGCTTGGGCTTTTGCGGAAGCAGACCCCTATCGATGTTCTACTCACAATAAGGGCATTATGAACGGCATTGATGCAGTAGTAATAGCTACAGGCAATGACTTCAGAGCGATAGAAGCTGGAGCACATAGCTATGCTGCAGTGGATGGATATAGCTCCTTGACTAAATATGAGAAGTCAAAGGACGGCCACCTCATTGGGAGTATTGAGATTCCAATGGCTGTAGGACTTGTCGGAGGCGCAACTAAAGTTCATCCAGTAGCAAGGGCTTGTGTCAAGATTCTTGGAGTGGAAACTGCAACAGAGCTTGGTAGAATAATTGCAAGTGTTGGTCTCGCCCAGAATCTCGCAGCGTTGAGGGCGCTGGCATCTGAGGGCATACAGAAAGGTCACATGTCGCTACATGCAAGAAATGTTGCAGCGACTGCTGGTGCAAGAGGAGAGCTTGTTGACAAGGTTGCCGAGCAACTCATCAAGGAGAAAATGGTCAAGGTTGAGCGTGCCAAAGAGATTCTAGCTGAACTGAAGAAGAAATGATTGATTGAACGCATTTGCGAATTTCGGGTTCAAAATACTCATATCGCTTGTGTTCAATAATTCAATCTGATTAGAATGGGGAGGCTGGAGTACGAGAAAACTGTCCCATTTGTAGTTGCTCTAATTATAATCTCCTCATGCAATATCGTATCTGCACAAGACCTGCATTGGGCGGAAATCGATTCTCCGGATGACATTTCTTACACGCTAGGAGAAAGGAACCACTCAATAATCTGGCACCCATCATCAGATGTTCAACTATATTGGGAAATCAGACAAAATGGAACCGAGATTTCCGTTGGGACTTGGTCAGATGGAGTCATAGAAATAGGATTGGATAATCTCAGTGAGGGGGCATACGAATTCAAGCTAGTACTAAGGAGCGACGTGTTCTCCCTAGATCCTGACATTCCCTCAACTTATGCGCTGTATTTAGAAGACACTGTGATTGTTGTTGTAAAACCCAAATCAATTCCCGCTATTCTTTTGTCATATATTCGGATGGTGCCAGCTTCGGCATTTGTTGTTGTTGCTGCTATCATCTTGGCAAATAAAAGACGGACATATCCTGAATCATAGAACTGGTGGAAATGAATGTGTAAATAACGATGGCAAAAAATTCCAATTCATTCTGGCCTTTGAAAAAAGAAAGAGAAGAGCTAGGTAGGACGCGTTTCATTACCTCCACCTCTTGACTCGGACCGCGCATCTGGCAATATAAAGTCACTCGGAATTTAATCCGCATTTCATGAAGCAGTCGTTTTTTTGGGCATCACTCTATCAGAGTAACATATTTGTGCTAGACAGCAGCTACGTACCCACCCTACAGGGTAGACTTAGTGAGTCCGCTATACGTACAGCTTAAACTGAGGTCGAGAATGCGATGGAAGAAGAGTGTG
>JAEOTX010000180.1 GCA_016839605.1 Candidatus Thorarchaeota archaeon | reverse complement strand
TTCAGGACCGGATTTGAGTCCTAGGACTTCTCCGTTTGTAAATAGAGCATCTCGTATTACTGGTTCAAATGGTGACCTTCCCAGAGATGCAGTATCCAATCCCAATAACAAGTGATGCATTGCAGGATTGCCAACAATTGACAATCGTGTGATATCTCGAATGTCCGTATCCGATGATGATGTCAGATCTATAATGAGTTCATCCAGCCTCTGCAAGACAACATCCTTGAGAGTCTTCGCGCCATCCTCCTCTCTTTGCGCATAAGCTATTCGCGACATGACATCTTCGCCATAAATGACCTGAGGATTCAGAGATGCTGATTGTCCAACTTGGATCCCGCTCTCCATATCAATCAGGTAGGCTACAATTGTTGTAGTACCTAAGTCAATAGCGATTCCTTTCTGATCAGTAAGACCGTCATCGATATCCCATTCCATTGAAACGGTTGTACCATCTACGAGTATCTTTGCTTGAACAGCTTGCGGTATCACAACTCTTGTGTCCTCATGCACATTGTGTTCACACGCAAGTCGAAGACCACGTGCTCTTTCCGACTCTGATATATGAGCAATGTCTGCTTCGGATTCTGGTGGAGCAGGTTCCATTCTCACGAAGCATTTGCCACATATACCTCTTCCAGCACACTCTGATGAAATATGCAATCCTAGCCTGCGTGCAGCATCCAGAATCGTG
Organism: Candidatus Thorarchaeota archaeon; assembly: GCA_016839605.1. Lineage (GTDB taxonomy): Archaea > Asgardarchaeota > Thorarchaeia > Thorarchaeales > Thorarchaeaceae > SMTZ1-83. Next base: position 34,078 of record JAEOTX010000180.1, on the reverse strand, counting down.
TTTGATTCATCCACTGCAATTCGAAGTCCTGATGGCTCGAATACAACAAGCTTCCTTGACACAGGAATTCCCTATCCTATCAGGTATCTTGGATGTGGGCGTTCAGGTCTAATGCGTTCCTCTATCAAACTCCCAGATAATGCTACGTCAATCATAGCAACAGATGGGAATACAACTGGAGCGTGCTTTATTGGTCCATAAAGTACGAAGTCGGCTCCCAAGGCGATTGGCATTAGGTTCGACCCCACGAAAGCTGGGGTCTTTGCACCCTTTCCAAATTTAGGTACAAGTCCGTTCCACATCGCTACTGCGTTATGTGCACCACATCCAACAGGAAGGCCAAATTTGTCCTTTACCATCATGAGTGCCCTACATGCTAGTCCCAGGGTTGGTAGATCTACGACACCAGTGTCAAACATGATATTGTCGACACCCACCGTCTTCGCCTCGGCGTGCAAAGCCTCTGCGAGTTCTGCTCTCTTTGACGCCGATGTCATTGATTCATTAGAGAATGTCAAAATGACCGCATTCCTAAGGCCGACCTCTGCGATTTTAGTGTAGATTTCATCATCATCATCAGGTGTGAGAGAATTGAGCGCAACTCTATCTAGAAGGCCAGCATCCTTCGCAACTTCAAGTCCAGCAATGTTTACCTCCAGTGAACCGGAACCATCAATTAACAGAGGCATTTCAGTCATGTCTGCTAAGTATCGAAGATACTTCTCCATTGCCTCGGGAGTAGATGCGACTACATCAAGAACACTTGGTAGTCCAGTTCTCTCTGATATGTCAGTAAGCTGAGCTAGCATTGCTTCTGTACTTGCCTTGTCAATATCTCCATTATTGGCATCCCGAACCAGCTTGTCTTTTGAGTAGAAGATTGAGCCCACCATCACTGTTGGAACAAGTCCTGGAGTTCCCCCTATTTTGGTAGTTCCTATCTTCAACGTTTTTTGCTCGACTTTGTAGTTGTACAAAATTCTTGACTCCCGTTGTGTTGCACGTTAGCTCCAGGTAGTCCAAGCTACCCATGAATCTTTGGTTACAGACTATGGTGTACATAGTAACTGTTTAATGATGCTGAATCGATACTCAATGAAACTGGGAGCTTGAATCGATGTACATAGACAAGCAGCTATGCAAGTCAGATGAGTGTCACAGAGAATGCATCGCGGCATGTGCTCGAGTCCACGGAGATGATCCGCCTATCATCTTCGATAAGGGTGCGAAAATTCCCAGAATCACTAGTGATTGCACTAACTGCCTAAACTGTATTAGGGCATGTCCATTCGGCGCTATCACCAGCACTGTGATTGAAAAGCCAGCTCAACGCAAGAAACAACGAATGTCATCTAATCAGAATGAAAGCGCGCGACCATACCTGACAGATGATGAACTCAAGCAGTTTCCTGAACGCGACATGATATTTGCTCGAGTCTTCAATGACCCAGATTTTGAGTACTATGGCAAGCATGCTTTCTACGGTGGGGAAGCAATGATTTCTAGAAACATTCCAGGGTATGGACGTTTTGAATATGAACGAGCTGAAGCTGGTTGGCAGCTATATGATGGTAGAGCAGCTGTAATTGGCCCTCTTCTTGGAGATGCTCAGAAAAGTCCTGATTCACAAACTCGCGTAGAAGAAGATTCCGAAACACTCACTACAGAGGTCAAGAAAGCGGCTAAGATCTTTGGAGCATCTCTGGTTGGCATAGCATCTCTAGACCGCAATTGGCTATATAGTGTGAACCGAAGCGGGGAGCCATACGATATTCCTGAACGTTTCAGTCACGCAATAGTGATGGCTATAGAAATGGACTATGAAGGCATCTCTAAGTCACCAGCATTCGCCAGTGCAACAAGTACTGCAGTAGGCTATTCGAAGATGGCCTTTGCTGAGATTGAGCTTACGGCTTTCATTAGACGACTCGGTTATAGTGCAATTCCCTGTGGAAATGATATCGCACTAAGTGTTCCTCTCGCCATAGACGCTGGACTTGGACAGTATGGGCGTCACGGACTGCTAATCACAAAGGAATTTGGACCACGTGTGAGAATCGCGAAAGTGCTTACGGATATGCCTCTTCTGCATGATTCTCCTGACTATGGTTTCTGTGATGCAGTTGTGAGATTCTGTGAAGTATGTGAGAAATGCGCGCATCACTGTCCCTCAAAATCAATCCGTGTTGGAAAACGCCGAGAGTGGAGCGGTACTACTAAATCGAACAATCCTGGCGCTGAAAAATGGTATGTCAATCCTGAAACTTGCTATGGTTATTGGATTGAGAATGGGAGTGATTGTTCAAATTGCATACGGTCCTGTCCATACAACAAGCGTGATGGGTTGCTTCATCGCGCAGTCCTTTGGGTTGTCAGATATTTCCCTTGGTTGAATCGATTTGTCCTGAAATTTGATGACCTCATAGGATACGGGAAACAAAAGACTCCTGATAAATAGCGAAAAGATTCTAGCGTGATCCTGGAATGCATTCGCTACAGCTGAGCATCCCTTATAATACAATATCCTTTAATTCATATCCCAAATAGGGATAACCGGTCAAAGACTACTGGAGACTAGGTTCCAATGAGCAAAGGTGCGAAGAAATCGTCTGGCTCTGCTGGTATACGCGAGTTCAGAAAAATCGCAGAGGACTTCCCATTTGCTGTATTAGAGTCGAAAATGGACCTCAAACTTGTTTACATGAATGATTATGCTATGCGTCTTCTTGGAGTAGATAGCAAGAGTCAGCTCAAAACTATGTCCTTAAAATCGCTAATCGCTCCAGACCACAACAATCGCTTCAAGAGTGCAATCAAGAAATTGAAGAAAGGTGACAAACTCATTACTTTGACATTGCCACTTCAGCGATTAGATGGTATGACAATTGAAGCTGAGCTTCGTCTTCAGACGATTGGCAAAGGAATAGCTCAAAGACTAAGAATCTATGCCAATGATGTAAGCATAACAGGGCGTCTATCTCCCAGCTTTCCTTTCAATGATGAAATTTTGAGAGCCATGATTGACAATACTCATGATGCGATAGCGCTAGTTGGAGACAAGTTCAAGATTGAATATGTAAATGCTCAAGGAGCAAAAATCTTTGGAGGAGTAAAAGAGGACATCATTGGTCATGACTTCCGCAAATTTATGGCGAAGGAAGTGGCATCTCTCGTAGCGAAGAGATACGCTGAGCGAAGAAAGGGTAAGGAGGTTCCTGAAACATACCCCTTTGAAATTCTTTCAAAGAATGGAGACTCATTGGCAGCTGAAATGCGAGTCTCACTCGTCACAGCTCCTGATGGATCCACAAAGACACTAGTTCATCTCATGGACGTAACTGATAGACGTAGAGAACAGGAAGCTCTAGCGGAGACTGAAGAGAGGTATCGAGTTCTTGTTGAAACCATGAATGATGGACTAGCCATAGACGATGAAGAGGGCAAGCTCGTGTATGCCAATGAGGCCTTTTGCGATATGTTAGGTAGAACGCAAGCTGAGCTATTTGGTCACCAGTGGGTCAAATTCGCTAAAGACCGTGATCCGGAATGGGTTAAAGGTGTGATTGAAGAGCGGCGAGCTGGAAAACCCGCTCGTTATGAGCTTGAGTGGGTACGGAAGGATGGAGAAACAGTCCCCACCATCGTTTCAGCCACGCCACTAACAGGAGATGATGATATCTTCGATGGCACTTTTGCAGTTATTACTGAAATATCTGCTCAGAAGGAAGCGGAGGATACAATCCAATTCTATCTTGATTTACTCACTCATGACGTTGCAAACCAACTCCAAGTGATTATCACGGCTTCTGGGCTTCTCGACGTTGACCTACCGCGTTCCTATCTTGTTGATGCCCAAAACGATATTCTGGATGCCGTGGAACGATGCAATAGGCTCATTACAAAAGTGAAGCGCGCTGGAGAATTTCGCAGACTTCCAACATCCAAAATCGAACTCACTAGTGTTCTGGATGAGAAGATCAACACTCTGGCGCGAGTGCATGGCGCTACGGTCTTTCTTGAGGATATTGAAGCACCGATTTATGTGCGAGCTGATACTTTGCTTGGAGAGCTCTTATGGAATCTACTTGAGAACGCAGCGCGGCACAATCCAAAAGAGAAGCCACGGATATGGGTCGGCGGAAGCAGGGATGAGGGGGTGTACAAACTATCTGTGTCTGATGACGGTCCTGGCATAAGCAGTGCGAGGAAGAAGACGATATTTGACAAGCGAAAGCATTCTGGTGGCGTAGGTCTGACTCTAGTAGCACAAATGGCTCGAAAATACGGTGGAACAATTGAAGTCCAAGATCGCGTGAAGGGCAAACCTAGCCATGGTGCGAAGTTCATCCTTTCATTGCATGAACTTGATGCTTAGTTCAAACAGTACGAATCTAGTTGACTCGACGCTTTATTCTGTTGTAGAGTGACTCGAAGAAGTCTTTCTTCTTAATACCCTTGTTGACATCAAAGAAACTAGTGCTGATTCGGTACAGCTTCCTCTTTAAATCCTGATACTTCTTCAGTCTGCCTCGATAGACATTCTTCTCAAACACATCTGCAACTGCTTCGGGAAAGTCATCGATATACTGGCACTGTTTCAGTTGAATGTGAAAAAGAGTGCTCTGGATTATTGCATCTCGTCTGATACTCTGACTCGCCATTGCACACAGTCCCCGCTTATGATGACCTAATAGTTCTTCTTAAAGGTTATAGTAACATCCTTCGAGATTTCGAGCTATTTTGCTCTAATTCGAATAGTCTCACTAGAAATGAGACGGTGTTGAATACATGTTCTTAGGTGCCATGCATACTCATAGCATGGCATCACAGAGCATGGAATCGGTGTGTGCTAACAAGAAAAGAGCATGTATTCTCTCCTGAATACTCACTCGTCTATAGGGGAAGTTATATCCGTCATTCGCAATTCCACTGCAGAGGCTGGACATTTTTCATGCGAATAGCGTCAATTATCGACATTAGCCTGGTGGATGTCCCAGGGATACCAGTCACGGTCATTTTCACTGGTGGTTGTAACTTTGATTGTCCATATTGTCAAAACGCTGAGATCATTCCGCGCATATCTGGAACCGAGATGGCTATTCAAGACATAGTTGAGAGATCAACTGGAAATCTTGTGGATGGGTTTTGCATAACAGGCGGCGAGCCAACGATTCATGGAGATCTGCCTGATTTGCTTAGAGCTCTCAAATCCACTGGTTTGCATGTGAATCTGAACACGCAGGGCTCGGTCCCCTCCGTTCTCGAGAAATGTCTTCCTTTTCTGGACTCAGTCTGGTTTGACATAAAAGCACCATCTGAGACCTATCTCCGCATCAGTAGAACCTCGACTAATCCATGGAATCAGATAGTGGAATCAATGAAACTCCTGTTATCCTCAGAAGTGGCATTCTGGCCTCGGACTACTTTCACGAGGAGTCTCCTCTCGCCTTCGGACATCTCTACAATAATGCTGGTTCTTGAAGGCATGGGATTTCAAGGTGAGTATGTAATCCAAAACTACGTAGCTTCTGCAGGTGTTAGACCATCTGAAAAGGCGCACCTCAAGGTCCCGGATATTTCTGAGATTGAGAGCGTGAAGGACAACGTGCCTGCTGGAATTGATGTACGACTTGAGTGGAGATAAGCCTCATACAAGGGTCTCCAAGAACAAACACACAGACAAGCTTTTAAACGCCTCTCAAGTGATTCTAATTTGACCCCCGTCGAGTTGGGTCTTACATAATTGGAGTGTTATCATAGCATGTTTGGTCCCACACAGAGTATGGGTTATGACCGCGCAATTACGGTATTTAGCCCCGAAGGCCGTCTATATCAGGTCGAATATGCAACTGAGGCTGTCCGTCACGGGCCTCTGGCTGTCGGAGTTAAGGCTGAGGATGGTGTAGTGCTAGCCGGAGAGAAGCGCTCTCCGCACATACTTGTTGATCTTGATACACTCAAGAAAATCCTGCTTATCGACGACCATGTGGGTACAGCTATTGCTGGATTGCATGCTGATGCCAGGAAGCTAATCGACCAGGCGAGAGTACAGGCTCAGATTAACCGTCTAAGCTATGATGAACCCATCTCGATCCAGTCACTTGTCGTCAACATTTGTGACACAAAACAGATGCATACCCAATATGGTGGTGTACGCCCCTTTGGTGTGTCGCTTCTAGTTGGGGGAGTCGACCACGATGGTCCTCAGCTCTATACCACAGATCCTTCAGGCTCCTTTTGGGGTTGGAAGGCTGCAGCTATTGGAAGGGAATCTGATGATGTTCGTGAATTCTTTCTGGAGAAACTAAAGGAAGAAGAATACGAAAAGCTGAATCTAGCTAAAGCTACTGAACTGGCCCTCAAGGGACTCATGAAGAGTGGTGAAATAGCATCACTGAAACCAGAGGAGCGGGCCCGAAGAGTAGAGATTGGCAAGATCGATGTCAAGGAACGAATCTTCAAACCTCTGAAATTAGATGAAATTGAAGCAGCTCTCAAACCCATCGCGTCGGAGGAATAATTCTCTCCTCAACTCACCCTAGACCCGAGCCTGTTCAATCAGCTTGTCAATTATGAGTTCAGCGATATTTCTTCCCGTGACTCGAGATAAGGCACTCCATGAGGGAGCAGCGTTTGCTTCTATAACACACGGGCCATCAGGCGATTCGAGGATGTCTACTCCTGTGTAGTCGAGCTTCAATGTTTCCGCAGTCTTGATTGCACACTCTGTATATTCTGTGTCGAGTTCTGCAATTTCTGCGCGTCCCCCACCATGAACGTTGGTCCTCCATTCATCATCGTGACCCTCTGGGAGATATCTGTACATTGCTCCAACTAGTTGGTTTCCTATTACGAACGCGCGTATGTCACGATCTGGCTTGGGTATCATCTCTTGCACGTAGAGCACTTGTCCTAGTTGATGGATGAATTTCATTGCGCGATAATTCAATTCCTTATTCTGAGCCCGAATTGATCCAAGCCCTCTTGCACCGATTAACGGCTTGATGACGACATCTCCAACTTCATCTGCAAAGTCTATAGCTGCCTCTAGGTTCTCTCCAATGAACGTTCTCGGCACACGAATTCCTGCTTTGTGAAGTGCAGTTAATGTCGCGTACTTATCCTTGGCTCTCCTAAACGAATAGGCTGGATTCATCACATAGATGCCTGCATCCTCAAAGTGCTCAAGCAAGCTGATTCTGAATGTGATTTGGTCACCATTTCCAAATCCAACGGTTCTCACCATCACTCCATCCATGCTAGAGATGTCCTCGTTCTCAAGATGTGTAAACCTATGGGGTAGCTCTGCGGCGACGTCTGGAAGTCGAAATGGTTTAGCATCGTGTCCCTTTGCTTTTATAGCCTCGATGAGACCTGAAGTAGCCCAATTGTTTACATTCTCGTGATAGATAACCCCGAAAAGAGCCATGGTGATTCACTCCTTCTTGAGAACCCGTTTGGCGTGACACGGTATAGCAATAAAAAGATGAACCTATCCGAGTTTTGGCAAAGGCTAAGTGTTGAAAAACGAAACCATCCATCATGTGGTTGCCAGGCATATCAGGAGAACAGATGATTGAGGTTGACCGTATTATGGTCAGCGAACTGAAGGTTCCTATTGAACTAATGATGGAGCATGCAGGGCTTTCTCTCGCCAGGCTCGCAGTTGCTCTCAGAGATCATCAAACTCCAGAATTCTACATAGTAGCTGGTTCTGGCAATAACGGTGGCGGAGGATTGGTAGCTGCGAGGCGTCTGTTCAATTGGAACTACGATGTCACGGTTATCATCCCGAAAGGATTTCCTTCTCTTCAATCAGTTCCTATGGCTCAACTAGAGAGATTTCAATCAATAGGCGTGGAGCTTGAGGAAGATATGCCAAATAGCCTACCAGAAGACGTCACGGTCATAGATGCCTACATTGGTTATGGCTATAAAAGGAGGGAAGACGACTTAACATCACAAGTGTTCGATTCAATGAAGACTCACAGGCGAATCATATCGTTGGATGCTCCATCTGGTCTTGATGTCACAACTGGTGTGAGTGACAGTGGTATTCAACCGATGGCTACGCTAACAATTGCATTTGTCAAGATTGGGCTGTTGGCAGCTACGCCTCAAGAAGTCGGTACCCTTTTCATCTGTGATATCGGCGTTCCTTCAGACATCTATCTCAATCGATTAGAGATTGACTGGTCTGAGCTATATGATGCAGGTGCGATTGATAGGCTGAATGATGCATTTGCCGCTGATCCACTGAACAAAGTGCAGCTATCTTATTCTGAGAATTATCAATGTTGGAGCGTTTGAGTTCTTTATCCCTCATAGACACATGTTGAAGTAGCAATCATATCTTCATATACAGCGATATCCTGAAGAAACGAATTCAGATTGAACACAGGGACTATCGGAACTCCATCATGGATAATGACCTCTTCCACCATCCAAGTTACCAAGAGTGGCGTTAATGTATACCGACCACTGGCTACACCGCCCATTTTCTCTGACAAGCGCGGCAACATCTCGCAAAGCCTCTTCGTTCTTTCCTTCTGTTTCTCAGCGGCAGTTTTCAATGCGGAGGACTTCCCTGTCCTGCTGCCCCACATTTTGGCATCAACCGCAATGATGTCAATTCCTTTATGACCAATGACGTCAATCTCCATTCCTTTCGTTTCAGAGGTGCCGCGTTTTCTAAAACTCTCTACGCATCTGTAATCGTTCTCAGCCAGTATATTCGCAACAAAACCTTCGAAGTCCTTCCATGTCATTAGATTGACAACACGTTCTATCTCTGCTCCTATTGAAACCGCGCGGAGCGCAAGGTCGATTCGCAGGGATCTCTCAATCTCCCACATGCCAGATTCAAGTTTGCGAGCTCCCACTGCCCTCAGAACATCACCTAGTCTGTTCTCGACTTCATTCAAGCAATTGTCTTCTTTGGATTCACGCAGTATCTTCATCAAATCGAAAATGGCTATCTCTGGCATGACATCACTGAGTAGCTCACGCTAGTTTATAACCTCCGTTGATGACAGACTTGCGGGATGAACAAATGTCCGAAACCGCGGAAGGTTGGCACAGAGTTCTAGGTGCCTTTGACAACTGGATTCAGTATGAGAGTTCCGAATTCGGTCCTTGGACAGGTTATTTCTCCCTAGATAATCTCAGAGGACTTACATCTGAGGAACGTCTTGGCTGGATGCATTCGATGTATGATGAGATTATACCTGGTCGTGTTGAAAAGACAATAGAAACCAGTGTGGCACTAGAAGACTTCATGCCCTATATGCCCGACCCTGATGCACGAGAAGTTGTTCAATCGATGATCGACCTGAGCGAGGTCATCCAAGGGGCAATGCTTGGAATGAGTGATGTTATTCACACGATGATGGATGAATACAAGAAAAGCGACTTAGAAGAGATCGTGCCCTTTCTATCCTCTCTAGCTGAAATTGAGGAAGATATTCGCCATCACATGAGTCTGTATAGTCAGGGATTTGCAAAACTGGGTTCTCTCGGACTGGATATTCCAGAAGAAATGCGATGACTTCCTCATTCTTTACTCAAAAACGGGTTACTACAAACGCTTAAGTGTGAATATCTAGAGCGTGAATTTGACCCTTAATACGAGGTGAAAAACGAAATGGGTGTAGAATCAACGACCACCGCCCATCGATGTCGGGTCTTACAGGCTAGAGGTGAGTGCCAAATTCGCCAAAGAGGTGAATGTATTCTCTAGTGCCAACCAGGTATTCCAAGAGAGTCACAAACCTTTCGCCAAGCCTTCTTTTGAGAGCCTCGCTGCATCATTCCTATCTCTAGCAGATATGAGAATGAGTGAGACTCAGAAACATGTTCTGAGAGTGAGTGCACAGCTGTTAAGGCATTATGATCTGACAGTGACGGCGTTAGCAGACCTAGTATCTCGCAGGACTTCAGTAGCCTATAGTACTGTGAAATGGAACCTCCGTTCCTTAATGGACATGGGTTTGTTATCTGGTGGTGATATGGAAAACAGAGGACAGCTGGCAAAGCTCACGGCAACCGCTGTGATGCTGGCTAACTTCCTTGAAGAACAGTAATGTGAGTGAGAAGTGGGATCACTTCACGAGTGACCCCATCTCATTCCTTTTTTTCTGCTGCGTTCCACGGGTTGCTACCCGGCCTCAATCGACACCGCATTGCTTTAGGTGTAGATTTCATCGGATTTTCTTCTTGAAAAAGCCCCATGACGCATCAATGAGGCTTCTTACCTCGTCTAGGCCGTGCGCGGAGGCGAGGACAATTTCTACCGTTCTGCTATCACCCGGCTGTAAATCGCCTAAGTTGCATTGCAGAGCGGTGGCAATGTCCATCGGCCCCAATTCGGGGTTGTTCTTCAGGTCGCGATTATCTGATTCTACTTTGAGCTTCAGTGGAGATGATATCTCCCACCCATCTGGTTTTGGCCGTGAGGACATAGCCACAGAGAGCTGGCTTTCGTCATAGGCTATGACGAGTCCGTTCTCATCGTCAAATGTGCCCTTATCGTCCTTGTAGCTCATCGGACCTCCAATGTCGAAGTCAAAGATACTGTAGGCCTTCAGGTCTTGGACGTAGCTAGAACTGACGTTCGTTGTCGTATGCTGGAGCAATAAGACTGGTTTGTTGTAGCTCCACATGTCTAGCGTGAAGGTGACCACAGGTTCCTCAAATTCTTGAGGCGTGTGGTTCAACATCAGACTGAGGCTACCCTTTTCCTGTCTGCGTTCCGCCACAGAGATGGTTTCGGCTTCAATCGACTCAACGACAGCAACTGTCCCATCCACGACATACGACGCCCAGATTCCGCCTTTATAGTCCGCAGGATTCTTGAGCAGCAGTCGTTCCTTTCCGGTGGGATCTATCAGTCCGAGGCGTCTAATGTAGAAACCGATGCGACCCACGCCTCATGACGCACATTCGACAGCATAACTGATGTCGAGCCTTGGACGTCGGTTACCGGTTTCAAAGATCTCGGACATGACCGACCACGTTCCTATGCTGGTTTCTCCGAGTTTCTTGAAGTTAAAAGCTCTACCATCCGTCATTTATGCCTCAACGCTCAGGTCACAAAGTTGATAAAGTGCACTCGGAAAACCCTGTCGAATCTCAGGTGGACTTCTAATGACAACCCTCACAATCGAGCAGTTACAGAAATGGTATCGCAAGCGCTTGGCCAAGAGGTCCAAAGATTTCACGAAGAAGGCCGAGAAGAGCTACAGGGTTGCAGAGAGGTCGCTGAAGGATATTCAGGAAATGTCACGGAACCTGAAAGAGCCCGGAGAAGATGACGACCATGACTCCATAGGAATTGCGACGAGATTCGCAATGAAGGTCGAAGATATTACCAATGACTTCTACGTCGGCAAGGATATCACGTATGAAAGTACTGAGGCTCTTCAAGACGAGATTCGAAGTTTCATTCAAGAACTCTGGGGTGCTGGTGCTCGTTGGATTAGACGGATGGATAAGAAGCACAAGAGCACTATCAAGCAGTTGGATGTCAGCATGAAGGAGCTCATGTCGGAGATGAACAAGATTCAGAAACTCCTCTACGAGTTCAGCTGGCTCAAGGATTTAGAGCGCATCGGAGGTAGAATTCAGACTCTCCAAGACCTTGGCTTCAGTAAAGAGGTCTACGAGGAACAGATCCGTACCACTCGAACGAAGATTGAAACAGCAAGGAGCGAATTAGATGAAGCACAGAACGCCTACAATGAATTCATTGAAACCTCGAATGTCGCAGATTTGCTGAACATTGATTCTGAGGCAGACCATGTAGCAGGTCTGCTCAGAATGAAATTGAACCCTCTTAAGAAACAGGTGAAGAAATTCTTCCAACATGATACAGGAGTGCGAGTGAGTGCTACAGGACAGAAGGCGTTGAACGACTACTTTGAGAACCCCTATGATGCCATCGTGGAAGAGCCAATTGGATATCCTGGCTTGTTGGAGGGCTTGACTGGGCTTAGAGAGGCAATTGAGAGGGGCAAGCTTCCCATGAAAGATCGACTGGCCCGAAGGGCAATCGAGGAAGTCCAAGCAATTAGCAATGGCTCTCTAGATGAGCTTCAAGGGAAAGCAAAGGAATTGGAAGAGAAACGTCATGCGTTTGCTGATTCTGATGTTTATGCCAAAAGCGCTAAGCTCCAAGAGGCACTGAATGAAGCTGAAAAGAACCTTGATTATCATCGCAGCGATATGCTGAGAATCAGAGACGACATTAAACGTGAGATTGCTCGAGCAAAGGATTTCAAAGTGAGAATTGAATCCGAGATACTGGAGTCTTTCGAAGAAAAAGTAAGGCTTCAGATGGAGATCTCTCTTGAGCCACTTCTCGATAAGACAAATGTCGCTTAAGCTCTTGGTGATTACATGAGGATTCTTGTGACTTCTACGGAAGACATCGCTAGTCAGACCATTGGAAAATCTCTTCGTGATGAACACGGATTCGAAAAGACCGATGAAATCTTTGAAGGAAATCCTGTGTATCGACTCGATGCATCTACAATACTAATCACAATCAATCATGACATGATCCATTCTGGATACTTGGAACAGCATTTCGATGCGGAGGTCTTTATCTATTGCTCCCGCCACAGAGCTGCATCAGGCAAGCCTGCTCTACTCGTCCATAGCACAGGCAATTTCGGTTCTCAGGCTGATTTCGGAGGAAATCCAAAACAGCTTTCTGTTTCAGCACCATCTCTTGTTTCCGTTGCCCTGAAGAGCCTTCAGAGACAAAAAGTTGAGCGAAATCTTGGTGAATTTGACGTTACACTGGAAGTCACACATCATGGACCCACATCTATGAACACCCCGGTTGTTTTTGTGGAGCTTGGAAGTAATGAGCAGTTTTGGGAACACGAAGAAGGAGCCCGCGCTGTTGCCGCAGCTGTGATGGATTGCATTAAGGAACCGTTAACAGGTACAGCATCAATTGGATTTGGTGGTACCCATTATGCCAGCAAATTCAACAAACTTGTTCTTGAAAAAGGCATTATCATCGGACATATGGCTCCAAAGTACGCACTTACGGAAATAACTGCTGATGTTGTTTCGCAGATGTTGAAACGTAGTGCGCAGAAGATAGAACAAGCGATAATTGACTGGAAGGGGACCAACGCGGAGAACAAAGCGGTGCTTTTTCCGATTCTGGAAAACCTTGGAATACCAGTTGTGCGTGCAAGTAAGCTATAGGCAACTGTCAATACAAGAGTCCGCATGCATCCCGAAAATCTAAATATGCTGCGGCTGTGCTCCACCACATAACCAGAAACTAGGTTGGGGTGCTTTCATGCCACGCGACAAATCCGACGCAGCTCTTGAAGCAATTGAAAAGAAGATCGATAAAGTCACAGACGATCTCGCCTCCGTTAAGAAGGAATTAGAAGCACTTTCTTCAGTGAAAGGAATTGACAAGAAAGTAGAGTCAATGGCTTCCGACATTGTTGAGGTTCGAGACTCAAAGGAGATGGAAGTTCTCTTTAAGAAAGTGGATGATATCCTTGTCGGATTATCAGATCTCAATAACGAAATGAGCAGCTCTAGTACAGCTGCTGATGTGGGGAAGCAAATCGAAGAGATGGTTAGTTCTTTTGATGGTGACGTCATCTCCAAGAAAATGGATGACCTACAACAATACGTCGCTGGACTCTCAGGCCTTGAGGACACGGTTCAGGAGGTTTCAGGATCTCTGACAGAAACGAAAGAAATAGTCGGAATAATAGTCCGCCAGCTCGATGACATAGAGCGTAAGTACAATCTGGCTATTGACAAGATTGAAGATGCACTCGAAACCCTGACCAGTCTCCCTGCATCTGCTCCAGCCGAAGCCGAAGAGAAGCCTGCCAAGAAGACGCCAAAGAAGACCGTTAAGGAGAAAGCAGAGGAAGAAAAGGAAGCTCCTCCAAAGAAGGTCAGCAAGTCTACAATTGATGATATTATGAAAAGCCTTCTGAAACAAGTATCTCCTCAGACTGAGGCCCGTGAAATGGCTCGAGTGTTGGAAGAAACTCGTGATACTTTGACAACGATGATTTCAGGTCACACTCCAGTTCTATTCCAATTTGGAAAGAAAGCACGAGAGCTGAAGTCATATCCGCCTACAGCTACACTCAATGAAAATGATATAGCGAATTTGAATACTGAGATTCGAAGTTGGGCAAGCAAGCTAAAGGAAATGGCCAAGAGCAGCTAAATCCCTCTATTTTCATCGGAAAAACATACCCGAAATTCGGTTGAGAAGCATATCGCCTGCCATAAACTTATCAAACTGAAACGCGCATTCGCATCTGGAGCCTTACGTGCTACACTTGAAATGGTCGAGGTTGATCAGACTCCCTCAGGTCTATTAGAAGTCTGAACCCAATCAGAGTTGAACTAAGTAATGAAACTGAAGAAACATGCTGATGATCTTGCGACACGAATGGAGCTTTTGGACCTCCCTGCTGATAATCAATTGGCAAAGGAGTTTATTGAGCTATATGAAGAGCGATGTCGTGAATGTCAGGAAGATCGCTTGGGTTGCACGGTTAGACCAGCCTGCAAGAACCGCAACTTCCTCAACATGCTAATTGAGATTGGTGTTGAGCCAGAGGATCTGCCGGGCTTCTGCTACAGTCAATACTTGGAGCAAATAAAACGTTTCATTCTTGAGAGGAAAGGTAGAGGGATGATTGACCGACGTCTTCAGACGAAGGACTTTCTTTCGACACTGAGAGTCAGCTCAATCAAACACTTTCTCTCTCGATTCAAGAAGATCTGGAAAAAGACCTCAGTTGTCCAAGAGGACAACATCAAGCTTATTGCCGGGGATGATATAATTTTCCATTTTGATTTTGCTAGAGGGATTGTCATAGTTAATCCTCGTCATCATGAAGTAGATACTTACCAGGTCTTCAGAATGTATGCGGAGCTATTATCAAAGCATTACGGCATCAATGCCTCTGTATCTAATATGGCAACAAATTGGTGGCTCTTGACCATAGAGCTTGATGGTGCCAAGCCCTCAAAAGAGAGGTCGTTGCTGGATGATAGCATTCTCAATAGATTTGAGGATTTGTACATAGACCTCGCCAATGGATCTGGGCGCGTTGAGGCTGAAGTCATTTCGAATGGAGGAGAGTCTCCTTTTGAAGTGACGGATTTGGTTGCTCTCTTTGAAGGAATTTCCAAATCCAAACGGCGTAAGAAACCGAAGTAGTCCAACATGGACTCCTTCCTGAATCACAAGCGGTGGGATTCATCTTGAGTGGAAATGTATTAGCTGAAAGCATTCCAGTATTAAAAAGAAGTTTGGGAATTACGAATATCGAGGCCAAGGCTATCCTTCCAGTGTTTGTTGGTGGCAACATGACAGCTGGAGGGATTTCTATGGCTTCAGGCGAAGCCCTCGACAAAGTCGAAAGGGCATTGGTACGATTGGAGAAGAAGGGATTAGTGACTCGAATCGAAGGTGTTGTCCCCATTTTTCGCCTATCACCAACCATCTTTGCATTGGAGGGATCATTGTCTTCAGTGCGAGATGATTTGAAGTCCAATTCAGAGAAATTCCAAAAGTTGTTCGAAGGACATCTTGAGAGAATTGACGAATCAATAAATGCGGTTTCCGATTCCCACAAGAACACCATGGATGATGGGAAAGTGGCATTCCAGTCATATGAAACTGATATGATTGCAGCTGTTCAGTCACAGGTCGAAGTCATAACATCAGTTGCAACAGCCACTCTCGCTGAGTTCACCACGAGTATTGAAGATGCGACGAAGTCGTTTGACCTCTCCATTGATGATGGGCTTGGCACACGACTATCGACTCTCCAATTAGAGCTTGATAAGAGCCAAAAACAGCTTAATCAAACAGCAAATAGTATCTCTCGTAGCTTCAAAAAATGGCTCACCGATGAACGCAAGGCTTCTACCACCGCAATGAAAACCCTGGAGAAAGAGCTTCTATCGTTAACCCAAACACTGAGAGAGTCAGTATCGCAAGCACTAGCAGCTTCGAAAAACTTACTGGGAGCCGCTGTAGACGTGATGACAGCAGAGATTCTGATGAAATCCACCGCTGCATCGGATGATTCCATCTCGTCTATAGGCGCAGCAACAAAAGCTCTTGATGAAACTATCTCTAGCATGGATTCACATCTTAGCGCAGCATTCCTTGCAGCAGATGAATCGTTGAAAGAAATTGGTGTCAAAGGTCGTACGGGAATCGCCGAGGAATCAGAGGCAGTTAGATCCCGTATAGAGGCAGCACTTGAGTTATGCGAATCAGCAAAAGCTAGTATTGGAGCATGGAAAGAAGAAGTTGCAACATTTGGTGAGGTTGGAATGCAATCATTGCGGCTTCAGCTCGATAGGGTTAGTGCCACTGAAGTCGATTATCTAGACAATGTGAAAGCTGCTGTGACTGGTAATCTTGAGAAGACACAAGCTCAATTCGCCACCGAGTATCAGACCCTCAAAGATATGTCAATGGAGGGCATCTCACAATTCGAATCCCATCTAAACAGCTGTCGGACATCAACCTTAGACCTGCTAAAGAGGCAGTTGAAGTCACAAGAGAAGAGCCTCGATGCTGCCAATCTAGAGCTGCAATCAAGTATTGAACGCTGGTCTACCAAGACAATGAAGAATGTCGATACGAAACTCTCTAGAATTGTGACGGATGTCAGTAAAACACTCGACACAGAAGTATCTGAAATGGATACTCTGGTAGAGTCTATTGATAGTCGACTCAAATCGGCATTCAGCACTGTGATGTCCACTTCTTCAACAAAGCACGAGTCAGCTCTAACTGCAGCGAAGAAGGCAACTCATGACTTTGAAGCTGACTTTGGTCAACGTCTCTCAGAAATTGGTGCAGGATATGCCTCAACCACACGGTCACAGATACAGGATGCAAAATCACTATACAAGAATCTCAACGAGAAGCTTGATGAACGACTTGTTCAGGGTGTTGGTGCTCTTACAAGTCATGCCAACAAGGTGCAGAGAGAAATTGACAAAGCCTTGAAGGGTCAAGTAGTGCGGATTGATCAACATGCATTGGGAATTCGAGAGGAGTTCCACACTCATCTTGATGATTTAACGCAGCAGTTCACTAATCTCATCAAAGGCTTGGAAGCCACCTTTAATGGATTTCTCTCCAGTCAGACTTCTGAAGCGAGAGACCTCATCGCCTCTGCCCATACAGAGTTCAAGGGCATATTGAAAACAGAAATGTCGTCTCTGCAGGAAGATTCACAGCTGCTTCAAGAAGAGTTTTCTTCAGAATTAGGAGGTAGGATTGATGAGCTTGTCGGAGCTGCTGATACTATAAAACGGGCGCTCGACGAGCTTTCTGTGGAGAAGCGTACCGATATCTCGGAGTCAATGGCAGATACTCTTAATCGAATTGAGGAGGCTGTCAAGAGCACGGAGGACGCGCTCAATGAAATTGAATCAGGCACCATTCGCCAATTTGGGGAGAACCTACTTCAAGTATCCAAGGAATTCAGTGCAACCGTTACAGGTGCACGAGATAGCATAGCTGAACGTGTAGCAAGTATCAATGAGTCCACTCAAGATGGCCTAACAAAGAATACGGGTGAAATTCGCACGATAATTAACTCCTACACAGAAAGTCAGCATGAGTCTGGCAACCTGTTGTTGGCGAGTACCAGCAATAAGATGGATGCATTAGCATCGAAACTTGTGAAAACCTCAAACGCCAATGTTGAGGTGTTCCAAAACTCTCTTTCTGATAAGGAAACTTCGCGACTTGAATCTGCCAGGGCCATTCGAGAGGAAGCACTCGCGGCAATCGAGGAGCGAAGGAGCGAGGTTGCTCTCGTTTTCACGGGAGCTTCAGAAACAATTGAAACATCCGCAGGAAATCTGACATTTTCCTTGGAGCAACTGGCAAACAAGCTTGACAATGAGATGTCCACACTTGGCGGGAAATTAGCTAAAGCCGCAGATGCAACTGCTGTCAAAGTGATTGAGCGGGGCGAGAAGAACTTGAAGGAACTCGAAACCAAAAGGCGGAGCATCTTCAAGAAGACAGAATCTGACCTCAAAGCACAGACTGTGAAATTTAGTGATGAAGCGATGGATGTTCTAACAAAAGCAGCAGAACCATTGTCTGACCTTCCAAAGACCTTGACAGAATTAGTTACAGCTTCAGCCACCGATACAACTAAGCAAATTCGGCAACACGGTACCGAAGTGGAAGTAGCTCTTGAAACAGATATCTCAGATTTCACAGAAGCATCCAAGTCTATTTCGAGTACCTCAAGGACGCTTATTGATGGAATGATTGCTCAGGCAACCAAGAACCTTGAAAGTGCACTCGAAGAGGCTAAGCAGGGCGCAATAGTATCCAATCAGTACGCTTCTCGCAAGCTAGAATCTATGGGCATTGAATTGAAGACACACGTGAGGAGCGAGTCTGCACGTTTGACTGAAAGGACCCAGAATGAATTTACTGCTAAGAATGCAGAGATTGCAGGAGCTGCAGCAAAGGCAATGAACGATGCCACGGATGGACTATCCGCCAACCGCCAGACACGAAATGATGCATTCAATAACCTAAGCGAGCATGTTGACAAGATGCTCAGGCAATGGAGCACAGAACAGAAAAAGGATCTTGGCTCGTTCAAGGGAAGCGTAGAGGCTGCTATAGGCGTCATTTCTGAACTGGCAAATCAGACCATTGAAACAATTGAAGCGGCTAAGAGCGCTCGGGAAGAGCTGTCTTCTGTATCCAGCGATAAGACATGGTATCTTACTGGAACCGATGAGATCTGCGCCCACATGCTTGACATGGTTTCCCGAGCTGAGAAGTCGGTCGTGCTATCTGTACTCGACCTAGAGTGCTTGAACCTGAGGAAATTGGCAAAAGCTAAGGGCCCACGTCGAAAGATACTTGTTATTCCTGAAACCGAAGAGCCGGATTTAACTCTGCGTGCCCTAGAAGGGTGGAGTGTCTGGCAAACTAAGACACCAACAACATTGGCTCTAATTGATAAATCAGAGCTCCTAGTTGGCGGATCTGAAATATCTGACACTCCTCTGGCTGTGGTGTCGCGAGACGAATCGTATCTTCGCTTATATCACGACTACCTTGGGCCTATGCTCACGAAGAAACGAAAGGACTTGGCTAAAGCATAATGGTGAAGACTAGAGCATCTTCATCCTCATAGTATGCACTGTCACGGTGTAGAATGGACATACCTGCTTCAAGGTATAATGCATGAGCAGGTGTGTTGCTTTCTCTAACTTCTAATCGACATGATGCCATCTTGTGTTCACGCATAGTTTCTAGGGCGTAATCTAGGAGTTCTCGCCCCATCCCCATACGCCTGCTTTGCTGTCGTATTGCTATATTGAGAAGATGGCCCTCAGCCGATTCCACGTCCTCTTCCCACACGATGTAACCTGCTAATTCGTCATCATCCTCAATTACGTACATGAATACAGTTTTTCTTCTTTGTGTCCGAACTTGCCCCCGCCATGATCCCAAGATTCGAAAGATATCCTCATCCCATGGTCGTGGGAAGCTACTTCTTTCAATTGTGATTACAAGAGGTACATCTTCCCTGCTGACTACTCTTATCACCCTCCTAGTCATCACAGAAAGACCTCCATCTAATCACCATTAGTACGTCGGCTCATATCTATCTGATGAGTCTTCTCTGAGAGGATTTCCGCATGAGGGACAGAATGTAGATCCTTCCGGTATTGGTCTGCGGCAGTATTCGCATTGAGAAACGATTCTCACATATTCTGGCACTTCATTCTGACGGCTATCCATCAATTCATGTGATAGATTTCTCAGAGGCAAGAAAAAGAATAGCAGGAACATCACTGCGATAGATGCTGCGATTATGATCATTAACGGTCCTGAAAAATCACCAATGATAAAGAACGGGAAGATGAAGAAGAAACCAGCTTCAGTACTTGAACTAGACATCGCAATAATGAGGAACCCAATAATCGCCATCAATACTCCCAGAAAGATGAGTCGTTCTGAACCTCGCAATTTTCAATCCCACACAGACAAATGAGCGGCAATCTCAGATTAATCCGCGTTCCTTCAATTGCGCAACAATACCAGAATACTTCGCATTGTCTGTAATCATTGAGTTGACTTCATGTTCTCTTGAGTGTGAACCGGGAAGCAACATGACTCTAATCCCGCTAGTTGGGTAGACCTCCTCAAGGCGATGGCGAATCAAGATGCCAATCAGCCCGCCCATTGGACAATGCGGTACAGTTGGTTTGAATTGAACTTGAATTGCATCTTCTGTGACTGTGATGTATTCTTCTTTGACAATGGCCATTCTAGGATCTGTGATGCTTATGGGATGCTCTGGATCTTGGACAGGTCTTAAAGCTTCGAAAACCTCTGATATGGATGTCACAGATACCGCCTCAATAGGCAATCCTTCTTTTTGGACTTAAGAATCTATGCGACTTTTTCTTGATTCGAAAGCCACACAACACATATCAACCAAGTGTCTGACAAATCAGTGAGTTTCTAGTCGCGCCAGACACTCAGCAACGAAGAGGTGTATTGGAATGTCACCAAAGAAGAAGAAACCCAAAGAACCTGAGAAGCAGAAGTCACGCTATCTCTTCAAGGTAACAGTGGTTGGTCCAGACGACCGCCTACTAGAACAGGTTCTTAGTGTGTTCAACGAACAGATGATGTCTGTCGATGGCATTCGAATTGGCGCGGCAAAGATAGAACGAGAGGACTCAGATGTCCAAACGCTTTTCATGTCACCGAAACACTCTGCACTTGATATTCTTCTATCGCTTACGTACAAAGGTGCTACAGGTGTCATTATCGTTCTAAAAGATGCTGATCCAGAAATTGAAACTGTGTACAGGAATGAAGTCCGAGAGAATCTTGGTGAAGGTATTCCAACTCGTGTCATCTGCGTGGGCTCAGACATTGAAGATTTCAAAAGGAACGAGATTCACAATCTTCTTGATGAGCTGATGGATGAGATTCTAACCCTCTCATCGTAGGAATAAGGCAGCGGTATGTAACTGCTGTATGATACAAAGCCTTTATTCCGTATTGACACCTGATTCAAGTGGTGGCATAAGTGACCTCAGAAGAAAGAGATGATAATTACTGGATGGGAGTGCGTGATGCACTTAGAATGGTGGATTCGTTTCTGAGGTGGGCGCGAAAGCATCCAAAAGATGCAAAGTCCATTGACGATTTTCTGGCAGAGGGATTGATTGCTGCGGCAAAGCGATGCGAGTCCTGTCTAGGCAAGGAATTAGGAATGAAGTATGGATCAGACGATCCTGAGGTTGATGAACCACGTGAGATCGAAGAGACACCGCACTTCGAGGAACCTATTCCAGACGTTGAGCCGGAGATCATACCTGACTCCTTTCCTGACATCGATGCGGAGGAACCCACATTTGTTCCTGCAGATGATGCGAGTGAACCTGAAGTGCCACCAGTAGAACCAGTTTCAATAGATGAGATTGTAACTCCTGAGAGTGACAAAGAATCAGTTTCCGCAGAGAATCTCATGTTTGAGGGGCTTAAACGCGATTTCCTCTCAGATTTTCCCTTGAGCGCACCCGAAATAACAGATGATGCAACTGACGACACAAAACCAATACCCTCCACTCCGGAAGAAGTCATGAGGGCTGTTTTGGCCGAGGAATCACTCGGTCCAGTTGAAGTTGAGACCGAAGAAGCTATGTCTCCGGAAGTTGAAGATTCAGGAGTCGAAACCTATGATGATGTCTTAGAAGTTCTTGAGTCTCCACCAGCGGTTGATGAGCCTCCTTCTCCAGCGACTGTACCCAAACGCGAATTGTGGAGCCCGTATGACGAGCCGCCTCTTCCTGAAGACGAAAATGATGAAGATGCGAAAACCTCGGAGGATGATGAGAGTGGCGCAGCCTCTGATGAATCAGACACATCATCGACTGGTGCAAAGGCTCCTCCTCCCCCTCCTCCTCCAGAAACTGATGAGACTGAGGAAGAACGCCGAAGACGAGCTAGGCGTTTATTCTTTGGGACCTGATTCCCCACAGATATTGCACGTATCAGAACGGGCAATATCAAAGATGTCAAAGCTCAGGGTGTTAATGTCTATCGTCATGAGCTTTCCTGCAAGATTCGCTTTGCGTTTGAGAGTCACAAGTAATGCCTCTCTTGCCTCGATTCCTGCTACTACTGAAAGAAGTTCAGGCGAAACACCAATTTTAGCTGCAGTGCTATCTGGGTTATCTTTCGCCGCTCCCATGACACAGCTTAAACACCCCGTTTTTCCCGGTATAAAGCTAGAGAGATTCGCGAAATATTCAACAGCTCCCGCAAAGATATACGGTATTTGAAATTTCACACTAACGCGATTGACAGAATGCCTTGCACTGAAGGAGTCTAACCCATCAACTATAAGATCCGAACCCTTCAGAACCTCCTGGGCATTCTTGTCGTCTATCCGTTGCACTATAGGGATGAATTTCACTTCAGGGTTCATGAGAGAAAGGTTCGCTGCTGCACACTCAGCTTTCTTCTTTCCAATGTCGGCAGTGTTGTAGATGTTTTGACGCTGAATGTTTGATAACTCCACTTTGTCTCCATCAATAATCCGTATCCTACCAAATCCTAGAGACGCTAGCAATCTTAGAACAGGACTACCAATGCCTCCTGCACCGACCATGGACACTGTAGTTTCCGATAGTTTCACCTGATCTTTCTCATTGAAGTCATACAACCTGAGAGACCTGGAGTATCTCTCAAGCTGTTCGGGTCTAAGACTCATTTTCTTGCAGGCTTATTGATAGACTCACTTAAAGCCTTGGACTGTGATTTGTTCTTATGGGCTCTTTTACAGAGGTGGCAATTGCTGTAAAGAAAACTCCCCGCGACGCGCTTTCAACTGCTTTATCTAAACTTACACAACCACTCCCATTGGTTGGAGATGGTAGTCGTGTTGTAATAAAGCCCTCAATTCTTGACCCCAAGATCCCAGGAAATTCTTCTTTTGAAATCGCTCGGGCACTAGTGAGTCTATTTGAGAGATATTCCGAGATAATGCTCGTTGAGAGCGATAATCCTTACAGGTCCGTTGAGGACGCATATTCAGAGCTCGGCTACTCTGCTCTTGCTAGCGATAAGATTAGGCTTCTCAACCTATCAAATGACTCTCGTGAACAAATGAAAATGCCAGGACATTATTTCACCAACACTCATGCAATGCCTCAGGTGTTGAAACCTCCCCTCTTTCTTGTCAATATCGCGACTCTCAAATACAGACCAGCGGAAGGCAAAGTCTGGGGCGGCATCAAGAACCTCTTTGGTCTTTTGCCAGAGGTCGAGAAGCAGAAATATCATGGGCGATTAGAAGATGTCTTGCTTGATCTTCTTGTAGCATTTCGACCGAGCTTGACTGTCATGGACTTGGCTGAGGTTGTGATTGGGAAGAGACTCACTGGACAGATGAAGAAGGTTGGCGGTGTTGTTGTTGGTACGGATCCCGTTGCCGTGGATTCATACTGTTCAGGACTATTAGGCGTGGATCCAATGAAGGTGGACTATCTCAAACGTGCCGCTGACCTCGGGCTGGGTGAAGCTCTTCTAGATAGAATCGAAGTACGAGGGACCAAACACCAAAAACAGGTTCTTGCCAATCTTATGGAGCAATAATATCGCGCCGGAAATGATATTAGTTCCAGAAGCCTGGGCGCATTTCTCTGGACACACTCCGTTAAGAGTCGTGCAGATGCTTGGTGAGGCATGAAGTATGGACTGGACAAGTCATCACATGGAGAGAATCCCTGCTTCAGGGACTTTGAAGATGTTTGAGCTAGCGACAAAGCTGGAAGCTGAAGGGAAACACATCTTCCACTTTGAGGTGGGACAGCCTGATTTTCCCACTCCAGCATACATTGTCGAAGCTGCGAGAACCGCTCTGGAGAAGGGCCTGACCCGATACACATCATCCAGAGGGATTCCTCAACTGAGAGATGCAATCCAACATCATTATGCAAAAAGAGGCATTGAGTTCAACGGACGTACGGATGTGATTGTGACTCCTGGAGCGAAGATGGCTCTGTTCAAAGGATTCCTGAGCACGCTGGATGCTGGTGACGATGTCTTACTCCTATCACCTGCTTGGCCAACATATCGAGTGCTGATACGTATTGCGGGAGGCAAACCAAAAGACGTGGAAACCAAGCCTGGGTATGATATTGATGAGGAAATCCTCAAGGGATATGTGAATAAGACAGTATCAGCGATTGTGATCAATAGCCCAAATAATCCCAGCGGAGGAGTGCTTACTAAAGATCATATGAGGCTCGTATTTGACCTTGCTGTCGACCACGATTTTGTCATTTTCAGCGACGAGATATACGAGTCACTTGTCTATGATGGTATTAAGCAGCCGTCCATGCTTGAGGTTGATCCAGCAATGGAACGTACGCTTGTGATCAATGGCTTCTCCAAGTCCCACGCGATGACTGGCTGGAGGCTTGGCTATGCAATTGGGAATCAGGAAACCATTGGCAATATGGTTCGAATTCAGCAAAATACAACGTCTTGTGCTTCATCCTTTGTGCAATACGCTGGTGCTGTTGCTCTTGAGAGTGATCAGCGTCATATTGAGGAGATGAAAACTGCGTATGAAGCCCGCCGCAATTATGTTGTAGAACGGTTCCGTGAGATGGATGGTGTGGAGTGTGAAATACCTCAAGGTGCATTTTATGTATTTCCCGATTTCAGCTCCTTTGGGCTCAGCAGTAGCACACTCGCTGAATTGCTTCTCGTAAAAGCTGGCATTTGCACGACTCCTGGGGCAGTGTTCGGAGATTATGATAATCACCTTCGGTTTTCATATGCCGCATCTCAAGACACATTGGAGCAAGGACTCGATGCGCTATCCGCTTTTCTCACCACGATTAAGTGATTGTCGATTATTGATTGCCGTTAGGAGGCGAAATTGATAGAGCATGGAGAGGTGACAGAGTCTGGAATCTGATGTCCATTTTGAATGCACAAAATGCGGTGCTTGCTGCGGGGCGGATGGGCTTCTAGTGACGGTCACCGGTCATGACATTGTACGCCTATCGCTATTCTTGGGTCTCTCAGCATCTGAGATGCTTCGAGCTCTAGACTTCTATGTGCTGCCAGAGACTGACGATGCCCCAATCGGTATGAGAGATATTCCTGCTGTGCACACTGAACACGGTGCCGCCTATGTAGCAATCAGGAAATTGGAAACCAATGAGTGTGTCTTCCTCTCAGATGATTTATGCATGATTCATCAAATTAGGCCGGGTGTGTGCAAATCATTCCCTTTTGTATTTCATGAGAAGGACGGTACAACTACTTGGGGCTTAAGCGCGATGAAAGAAATCTGCCCCGGCTTGGGTACGGGGCCTGAAATCATGACAGGTGAACTTGAGGACACATCAACGCCTGTCCTAAGAGAATTGGCAGTATACCGTGAATTTGCATCGGAATGGAATGAAAAGGAAGCGAATCCCACAGCGTTATCTCTCATAGAAACAATACTATCCGACAATCGTTTTACTACCTAACAACACTTGCAGAGACCAGTAAGAACCTGAGGTTAGATTGAGATATCAAAATCGACCTGCTCAAATCATAATGTAGAAGGAAGTCGAATCATAGCTTGCTGAGGATTTGAAGGATGTTGCCGAAATTATGCTCCACTGTTCTACTCTTTTCACCGTAGGCTGCTAGATTTTCCAATCTGGTGTCTGATTCAGCTTTCTCACAGAACGGTCTGGATCGGATTTCTGCATGGATTTGTTCATTTAGATCCAGAATGTCGTTAGAAGTCTTGAGAATGAACTGCAGCATCTTAATGAGCATATTGAAGTCGTATATGTCTCTTATCTGCAAGGTTTGGCTGTAGAACTGATATTCCAGTCTTGCTAGGCGCACTCTCTCCTCCACAATCTGTCGTAGCCATATCTCTTCTTCATCTGTGAATTCGCTCAACAGCTCAGTCCAGCTATGCTGTTGTTCAAGGAGTTGTACAAGGTATTTTCTGAGGAATTCGAAGTGATCGACACCTTCCTCTATATCGTCCTCAGTGCCTATCGGTTCCATCATCTTGTCTGTCTGACTCGCCTTGACAGCAATCATGAGTGAGAATTTGTCCACGTAGCGTTTCACTTCGTCAGTCTTTTCCTTCTTCGACATAGTGTCTGCAAACTTGTCTGAGAGGGTCAACAGAAATTTGTACAAGCATTCGCTGCAAATCTCTGCACTTGCGGAAAGGTCTTTGGTCGATAGGAACTGCAGTGCATCTTCCAAATCATCACCTGGAACATCCCGTCCATGGATTCTCAGGACCCATCCTTGTGATATGCAGAAGACTCTGTTGTCAGGATGGTTGACGAATATGGATGTGTAGCACACGTTGTCATCCATGGCTTCTTCAGCTTTCATACTATCTCGGGTCTTATGGAAAGAAAAGAGTGCAGGATCTATCTCGATGGCTTCGACTTCGAGAACCCTGTCATCATTGACACATAGCTTCTCGTCTCCGAATACTTTGTAGCAAGGGCATCCTCTAACCAGCTTGATCTGACTCTGGCTTTGGCCATCATTCAGTCCTACAGTCACTCCATCGGGCTCCATATCCATTCTGTAGCGGGCAGGTCTATCACTTAACCTCATTTCTCAGTGACGCGCATGTTTATGAGGATTTTTGTGCGGTGCGTATCTCAATCGTATTAAGCAATTTCACAAGGTTTGTGAACCACTTCTCTGTGCGATTTCGATTTTCGACTTGGTCATCCAAAAGCGCCTGTATGTAATCGGGTACGACACTAGTATCAGACAGGCTATGGCTAGACTCTCTGATAATCCCAATGACCCTGATGATGCGTTCTGCAACATCTATCATGAATCTCAATAGTCCCATAGATACCTGTTTGTCATCAGACTCTCTCAAAGTAGAAACTTGAAAGAGAAATATCGTTTCAAATCGAGCCAGCTGTCTATAGCGGCTTATGAGCTCAATGAGTTGTTTGTTGTCTTCGCTCTCTGCTTTGAGGTCGTGCAATACGGATGCCCAGGTGATTCTCATTGTCAATAGCTGGCTGATGCTGCTGCTGACGAGTTCGTCTATAACCTCTGGATCTGTAATTTCTTTGGATCCTATCAGTTCAATAGCCATCTGAGCTGTGATATCCCTGACGTAGGCGGAGATCAGCTCTGACCTTTCAGTTTCCGTCAAGACATCATCAAAAGTGTCTCCAAGTGTGACAAGATACTTGTACAGACATGAAGAGCAGACAATGCCATCACTTGCCTGTTCAGCTGTGGTCACAAACTGTAGTGCAGCAAGAATCTCGGACGCTTTCACATCCTGTTCGTTGATGCGAATTTTCTGCCCCTGACTTATACAATACGTCTTTTCACCCTCGGCATCAAGAAAGATTAGAAGGTAGCACATGCTCTCGTTGTCGCTCTTAAGATTCGCAAGGTCTTCAACTGTTGCGGTATCACCTAGGAACATGGGGTCAACTGCAATCGAAACGATTGGAATAATGTCATCGTTGTTTAGACAGACCTTCTCTTTTCCAAACTCCTTGAAACACGGGCATCCTTTAACCAAGCGAGTGCTCCCGTTCATAGGTCCAGCTACGGAGGTTGAATCAGGTCCCATTCATGAAGCTCCTAGTTCGATGTTTAAGCGTACTCCGAGTCGAAGGTCAAGCAGAACCCTACCTGCAATGATTATATTATATGAGGCAATATTAAGTTTTGTTTATACAGCGTTCTATAGCTGCGACTAAGAGTCGACAAAGCATCCGAAGAAAAAGCCCTTTTCAATCAATCTCGGATGCCTAGGATGGATTTGCATACAAGCCTTCGCTATCTCTTAATTCAGGTTTTGCCTCTAGCCCCAGAGCTCTCTCTTCAAGAGGTCTCGTATAGCAATTCGAATGGCTTCAGATCTGTTGGGATAAAGCTTGTTGTCAACCAGTTTCTCAAGACCTTCTATATACTGCTCCGGGACGTGAAGCGTGATTAGCTTCATTTCTTTCCTTCACTCCTATTTACTCCCAAAGCTCCCGCTTCAGAAGATCACGAATAGCGATTCTAATCGCTTCAGAACGATTTGGATAGAGATTACTATCTACCAATTTCTCGAGACCCTCAACGTATGTTTCGGGAATATGCAAAGTTACAAGCTTCATGTGGGTAACACCTGTGTGAAACCTGTGTAACACACGAATATGATTGTAAGTAATACAGGGTCCCATATACGAAACCGAAATCTCCTATTTCTTTCACTCGAATATCCAGATTTCATCAAGGGCAGAAGGTATATCATACCATCATTGCCTCGGAGACCCCTGCATTGATTTGACCTGGTCGTGCTTGAACTTGGACAGACAGAAGGGTATTGATGTATTATTCAATCCAAAGTCGATAGCCGTGATTGGCGCATCTTCTACCAAGGGAAAACTAGGAAACGATGTGGTCCGCAACCTCATCGATAGCGGCTTTGAGGGTCGAGTATACCCAATCAATCCTAAGGGTGGGGAGATTCTAGGCCTGAAAGCATTCAGGTCAGTATCCGAAGTAGCGGGAGAGATCGATGTAGCAGTTATAGTAATCCCTGCAAAGTATGTCCTTCCTGTCATAGAGGAATGCGGGCAGAAGGGCGTTACCGCTCTCGTCATTATCACCGCGGGTTTCAAGGAGATTGGACATGAAGGCCAAGAAGCTGAAAAGAAGATAGTCGAGATTGCTGAGAAATATGACATGATTGTACAGGGACCCAACTGTCTTGGAATAGTGAACACATTTGCTCCTTACAATGCATCATTTGCCGCTGGTACTCCGGAGAAGGGAAGTGTGGCTTTTGCCTCTCAGTCTGGCGCGTTGATGACTGGCATTCTTGACTGGAGTCTGATGGAGAAGATTGGATTCTCCAAATTCGTAAGTCTTGGAAACAAAGCTCAGCTGGACGAGACTGATTTCGTAGAGTCGTTTGGCCGAGACCCTGACTCGAATTTCATATTGCTCTACATCGAATCAGTGGTGGATGGCAAGAAGTTCATGGAAGCCTGTAGAAAAATCGCGCCTCACAAGCCCATCTATGTGGTCAAATCAGGAGTGAGCACAGCTGGTGCACGAGCCGCTTCATCTCATACCGGTTCACTTGCCGGGAGCGATACAGCATATTCCGTTGCCTTCAAGCAGTGTGGTGTGATACGGGCAGATAGTATGTCCGAGTTGTTTGATGTAGCAAATGTGTTTGATGACTGTCACTTGCCGGGCGGAAATCGGGTTGCAATCGTTACAAATGCAGGAGGTCCTGGAATCATTACTACTGATGCCGTTGAAATGAGTGGCCTAGCAATGGCAAAATTCTCGCCATCCACCATTGAAACGATGAAGAAAGGACTCCCCTCTGCAGCTTCTGTATATAATCCAGTCGATGCACTTGGGACCGCCCAGCCTCAGGATTATGCTCTTTGCGTGGACGCAACCTTACAAGATGAAAATGTTGATGCTGTTCTTGTCTTACTTACTCCCCAAGCTATGACAAAAGAAACTGAAACTGCACAGGTAATTGTTGAATCCAAAAAGAAGTATCCAACCAAACCCCTTCTAGCTGTCTTTATGGGCGGTAATTCAATGACTTATCCGCGTATTGTTCTGAATGAAGGTGGAATCCCTGTATTTGACTTTCCAGAACGTGCAGTGAATGCAATTGCCGAGCTCTATCGATATACAGTTGTGAGAGACAGCTTGAAAGATGAAACACCTCCGAAGTTCAAAGTGGATAAGAAGCGGGTGAAAGAGATAATCAAGCACGTTCGTAATGATCATAGAAGAGTGATGCTCGGCAGCGAAGCGCATGTGATTGCTGAAGCGTATGGTATTCGTGTGGCAAGAACGCAACTTGCTACAAGTGCTGAGGAAGCTCAAGCGATTGCTGCTGAAATTGGCTTCCCAGTGGTTATGAAGATAGCAAGCCCTGACATCGTTCACAAGAGCGACATTGGTGGACTTATGATTGGTTTGAAATCCGAAGAAGAGGTCAAAAATGCCTTTCTTCAGATTTTGGATAATGTTAGGACACATGTACCCAGAGCAGTAGTTTATGGTGTTGATGTCCAAGAAATGGCGATGAAGGGCAAAGAGCTGATTATCGGGTGTTCCCGGGATATTCAATTCGGTCCGCTAATCATGTTTGGAGCAGGTGGAATCTTTGTCAATTATCTAAAAGATGTTTCATTTAGACTTGCACCAATGACTCGCAGTGATGCATCTGATTTGATTGCTGAGACAAAAATGGGGACATTGCTTCAGGGAGTGAGAGGCGAGGAGCCAAGTGATATTGATGCAATAGCAGATACAATTCTGCGAATCTCTCAGCTTGTTTGCGACTTCAAGGAAATTGTCGAGCTTGACATCAATCCCGCATTCGCTTACGAGAAGGGTAATGGTGTAATTGCAGTGGATGTGAAGATTACGATTGGAGGAGAATGATATGACGAAGAATATCGTGATTAGTGGCGAAACTATGACAGGTAAGACCATGGTAGCTCTAGCTCTTGTAGGGAAGCTACGGAAAGAAGGGCACAAGGTCGGTTATTTCAAGCCAGTAGGAAGTAAGAGCTTTGAGTATAGCTCCGAGGACATAGATGTCGATGAAGATGCAGCTATAATGAAGGAGGTTCTGGGGCTTGAAGTTGACGTGTCCTGTGTCTGCCCTATTATCCGGACAAAGTCAAGCTACGATGAATTGCTACGAGTTGGGCATGATAAGCTTCTCAAGAAAATCAATGAGTGCTATAGCAAGGGTGCGTCTGGAATGGATTACATGGTCATAGAGAGCGCAAAAGCACCTTGGAATCTCCTGCATGTAGACCTTTCAGCTCCCCAGATTGCGAAGGAGCTTAGTGCTTCAGTCATCGTCTTGGTCAATTTTCCAGATGTGGCCGCGATTGATGCTGTGTTTCTCCAGAGAGACCTATTCACTCAGCATGGCATTAGTGAAATTGGTGTTATCCTCAACATGGTAGCTCCTATGCTCAAGAAGACTGTCGAGAAGAAAATCAAGCCCTTCCTGGAAGAGAACTGCATGAAGTTTCTAGGAGTCATCTATCAAAGAAGAGAGCTGTTCAGTCCCACGGTCAGAGACATCTTGAGAGCGCTTGAAGGCCAGATGATTGCGGGAAATGATAAGTTAGATCTTCTTATTGATCGCTTCCTAGTAGGAAGTATGGCACCAGAGAATGCTCTCAAGTGGTTCAGAAGAGCGAAAGACAAAGCTGTCATCACAAGTGGAGACCGGTCTGATATATGCTTAGCCGCACTTGAAACTGATAC
This sequence comes from Candidatus Thorarchaeota archaeon, assembly GCA_016839605.1. Lineage (GTDB taxonomy): Archaea > Asgardarchaeota > Thorarchaeia > Thorarchaeales > Thorarchaeaceae > SMTZ1-83. The sequence continues at coordinate 2,697 of JAEOTX010000180.1, read as the reverse complement.
GAATCTTCTGATACTCACTGGTGGAATGGGGCCCGATATTCGCACTCTGTCCAGAGCAAAGGAGCTTGGCATTCCTATCATGATGACCGCTCACGACACCTATACTACAGGGCAGCTAGTAGACAGGTTGGTAGGAATGGTCTCTCCAGAGAACAAAGAGAAGATTGCCATTGTTCAGAAGATTGTTGGTGAGGCTATCGACCTTACAGGATTTGACTCATGACTCTCTCTGAAACAACAGGATTTTGAGAAGGAGCGCGTCCGCTCCCGCTCAAGAAAGAATAGAGCACACGATTAACCGGGAGAGTTGAGTATGCTCTAGGCATCTGAAATGGTAGCTGACATAAGTTATCTTGTATATCCAAGCCAATACTGGGTTAGTATTCAGGATATGCCCCAGACATGACTTGGTAGTATATCTACGCATAGCCTCGACACGTCACGATGTATCATTCGTCAATAGATTCAGCAACCAAGTACAAACTGGTTTCGTTAATGAAAGCTAATACATTTATGCCGCCCATTGTCACCGAGGTCCGCATTTATCATATAACATGAGGTGAATCTATGGCAACAGATGCTGAAGGCAAGTCGGATGCCGCTGGTGAAGCCAAGGATGATGCCAAGGTTGCTCAGGAATTGCAGTCCTTGAAGCTCATCCGTGACAGACGTTCTATACGTGAATTCACTGGCGAGAAAATACCCGACGAGCATTTAGAGATGATTCTTGAATCTGCCAGACATGCACCAAGTCCCGAGAACATGCTCATGGTTCGTTTCGTAGTAATAAGAGACGACCAAGATATGAAAGAGTTCCTTGCTGATATAGCGCAAGAGATGGCTCAAACGGCCTTTGGTGGGGCCCCCTTTGAGTTGACAAGCGGAAGGAACTGGTTCATTAATGATCCTTATCGGGCTGCTGTCTATGCAAGACTTCGAGATGGGGAACTTTTCAGGTATCCTGAGAAGAGTGATGCAGTAATAATTGTGTGTGCCAGCGAAATGTGGCATGATGCGGGGTATCAATATCCCAACGACCTGTTTGGGTCAGTGGTTGCAGGCATGGCTATTCAGAACATGTGGTTAACTGCAACTGAACTTGGATACGGCTGTGGGTATGAAGCATTGGTCTGCTCCGACCCTCGTCATTCTATGCTCATTCGCGACAGACTTGGAATTCCACCAACATGGCTGCCCTTGACGGCGTTCTGTATAGGGACGCGAGTATCGCCCCGTGCACTTGGACCCAGCAGACCACCACTCGAGGGTTTAATGTACGAGGAGCGCTGGGGTCTCCCATGGAAACGTCTAGCGTTTAAGAAGAAGGGGTGATATCATGGAAGTCGATTTTGAGGGAGATACCCTAGAGAACATGAAGAAACTAGCTGAAGAAGCTGGATTGACTCCTGAAGGTTTCATTGAAGTTGTTATGGAACAATTCTGTGATAACAGGGGTGCACGAGTCTATACTGGCAGATGGTCCAAAGGTGAGGTGGATGGTGAGAAGGGATTCCGCTATGTATCGCAATGGCCTTTCAGACCTGGGTTCAAGGAAGCCACTGGGGACAAAGTCAAGAAATGGAAATCCGGAGCGAAGAAGTTTCGACCTCATCCTACTGGAGAGTGGCCCTTCTATCCTCGGTTAAAGGAAGGCGATATCAAACACGAGTATTGGAGTGGAAAGAAGATGTACCATCAGGCGTTCCTGGAGGATCGGAAAGGACGAGTTGTCGTCACAATGGATGGCGAACACTATGACGAGTTTCTTGGCGCTGTGAAGAAGAAGAAAGGGAATATCTGGACAGTCAGTATTGACTCTGCAATGCAAGAAGCAGTCAATGACTGGATTGCTAAGGAGGAATGAGAAGATGTCACAATTACAGGAGTTCTTCAAGTTCCTCGCATCAAAGACTAACGAGAAGGAAGACCTCAAGAAAATGGTTGCAGATTGGATTGGTCCTTATGACGGCAAAATCCTTCAAGTGCACACCGAAGAGGGCGACCAGTACATGGTGGTCACGAAGGAGGCTATGACCCTTCATGAGGGCATTTACCCAAGTCCAGATGTGATATACAAGGCCCAATCTTCAATCCTGCTTGGCATCTTCACTGGTGAGGTGCCTTTCAAGGACACCATGAAGGATGGCAGCCTCGAGGTCATTGGCAATGCTCATGAGAGCGACTTCTTAGCCAACTTGATTCTTGCAGCCATGATGGGTGCGATGTAGAGGTGTCTGAAATGGACGTCAAGAAGATCGCAATTATTGGCTCAGGCCTAATGGGCGCTGGAATTGCATATGTGTCCGCTTGGAATGGGTATGAGGTCACAATGGTCGACATCAACCAGGACCTTGTGGACAAAGGCATGGAACGACTTCGAACCGATGTCATGACTGGCATAGATAAAGGCAAGATGTCTATCACTGATGCTGAGGGTCTCATGTCAAGACTAAGCGGAACCACAGACACTGAAGCAGCTGTGAAGGATGCAGATCTTGTCATCGAGGCCATTTTTGAGAATATGGAAGTCAAGAAGGAAGTTTTTGCTAAGATAGACGCAGTTGCACCAGCACACTGCATCTTAGCCACAAACACATCTTCTCTAAGCATCGACGAACTAGCAAATGCCACCAGCCGTGCTGACAAATTCGTAGGTATGCACTATTTCTCTCCAGTCCCTGCTATGAAGCTACTAGA
>JAEOTX010000179.1 GCA_016839605.1 Candidatus Thorarchaeota archaeon | reverse complement strand
TTACAGCAGCTTATCTGACATATGACATTCACAACGGTCGCTCAGGTGATGTTGAAGTCAAGATATCAAGCGGTCCTAAGGATGACCTCAGCATTCTTGAAATCGAGGCACCTATGATTGGACTCTACTTTGACTGTGACATTGTTGTGCCTGCAGGTAGAGTTGTAGCGAAACTATGAGTCAGAACTAATCGAACTCTATCCAGCTGAAGTATGCCAAGATCGACATAAGGGCAATGACGTCTCGTGGAGGCATCCGGGTCATATCCATTATTTCTTGAATTGTACGTTTTCCGTTAGACGCATGTTGAAGTATTTCGAGGCTTACATCAACCTCTCCAACACGCCAGGGAATACGATCGCCCCCTTCAGTCAGTCTTGGAACTGAGTCAAGACTCAGGTTGACGAGAGGCAGTTCCTTGATTATCTCAAGTGCGAAGTTCTTGAATCTTCGAATATCCCCATCTTGAGCTGCGAGTGGAGTCCTACACACCTTTTCGAAAGAATGGAGAATCTTGACAAGCTTGTCCCGATAGATTTCCTCATCAGGGACTGAGCTCATTCCCATAAGGCCAATGGAAGTGTCCCCCTTGTGGAACATATAGATGAAGTTTGACCAGCGAATCATGCTCAGTGAATCTTCTGAGAACTGCATTATTGCTCTAAGAAGTGCCGCACGCATGTCATAATTGACTTCTGTTGATCCGTCATATGGAACATAGAGTAATAGTTCTCCAGCCTCAATTCCAAGGAACATTATGTGTCGAATCTTTGAAACATCAACGGACTCGGTCACTTCGTCACTCCACATTGATTCTAGTTAGAGAGTCCCATAAATGAATGAAAAAGAATGTATTGCCGAGGTCATGCCCGCTTAGAGATACTTGGAAGCCTCAATCTGAGCCAGTTTGACACCAGCACTATGGGAGTATCTGTTGAATATGATGTAGCCTGCCAAGGAAACCACTCCCAGAACAGCATACGCAGACAGTGCTCCAAACAGTTCCCCATAAATGCCGCCAACTAAGGTAGCTGCGCCCACTATACTGTAGACACCGATGTATCCAAGCATATAGGGCACCAATTGTGCTCTTAGCATTGACCACCCACGGATGGGCATCTGAACTGCAGATCCTCTTTGCCGTTCAATCATACGTTGAGATTTGAAGTCACCACCCATTGCAGCGGCGTTTGCAGCAATTGCTCCAGCCGCCAGACAGATGAAGATGGAAGCAATCACAATAGCGGGGAGAATAGACAATAAGGTGGGACTAATGATTAGAAGCAAGACCGCCCCAACTGTGGTTGCTCCTATCACAAAAGGTACCGCACTGATTGCCTTTCCCTTCACGTAGTCGGAAAAGTTTGCAGCTGCAAGCTGCAGAGTCATCAGATTTGACCCTTCATAGACAGTCTCATAGCCCGCGAAGTATACTCCATACGAAACCATGAATGGAATTAGAGCAGCCAATAGGAAGTATGGCGTGAACTCGAAAATAGCCTCACCTAATCCAATGAACGGAATAATAAACCAGATTGCCATTCGCATTGGACCAACAAGGTATTGGGCCAGTACTCGTCCTTCCCTCCTAATTGAGGAGGTGTTGTACCAGATAGAAACACTGATTGTTTGATTGAAACGAAACCCCGGTATCGGCTGAGGATTCCATGTTGTGTGCGCTATCGGAACATGTTCTTTTGTCGATCTCTTCGATCCTGAAGCCAGCCAGCCACTATAATGGGCCCGCTCGCTCACTATGGAGTTTGCATAGACCAGCTCAAAGGCAACCACGGTGAATAGCACACCAAGAAGGATATCCTGCAGATTAAGGGGCGCTCCAACTAAGATATTGAGGGAGAGTGCACTTACTGCATATCCAGGACTGATGTCAGAAGCAAGTCCTAGGTCACGTAGAATCTGAAAGATGCCCTCAAAGATGCCTGAGCCACCATCTCCTAACCAGAAGAAAACATAGTAAAGAGTACCGATAACAATCGCAAAGCTGGTTCCCAAGAACCAGCCAATCTGCTTCAGAGTGCGTCTTCCTGCAAGTAGTCGTGAGAAGAAAAGACCAAGAAGACCCCCAATTGAAACGCCAAGAGTGACGAGGGAAAACAGCAACACAATGAAAACTGGTATGGAAAGTGCTGCTAGTGGTGCAGGGGATACTATGCTCAGACCAATGAAGATGGGCACTCCGATGACCATCCAAATCATTGAATTATAGAGGATAATTATGATTGTCTTCTCAAGGAATATAGTTCGCATCGGAACGGGCATTGTGAGAAGATATTCCATTCGGTTGACATTTCCAACAGTTGTGGCTGAAAATGCAATTGAGCCAATGAAGCCAAAGATGAGAATCACATTAAATATCGTTGCACCGAGTCCGGGGTCTGATATCACAATATCGGCAATGACGCTCCAACCAAAAAGAGGGACGATAGTGACTATCCCTAATATTATGACAACTGCAATTACCACAAATAACAGCGGACGAAGGAGCCGTCTTATGGTGCTCTTCTGCTCCGTGCGTTTCCCTTTTGCTCCTGAGATTCGGAAGGTCTGATTCAAGTCCTGCCTCAGCAGAAGAAGAACATCAGCTAGTGTCACTGAACCCCACCCAAGTACTCTGCAATCTTCTGCATGTCGGGTCCGCCAGTCAGTGACAAGAATATCTCTTCAAGACTACTCTGGCCTTTTGCTTTAACACGAAGCTCATCCATTGTACCTTCTGCGATAAGTTTCCCTTCATTGATGATTCCAATTCTATCACACATCTGTTCCGCAATCTCTAGAACATGAGTGCTCATCAGAATTGTAGCTCCTTTTGCCCGCAATCCATTGAGAATCTCCTTTATCGTGGCAGCTCCTCTCGGATCAATGCCAGCCTGCACCTCATCAAGGATGAGGACTTGGGGTTGATGGATGAGGGCTGCAACAAGACCGATCTTTCTAGACATTCCTTTGGAGTAGGTTTCAATGAGGTCATCACTCGCATCCTTGATATCTAGCAGTGTGAGAATCTCATCAATTTCCTCCTCACGCTCGGGACCTCGTTCTATACGCCATATGTCACTCACATAATTCACATATTCCCATCCAGTGAGTCTTTCAGGAAGCACAGCTTCTTCGGGAACATATCCCATAATTCGCTTTGCTGCTACAATCTCGGTCTTAATATCATGGCCCATGATTTTTGCGGTTCCAGACGTTGGCTTCAGTAGTCCGAGAAGCATTCGCATGGTTGTGGACTTGCCTGAGCCGTTGGGGCCGAGAAGTCCGTATATCTCCCCAGTGGCAACTTGAAAGCTGAGTTCATTCACAGCTGTGAACTCACTGAACATCTTGGTCAGTCCCATAGCTTCAATCATTCACATCATAGGAAGTTCAGAAGTATGGTGATTTAATGGTTGGGATGAATGCCGTGTGCTACCGAAGTGGTTATTAGAGTCAGGATTTGGTTGCGCTGTTATGACGCTTGAAACATGGCGGCTTCTCGATATAGGACCCATTGAACCAATTGAGACCCAAATCATCTATGACATGATTGCGCAGGGCATCACTGAAGGGAAGTCGGAGAACACACTCATTATCTGCTGGCCAGCACGGCCCTTAGTCAGCCTAGGATACTTCCAGGAGATTGAGAAGGACATCGACCTGGAATTCTGCCGGGAAAACGACATCTTCGTTACACGCAGAGTCATCGGTGGTGGCGGTGTCTATCTTGATGAGGGACAAATGTTCTATCAACTGATCCACCGGGTAGACAGCCCCACAACTCCGCGAAATATTGATGCTTACTACAAGAAGGTCCTAGAACCCCCTGTTCAGGCATACAAGAACCTCGGGATTGATGCAGAATTCAAGCCCGTGAATGACATCCAAGTTGAAGGCAGGAAAATCTCAGGAAATGGAGCAGGAGATGTCGGAGACGCCAGAATTCTTACTGGAAATATCATTTTCACTTTCAATTATGACATGATGGTCAAGGTTCTCAAAGTACCGGATGAGAAGTTCCGTGACAAGATCGCACAGGGACTCCGTGCTAGACTAAGTACGGTCGAGAGAGAAACCGGAAAGACCTTTGATAGAGAAGAGGTGAAGAAGGACCTACTGAATCAATTTGAGAAGATACTCAACATCAATCTTGTACCGGGAGAACTGACAGAGTGGGAAAAGACTCGTATGAACGAACTGAAACCAAAATACGTTTCAGATGAATGGCTCCATTGGCGTTCAGGTGGCAGACTAGACGTGAGGACTGTCAAGATATCTGCGACTGCATCTATTGGCACTGCAAACCACAAAGCCCCTGGAGGACTCATGAGAGTTACAGTAGAAGAAATCGATGACAAGATCAAGGACATTGTTATCAGCGGCGACTTCTTCATGTATCCCCACGATGCGATCTCGGACATCGAGAGGGCTCTTGTTGGTGCTAAGCTAGGTACTGAAGATGTACTAATGAGAATCAAGGGAGTCTATAAGAAACAGTCACTAGAATCACCTGGCGTAACTCCAGAGGACTTCGAAACCGCAATCAAAATGGCACTTGAGGAAAAATAGCCGGCTCCAGTAAAGCATCCAGAGAGTCTTCACTCAATCCCTCCTCTCCCAGAAGATGAGTTATGTTTCCCCGCTGCACCCAGATTTTTGGGGCCTAATCTCTGTTTATCAAGGGCGCAGCGGAGATGATTGCTTTTCGCAATACACACATATGGAAGTCCAATCTGCCTGTACAAATTACTGAGTAATACAAGAAAACCTTCAGCAAGATTATGCTAAGCATGCTTTACCAATGCCTATATGGCATGGTCACATGAATTTCATCACCCCTGATTATCTAGGAGACCTCAGGTGATGGAGAGATTCTCAGTACGAGCTCCAGGACGTGTTTGTCTATTCGGAGAGCATAGTGACTATCTCGGACTTGATGTCATTCCTGCTGCATTAGACCTTGCGATGACCATTCGATGTTCACGAAGAAACGATTTGGAAATCAGCATCAGGTATTTGGACCTCAATGAGGAAGATTCCTTCAGAGTTAACAGTGAAGTCACATACAGTCACTCCAGAGACTATCTCAGAAGCGCTTTCAACGTGCTATCGCGGAGGGGTATATCACCGAAAGATGGCTGGAATCTGGAAGTGACAGGCGATATTCCAATCTCCGCAGGCCTCTCCAGTTCTTCTGCATTGACAGTCGCTGCAATTCATGCCTTTTCGCGAATGGCTGGGAAGATTCTGAGTCCTCAAGATGTGGCTGTGCGAGCATTCGAAGCTGAGGTCGTCGAGTTTGGAGAGAGTGGGGGTATGCAAGACCACTATGCTTCTGTACATGGAGGCATCATTCATTTGGATTTGGGTGCGGACTACAAAACGACTCAGCTACCTGCAGTTATAGAAGGCCTGGTCATCGGGGATTCTCTTGAAAAGAAAGAAGACACAGTTGCAGACCTCAGGAGGATAAGGACTGTAATAGAGAAAGAGTACCAGCGCATCTCAGAAGTGATTCCTGATTTCAATCAAAGAACTACATCCACGAAGAGAGTTACAGAAATCTCAGCAGCAGAGTCCACAGAAGCAAGGAGAATGGCCTTAGCGTCACTTGAGAACCGAGACCTCACTCAAAGAGCCTATGAATTGCTGCTGAACCAGAACCCAGACCTAGAGGAGCTTGGACACTTGATTGATCTCCATCATTCTCTCTTGAAGACGGGTCTGAAGAGATCAACTAAGAAGATAGAGGCAATGATATCAGCTGCAAAATCAGCTGGTGCTCTTGGATGCAAGATAAATGGTAGTGGAGGAGGTGGCACAATGCTTGCCATTGCTCCAGGAAATGAAATCGCTGTTACTGAGGCTATTGAAGGCGCAGGCGGAATTCCTTATCGTATCAAAATCGGGTCAGGAGCTAGTATAGAATAAAGGTAGACTACTTCGCGAGTGGGTGTTTTGGTTCCTCGCCTCTGCAATCAATCCCTATCGCATCACATACTGCATATCGATGATTATAGCCTGCAATGTGTAGTGGAGCGTCTCCTAGCTCTCTATCAACTGTCATAGCGCCGGTACAAGGATAAGCATGATGAGCTTTTGCGATGACATCAAAGAGTCCCTCGATATCGGACACATCATGGCCTTTCACTTTCTGAGATACGTACCAGGCACATCCGCAAGGTGAGGACCGTGTCACTGTAATCTCACTGATTCTCCCATTCTTAACTGTGGCATCAAAAGCAGGCCACCCAATATTGTACCGGTCGATGAACTCGTCAATCAACTTGCCATGACCGTGTGTAAGTGTACAGAACGGCTTCGGAAAAGCAGACTCTATACCGATGGCATCAAGGGATTCCTTCACCTGTTCTCTGAGACCAGGAGGCAACCAAGTTGTATCTTCAATTGGAGCGATTATTGCCTTTGCTCCAGTCTTTTGTGCCAACACATCAGCCGAAGCAACGAGATCGTGGTGGACGCCAATAAGAAGAAGTACATCGCACTGCATAAGCTCTAAACCCTCAAGCATCACCATGGGGTCATCAAACATCTTTGAGGCTGGAGCATCTATGCGATGCATTCCAACTATATCACCCACATAAGTCCCGTAGCCAACTCTGCAGTCACCACAGGTTGGAGCGCAGCCATCACAGAAGGTCTTGAAATTGATTAGGTTGCCCAGCACTCGCTCAGCAAAGACGTCGCCGTATATCGTAACCAGTCTCACAGTGACCACCCATGTAACAAAGATGAGCATATGTTATTCCACTAAAGGTTGGCGGTTGGGGAATGTTCAGCTACTCTCAGCTAGTTCCTTCATTCGGGCTTCAACAATCTCCAAGACTTCATCCTTGAGTTTGTTTCCATCGTCCAATATCTTCTCGACGTCCTCAGCTGTCTTCTTGACGAAGGTCTTGTCCTTGATATTCCCAAGGTTGATTCGAACGTTAAGTGCAGCCCCCTCAATTGCCGCCATGAGTGCGTGTGCAGCAACTCCCGCGTCGGTTATCGAGTTGATGTTGCCTTTCTCCGCAGCTACCTTAGCATGGGTGAGGGCTTGGCAGGAGTGTCGCATTGTCGCCAGTGGCACCTCTGCTGCATGGATTGTAGCTGCCTCTGTTGCTTTCTCCTTCTGCTTCCGTTCCTGAGCGGTCTCCTCAGACATCTTGAAGGTGGCCATCACTTCATCAAACGCCGCGGAGTCCTTCTCAACTAGATCCATGAGAACACCTCGGTCGTTATCCACAGCATGACGATGCTTGAGCATTTCCTCCTTGATTGCTACAAACCTTCTGCCTGAGAGTGAGAGTCCTGTCACCATACCAACAAGCGCAGCACCGTATGAGCCCATTGCTGCAGCCACACTGCCTCCCCCAGGAGTGGCTCGAGCTCTCTTGACCTGGTCACCAAACTCGATGAGAGACATCTCACTGAACGTCTTTCTCTTGGGATCCTCAGCCCCACCGAGATAGTAGAGGTCAAGAATCATCGAGTCATCTAGCTTCTCAGGTCGGAGATAGTACTTCAGTGCATCAAGCAGAGCAAACAATGGCACCATGCCCACAATCTCGGTCTCAATAACTGTGGCACCGAATCGTTGTGCCTCCAGCTTCACCATTTCAAAGACTTGGTGAATCTTCGTCCGTCTTGGATGAGTCAGGTTCAAAGATACCTGTACACAGTTCTTAGCTGGGAGATCTAGACCAATCCCTTGGACATTCACAAATCCGCCAGTAAGTCCGCGAACAACATTTGCACAGGATTTAGCCACCTCAAGATTTGTGGTGTTGAGGTTGAAATTGATTGCAATCAAGAAGTTACGAGCGCCTGTTGCTGTGGCTCCAGCTGTTGGGTGATTTTTCTTCGGGCCATAATCGGGGTCCTTACTGGGATCATCTCCTATGAGGTTTCTTAATCCCTCAAACTCTCCTTCTCTGATGTTTGGTAAATCAGCTCTTTCCGGACGAGTAGCAGACTTGTTGTAGAGATAAACTGGCACATTGCACTTGTTCGAAAATTCCTCTGCAAACTCCTTCGAGAGCTCGATACATTCTCCAATAGTTGTTCCGTGAAGTGGAATGAAGGGAACAACATCAACAGCACCCATTCTCGGATGTGCACCCTTATGCTTCGTCAAGTCGATCTTCTCAACTGCCAGCTCTGCTGCTTTCAAGGCTGCTTCCTTTACCTTCTGGGGTTCGCCAATGATTGTGAAGACAGACCGATTATGATCCGGGTCAAACTCAACGTCAAGAAGTCTGACTCCTTCCACACTGCGTATTGTGTCAGCTAGTGCATCTATGACATCCTTTCGTTTTCCTTCAGAAAAGTTCGGCACGCATTCGATGATTTTCAAGAGATTCACCGGTGCCCGCTCGGAACAGCGATGCACAAAAGCGTTTGGGATAGTGTCGATGAACTAGGAAACTTGGGCGGTGAACGCATCAAGCACGTTTTGAAGCAACATCGTAATCGTCATGGGTCCTACGCCGCCTGGCACAGGTGTGATGCATAGTGCCTTCTCCTTTACTTTCTCAAATTCAACATCACCATGCGGTGTTGAAACATCTATCACCACTGCACCTTCCTTAACCATATCGGGCGTTATGAAGAACGGATCATCTTCTGACTCCCTTCGTCCAATCGCGCTAACAAGAACATCAGCCTGCCTCGTGAAGCTCGGAAGGTCAGCTGTTCGTGAATGACATACTGTTACAGTAGCATTACGATTCAGTAGGAGGAAAATGAGTGGTTTGCCCACAATTGTGGACCTGTTGATTATCACCGCATGCTTTCCAGAGAGGTCGCCCCACCCAATGTGGTCCAACATGGTGACAATGCCGTGTGGTGTTGCTGAACTTAGTTTCTCGCCCCCATAGAAGAGCCGGTAGATGTTCTGTGGAGAGAATCCATCTACATCTTTCAGAGGCTCAATAGCTCCAATAATCGCTTTCTCATCAATCTGCTTTGGCAGTGGCAATTGCACTAGGATGCCATGGACCTCAGGATCCTCATTGAGTTTCTTAATGAGAGCCAAGAGCTCCTCTTGAGTAGTACTCTCAGGCAGGTCATGATGGTCTGACAGGATGCCAGCTTTGCTTGAGGCTTTGTGTTTCATTCGGACATACATCTGCGAACCCGGGTCCGCTCCTACTATCACTGTGACAAGTTTAGGCGAAAGGCCATGTTTCTCGGTGAGGGCTTCAACCTCAGACTTCACCTTCTTTCGAATCCTTTTCGAGAGTCTTCTTCCCTTTATCACATGGTCTTCACAGATTGGCTTTGGCGTATCTTCTGCTGACACTTTCTCTCACCTCATTAGAATACTCCAGAAATGTTTCCTTCCTCATCTACATCCATGCCAATGGCCGCTGGTTCCTCGGGAAGACCTGGCATTAGTCTGATGTCGCCCATGTAGATGACAATGAATCCAGCACCATTGCTCACGTCGGCTCCAACAACTTCAACGGTGAAATCAGAAGGTCTGCCTCTCAGAGCCTTTGTTGCAGATAGGCTGAACTGTGTCTTTGCAACACATATTGGCAGTTTGCCATAACCTCTTTTCTCTAATGACCGGATGCGACCTCGAGCACCTGTTGTGTAGTCGACATCATCAGCTCCATAGATCTTCTGTGCAACTTTCAGAATCTTGGTCTTGATAGGGTCATCAAGGTCGTAGGTGTAGTTGATGCCCTTTGTGGGATTCTCTGCGATAGCTTCAATAATTGCCTCTGCAGCCGCTTTTCCACCCTCACTGCCCTTGGCAAACACCTCCGAAACCTCCATCTTCCAACCCCGTTCTTGACAGTATTTACGGAGAAGCTCGATCTCTTCTTCAGTATCATCTGGGAACCGATTGAGCACTACAATAGCGGGAACTCCGAAGTTGTTAATATTCTCCATATGTTTCTCTAGATTCGGAAATCCCTTTGCTAGGTCCTTTTTGCCATGATGCTTGAGGGCTCGGATTGTCGTAATGACAACACATCCATCAACATTGAACTCCCCTGCACGGGTGGCTATGTTGAAGAATTTCTCAGCACCCAGGTCAGCTCCAAATCCAGCCTCTATTACAACATAATCAAAGAGCCGTAAAGCGATGTCAGTGGCGATGATAGAACTGGTTCCGTGAGCAATGTTAGCAAAGGGTCCCGTATGAATGATTGCAGGGGTTCCCTCGATGGTCTGGACAAGATTCGGTTTCAGGGCATCACGTAGAAGAACGGTCATTGCACCTTCAGCTTTCAGGTCTCTAGCAAACATCTCTTTGAGCTGTTCTGACCTCGCGATGAGAATGTTCCCCAGGCGCTGCTTGAGGTCTGAATAGTCCCTTGAAAGGCCAAGGATTGCCATTACCTCAGAGGCAGCAGTAATAACAAAGCGGTCCTCTCGGGGAAAACCATCGAATCTGCCTCCAAGTCCCACGATCGCCTTTCTGAGAGCTCGATCATTCATGTCAAGATTTCGTGGCCAATAGGTCCGCCTTACATCAATCTCAGGCTGATGATCGTGATGAATGTAATTGTCTATCATCGCGGAGAGAAGATTATGCGCAGCTGATACAGCTGGAAAGTCACCTGTAAACATCAAGTTGATCTGTTCGAAAGGCAGAACCCGTGACTTTCCACCTCCCGCAGCCCCTCCTTTCACTCCAAATACTGGTCCAAGTGAGGGCTCCCTTAATGTGACAACGGTATTGTGACCCAATGCGTTGAGAGCCATTGAGAGTCCAATTGAGTTCGTTGTCTTCCCTTCTCCAGCTGGAGTTGGATTAGTAGCAGTGACAAGGATAAGCTTGCCCTTGCGCTCACCTAGACTCTTCCTAATGGTCAAGTCGATTTTTGCCATGTATTTTCCATACTGCTCAAGATATTCCTCTGGAATACCTGCTCGTTTAGCAACCTCAGAAATGTGAATCATCTTCATGCACCGATAACCTGCATTCCTACTGAGATTCACCCTATGTACTCACTGATAAACCAAACTCTATGGCAGAATGGGAACTGAAGAGGTGCTTGATGAAAATACTATTCGAAATGTGGTCCCCACTATTCCAGTCTCTCGGATGGTATCTGAAGCCCGAGTCTTTGCACCACATAATTCTGACAGTCTCTTAATCAGCATCAAGCCTAGTCCTTTTCCGGGAGCGCTGTTGGTGGAATTTTTCATCGGAGAATTCAGATAGGCCATTATATCTCTCGACACTCCTCCAGCATAGTCAGTAACTTGGATTGTTGTAGTCCGTTCATCACATTGAGGACAGCTTATCTCAACTACGTGACTTCCTTGCTTCACGGCATTGTCAATGATATTCCAGAGGAGTTCTTCAGCTAAAGGGTTTGAATTCACCATTGATTCTTCTTGAATCTGGATGCTTATGTTAGCTCCATCCTCACCATACTCTCTCTGGACTCTCGATGCAGCATTCCTAACCATGGGTGCAATTGTTATGGGACCAATACTTGATTCCACACGTGAGAGAGACACAGACACCTGGCGCATCTTTTCAATGAATACCACTGCATCTTCCATTGCTTTCGAGGCAACCTTCAGTAGTGAGTCAGGAAGAGAGTCCGTCATACTATGGGCCTCTAGTGCTAGACTGGCAGTTTGAACGTAGTTGCGAATATCGTGCTGAAGAAGATGTGACATGACTTCTGAGATCTCATACTGCATTCTTGAGGCAGACTCCATCAGTTGGATGTAGTAAGCCATCATGCTGGCTCCCACCCAGATGAAAGCAGTAGTCTGAACTGCAACAGCAAAGGATGCTATTGGGACTGCAAGAAGGAGAAGATAGAGAAGACCTGACAAACCCCATGCGAAGAATCCTATCACCAAGAGGGCCCCTGTCATCCCCAAGCGCTCTTCAGAGTTCAGAATCTGGTTTACGGTACTCAAAGCTGCATAAGCAAGAATTAGCTCTACTGGCACAATAGGAAAAGCTATGGAGATTGAGAGTAGAGCAGACAGCAGGGTCAGAAGAAGAGTCATGCTGACAGCAGAAGCATAAATCGGTCTGTTGTCTTTGACCCCTATTTGATCTGTTGATGCAACAAGAATGATGATGGCTGCAATTGACATCATTGTTAGTGAAAGGACATCAAGCAACGTTGTGATTGTGCTCTCACGGATGACGGAAGTAAGGACACTGAATCCAAAGATTGTCCAGCCTATTGCCCAATATCGGAACGTCACATTGACAGAGTATCTGTAGAGCACAACAGACACCAGAAGTACGAAAGCAAGTCCCAGCTCTATCAGAAGTACATCTGTTATGAGAGATGGAATCACATCTTGCATTACTTGCCCCACCAATCTATTGCACGGGACATCATGATGTCAGGTATCAATCTCTGATTAATACCTTATAATATCAGTTATGATATGCTATTCTCATGTGTCCCTTACCCCTTCTAGGCCTTTCTCTGACAATGGGCATGACTTCTATTGTAGTTTTTGCCGCATATACTCTGAAGAGAAGATAACACATTCATCCTGAGGCCAAAAGAACATAAGACGGGGTTTACTCCAATCCCTGTTGGCTGATAATCATGGACAGAATGCCCTTGGACGCCCAACCTGAAGCTTTGCCCGATTCAATCGATGTCGAGAAACATGTGATTTGCACTTATTATACGAGACTGCCGCCATTTCTTGATGTCAGAGAGCTTGCTCGAGGAGCGGCTGTTGAACAGAGTACTGGCACATGGACGCTTGTACCAGGTGAAACTCCTGCTGTCAGAAAAAGACACGTGGCAAAGGTCATTGGGATTTATGAAACCCCTCAGTATGAGTTCAGCCTCCCTAGTAATCTTGAGAGACGACACTATATCATCCAGATAGCGTTCCCGTGGGAAAACTTTGGTCAGCAAATACCAATGTTGCTGTCAACAGTCATAGGGAACATCTCACTGGGGCCCATCAAGTGTCTGGACATGAGGTTCCCCAAAAGTTGGCTAAGGGGCTTCAAGGGACCAAAATTCGGAGTCAAGGGGCTTAGAAAGCTCCTAGGTGTTAAGAAACGACCATTTGTCAATAACATGATCAAACCGTGTGTATACACATCCGCCAAGATGGGTGCAGACCTCTGCTATAAGGCAGCAGTGGGAGGCGCCGATATTATCAAAGATGACGAGCTTCTAGCAGATGCGAGTTTTAACACACTCGAAGAGAGAATTCCGCTGTTCATGGAGGCCATCGACAAAGCGGACTCTGAAAAAGGGGAGAAGACGCTTCTCACGATCAACATAACTGACAGTGTGCCCAAGTTGTTTGAGAACGCGGAAAGAGCGATTGAACTTGGAACCAATGGTCTCATGATCAACTTTCTCGCTGTAGGCTATTCTGCATTCCGTCATGTGTGTGAGGACCCATCTATAAATGTCCCAGTTCTCGCTCACATGGACATTACAGGAGCTATCTCATACGCCCCAAACATAGGTATTGGAACGAATATTGTGATTGGGAAACTACCTCGTATCTGCGGCTCTGACATTACTGTGTTCCCAGCGCCCTATGGAAAAGCCCCAATGCTCAAAGAGAGATTCCTAAGGATGGCACATGAAATGGTTATGCCGCTTCATCATATCGAGCAGACCGCCCCAATGCCTAGTGGAGGAATAAGCCCAGGACATGTTGACGAGGTGATTGATGACTTGGGCCCCGACATTGTCATAGGTACAGGTGCAGGCATCCATGCACATCCTGACGGCCCAACTGCAGGCGCAATTGCTTTCAGACAGGCAATTGACGCAAAGATGAATGGCATCTCACTGAAGAAGGCCGCCGCTGAGCATGATGAACTGAAGAAAGCCATGGATTCGTGGGGCTCGGGCAAGACTGGTTTCGATCTATAGATACTGAACAGTTCAATGAACACTGAACGAGGAGATTTGCTAATGGTTGATCTTTCAGAACCCATCAAGATTGCAGGACTAGAAGTGAAGAATCGGTTTGTGCTGCCACCTATGGTGCGTAACCTCTGCACTGAGGAGGGGAAAGTAACTGAAGAGGCGGTTGAACATTATGCAGCTATAAGCAAGGGCGGAATGGGACTTATCATAG
Source organism: Candidatus Thorarchaeota archaeon (assembly GCA_016839605.1). GTDB lineage: Archaea > Asgardarchaeota > Thorarchaeia > Thorarchaeales > Thorarchaeaceae > SMTZ1-83. The sequence continues at coordinate 6,242 of JAEOTX010000179.1, read as the reverse complement.
TCGAGGCTGCAGCGATAACATGGGAACACCGAATATTGAGTAAGAATGTGGGAATACATGATGACGCCCTCATTCCGGGTCTCAAGAATCTAGCGGACGGAATCAAGGCTCATGGCGCTCGGGCATTTATCCAGATAAACCACTCCGGGCCGAAAGCGCATTTCCAAAAGCGGTTCGTTGGACCTTCGAATGTACCAGTAATAAAGAACAAGGTTCCTGAGCCCCTATCAATTGAAGAGATTGAGGAAATCAGAGAGATGTTTGTGGATGCCGCCAGAAGGGCTCAAACCGCAGGTTTTGATGGAGTGGAGGTCCATGGTGCACACTTCTACTTGCTGAGTGCATTTCTCTCATCTTATACAAACAGAAGAGATGACGAATATGGGGGCTCAACAGAGAACAAGGCGAAGTTTACAGTCGACGTGATTCAAAGAATCAGAGAAGAATTGGGGGACTATCCAATCATTCTTCGTATTAATGGAATGGAGAATGTCGTTGACGGAATCACTCTAGACGAAGGGATTCAGATCTCCAAGATTGCTGAAAGCGCAGGAATTGATGCATTGCATGTATCTTGTGTTGTCGACGCCACCTACAATCCAGGAATACCTCCACGGTTTACGGAAGAAACCATGCCTGAGTTTCTGAAGGGTTATCCGTATGACTGCTGTATTCCCGTAGCTCGAGAGATCAAACCCCATGTGAAAGTCCCTGTGATTGGAGTAGGCATGGTTAGAGAACCTCAGTTCGCCAGAAGAGTCATGATGGAAGACACCTGTGACCTACTAGGTGTTGGACGATCTCTATTGGCAGATCCTGAATTTGTAAACAAGACACTTGAGGGTAGGGACAGCGAGATAATACCTTGGAAGGACAGCGAATAAGGCGCTGTCGGACATTCTTATTAGCTCGAAACCCATAGAGAGAGGCTATGAGCCTTGATGAATTCCTGAATGAAGATATACTTGGATGGCTCTTGGAGGAGGAGAATCCAAGCATCAGATATTGGGCACTTCAACAACTTCAGGATAAATCACCTACGGATACAGATGTTGTTGAGGCACAAAAGAGAGTCATGAAGTCTGATTGTGTGAAGGCCATCTTAGCTGCTCAGACCGGCGACTACTTCTGGGGAAAGCCAAATGACCTGTACAACCCGAAGTATAGAGCAGCCACACACAGTCTTCTCCTTCTATCAGAGCTGGGAGCAGAAAGATCGCCAGCGATTGAGAAAGCCATAGAGCATCTGTTTCTTTTCCAAAGAGACTCCGGTCACTTTCTCGGCGACCTTCCCAAGACTGCAAAAGGTCGGGCCAGTGTCGTCAAGGATGGTTGCTGTCTTGACGGGAACATCCTCTACTACTTGTTACGCTTTGGATATCTTGAAGATCCAAGGGTTCAGAAGTTAATTGAGTTCCAAGTGGATTATTATGATGAGATGAATGGTGGATGGAAATGTAGGGCTTTTCCCATTGACCCGTCCAAAGTATTTCCCACAAACTGCTTCATGGGACGAGTAAAGATGCTTAGAGGACTCGCCTCAATACCAGAAGACTCCAGGTCAAAGCCAATAAGGACTATTATAGACCGTGAAATCGGGGTCATCCTTGAGCACGGCATCTACAAGTATCTCAAGAACCCTGATGGAAGTAGGAAGGAGAAAGCTGGTTGGAAACGCTTCGGATTTCCTCTGTTCTATCAATCAGATGTTCTAGAGGCTCTGGATATATTGACTTCTTTAGGCGTCAAGGATTCCAGATTGCAGGAGGCTATTGACTTAGTCAGTTCGTTACGAGATAAGGATGGGAGGTGGGTTCTCAAGAACACATACAATGGGAAAATGCACTGTGAAATTGATGAAAAAGGACAGCCATCCAAATGGATAACATTGAGGGCACTCAGAGTCCTTCGAAGATTCTACGAAGGCCTATAGCTTGTGAGCAGGAATTGTGACCTTGTAATCCGCGGATATGTGTTGACTTCTTAGTTCCATAATCCCAAATCCTACACCATAACAGAAGACTGTGGGTTCGGGATTCATTTTGATGAATAGAGCCTTCTTAAGAATCTCAGGATCTACTTTTTGACTCATCCTCAGTATATACTTCTGACTGAACGCCCACTGCCCGTCTGAGTCATCGAAGGGCACTAACTCTGCCATTCCTCTGAACATAACATAGGTTGCAGGAGCGAAGCGAAAAATGTAGTGGGGAAATGTCACGACAAGCGACACATTGGGATTGCGTCTGATATGCCTGACTTTCGCATAACTCTCCTCAGTGATTATGTACAGAGCGAATTTCGACTTAGGCGGTGAAACACCGTACAGGATTCCAGTGGAGTGAGGTCGTCCTTTTGCATCAACTACTGATAGAACTCCGAAGGTCTTCTTTCGAATCTCTTTTTCGATGAAATCGAATGTGAATCCCCGATCAGACAAGCTCACCCACTCCTGTTGAGACGCTTGTACATCTTCACGTTGTTCTTGTATATGTTCAGAAACTCCTTGAACAATTCATCGTAGAGCTCTCGATTGGCCGGGTTTGGAACGAACTCCTTCTCAATCTGTATGAGACGGGGGATTTCATCAAAAGAGCATAGACTAAGACCCACTGCTCCAATGAGGGCCGCACCCCTTGCATTGGCATAGATTGGGTCCTTCACCTTACGAATGGTCCGATTTAGAACATCAGCATAGATTTGGCACCAGACATCAGACTGTGCACCGCCGCCGATGATATTGAGTGGATCCATCTTTCGCTTGATGAACTTCTCAACCAGTTCCATGAGCCATCTACTGTTGTAAGCAACTCCCTCAAAGACCGCACGAATGAGGTCACCACGTTTCACTGGAAGAGAGATGTTATGAAGTCCTCCTCGAAGAGTGTGATCTTCCACGGGGGTCCGTTCGCCATAAAGCCAGGGAGTGAAGATCATCTTGTTGCTGCCCGCAGGCACATCCTCTACAATCCTGTCAAATTCCTGATACACTTCTTGCTTCCCAAACTTCTCAGGGTCATCAATATGCAGCAAATTATCCCTAAGAAATGTGAGGCAAGCACCTGCGCTTTCTTGCTCATTTGCAACGAAATAGCGCCCCGGAACGGGGGAAGGTAAGGAAGCTATGTTGTGTGAAATGTCTGTCTTTTTGAAGGGCACATGACAGATTACCCAACTACTAGTTCCGATGTAGATATGACCTTCATAGTCACGAACTGCGCCAGAGCCAATGATTGCTGAGTGAAGGTCTGGAGATCCCGATACTACCTTTGTGTCTGGCAATATTCCTATCTGTTGCGCAACGTCTTCGCTCACATCTCCCAGTACATCTATGGCACTCATCAGAGGAGGAAACTTATCGGGGTCAACACCAATCTTTTTCATCAGCCCAGTGTCATATTGGACATTTCCGATATCACGTGTGTCTGTCACCCAGTGGAGCATGATGGCATCATATGAAGACGCAAACTTCCCAGTAAGCTTCAAGTTGAGATAATCTTTGCATTCCAGAAACTTGTAGGCCTTCTCATAGATATCCGGATGTTCATTCTTCAGATACAAAATATGGGCGATAGGATCTTTTCCAGCACCAGTTGGAATTCCACCAGTCTTTCGCAGCCAGCGGAGAAGATTCGGAATCGAATATCCTTGGATGTTGATTAGCCCCCCAAGCACTTTCTTGATGTAGGGCTCGCCCCTTGTATCCATCCAGATTATAGCGTTGCACAGATGATTTCCACTCTCATCAACGGCAACCGTGCCTGACCATTGACTGGACACACAAATTCCAGCTATTTGGTCAGATCTGACTGTGCCTCCTTCAACCAGTCTTCTAGAACATTCTAGAAAGGCGTTCCACCAATCATCCGGATTCTGCTCCGCCCCTCCTCCGGGTATGAGGTGTAGTGGTGTTTCTATAAACTCGAAAGCAAGAACTTCACCACATTTGTCAGTTAGGGCCACTTTCATTGCGGAGGTACCGTGATCTACAGCTAGAAGGTATGTCCTATCTCCACTCTCTACTGTCATTGCGAATCCCAGTATGGCATGTCAAACGGTCATATATGGGATTCGAGAAGGCTAGATGTCTATTTCCTCTACCTTTCCTTCATGATTGATGGATTCGATTATGAGTGGAGAGCCCTCGCCAGTGACCTCTTTCAGCCCCAGATAGTCCTTCATCATAAGAAGCACATCCATTGGAACGACACAGCCCTCAGGAGGCAGCACACCCTTCTCTGTAATCTTTCCCCGTTGCATGAGTATAGCTCCAATCGCAGCCGGGATTCCAGTAGACTCTCCCATGGCTTGACCTATAGATGCGAGTGAGAAGCTGTATTCGTGTGGCTTCCCATCAAGTATCCCTCGCACTCTGATCCTAAGACATCCTCTCTGCTCACCGAAGTTGATCTCTTCGAGAATTCGTTCTCTCTGTTCTAGAATATAGGAGATAGCGAAATTGAAGGGAATGACTTGTTGTCCTCTTACCTCAATAGGTTCTTCGCTCACCATCCCCAAACGTACAATCTCACGAATCAGGTTGTAGTACTTGGGAGGTATGACGCATCCTAAATTAGTGACTCTCTTGCACTTGATGTAGTTTGGGAGCGTGATGGTTTCTGGATGAGGATAGCAATAGCTACGGTAGGTCCCCACAAGCGGATAGTCGACATCCTCTTCCAATGCAATCCCGCTTTCTTCGAAGTACTTGACAGTAGTGAACTTGCCGTCAAGATACATCGGGATGTCAGCAAGCATGCTATGAATGCGATGCGCTATTACTGCAGGACCTTCACGATTGTCCCCTCCATGAACATGAAGAATGTCAATTGAATCCACTTCATCAAGCATGACATCAGCACAGAACTTCGCAAGTAGATTCGCTATCCCTGGAGAACCACCCATTCCTGTAAGAGCAGTTATTCCCGCCCTCTTTGCATCTTTATCCATCTCTAACAGAATCTGCGTCGCATCAAAGTCATCACAGACATCAACGTAATTAATTCCCTCCTCAATTACAGCCTTGAGAACTATTGGACCAAGCTTATAGAAAGGACCACACACATTGAGAACGATGTCTGCGCCTCTGATCACTTCCTTAATGTTGTCAGGATTAGTAGCGTCAACCAGAATAGCTGAACACCTGTCTTCATCCACTTCAGCAGCACAGGTCTGAGCGCCTTCATAGTCCAAATCAGCCACGACTATTTCTGAGAAATCGTCATACGCAGCTAGTGCCTTTACAGCTATGCTTCCGACAGTTCCACATCCACCGATAACAACAATGCGAGCCATGATTTGCTTTTGATGACACGAGATATTTAGGTGTGGCGCCTCAAGTGTTTCTCAGCCAAGGAAATCATCCGGATGTACCCTATCCTCAGAGCTGAATCGAACTCCTTCAAGAATCAAGATACGCTTCTTCATTTCAAGACCGCCCTGAAATCCTCCAAGCGAACGATCACTTCTAACAGCACGATGACATGGGACTACTATTGGAAATGGATTTCTTGCCAATGCACTGCCAACAGCTCGAACAGCACGCGATTCCAATCTGGCAGCTATTCTTCCATATGAAGAGGTCTTACCCCGGGGAATCGCATGTTCTTCCATCAAGACAGACAACTGAAATGCGGAGCATATAGATGTGTCAACGAGACTCAAGGGAATTGGATCTGGCTTTCCTGTGAAGAAGTCTTGAATGCGTGTTCGAAGCTCTGATACCTCATCCCCAGATGCGTTCAAGGCGCGGGAAAACCTGCCCATGATGGTATTTTTGATTGATTTCTCTGAACGGGGAAGCAGAACGTGGATTGCTTTGGCGGAATCACCTCTTGCCCAGTATACAATTGCTGAGTGTCCGAACTCTGTTTCAAAGATTGTGAACTTCAAATCATGTCACCAATATCTCAATGATGCTCGCTGATGCTGATGTCGATTTAGATGCTAAGCTCTGTTATGCCGAGCTGATTGAACCTGATTAATAGAGTGCAATCACAAATCTCAATAGAGTGAAGCATGCGCGTTGAGAGGGAGTGATAGAGATTGGCGGATAGATCCACAGCTCACGATTATGCATGCATGGTGTGTGGGGAAACCCTTGTCTATAGTGATAAGGGCTCTGAGCATGTCTGCGACTATTGCAGACTTGAGTTCACCTCTACAATCCATTGTCCAAATGGTCACTTTGTCTGTGACGAATGCCACTCTGCGGATGCGCTTGACCTCTTGCGTAGGATGGC
>JAEOTX010000178.1 GCA_016839605.1 Candidatus Thorarchaeota archaeon | reverse complement strand
GTGCAGCTATCGGAAACATTGAACTGGTATGCTGAAGAGTCACTATTGTTACTCTCACTTCTATTTCGTTGGTGATGCATTTGACTGATGATGACTTTGAGTATCGTGAAGAAAGTGATTTGCTTGGTACACGGAGAATTCCAAAAGACGCCTACTGGGGAGTGCAGACACTCAGAGCCCGTGAGAACTTCGGAGTATCTCTCGTGAATCTGACCAACTACTCCACATTGATTGAGACCCTTGCAATGGTCAAGAAAGCATGTACACTGGCTAACCGAGACCTAGGTCATCTCTCAGAGAAGTATGCTGATGCTATCACTACGGCTTGTGACGAGGTAGTAGGAGGTGCCCTTGATGATGAGTTCGCTGTCGATATGATGCAAGGTGGAGCTGGAACCTCGACAAACATGTGTATGAATGAAGTACTTGCGTCAAGAGCTAATGAGCTAATAGGTGAACCACGAAATTCTCAATCACCCATCTCAGCGAATGATCATGTCAACATGAGTCAGTCTACTAACGATGTCTATCCAACTGCCATCAAAATTGCTACTATCTATGGTCTGAGAGACCTCTCTGAAAGACTAGCGAATCTGATACAGGCACTCGATGAGAAAGCGGATTCCTATATGGATATTCTCAAACTTGGAAGGACTGAAATGCAAGACGCGGTTCCAATAACTCTGGGACAGGAATTTTCGGCATGGTCTGCTGCACTGAATAGGGATTTGAAACGAATCGGATGGGCTATGGACATCCTGAAGACCCACAATCTAGGTGCCACAGCAATTGGCACATCTCTGAACGCAGACGTTGAATATATTCGTCTTGCTGAGAAACACCTTCGTGAAATCACGGGACTCCCCACCCTATCTACAGCTGAGAACCTCATTGATGACACCCAAAATGCTGACGAGTTTGTTCATGCCTCAGGGCTGCTGAAAGTCATCGCGTCTAACCTATCTAAGATATGCGGAGACCTCATTCTTCTATCGTCTGGACCAGTAGGAGGTTTCCATGAGATCACTCTTCCTCCGGTGCAGCCCGGCAGTTCTATAATGCCCGGCAAAGTCAATCCTGTAATTCCTGAGATGGTGACTCAGGTGGCTTACCAGGTAATTGGTCATGATGCAGTCATCACTCTAGCTGCTCAAGCTGGACAGCTCGAGCTTAATGCGTTTGAGCCTGTTATCGCATACAACTTCTTCCAAGCGTTGAAGGTTCTCAAGAACGCAATTCCGATATTCACTGAGAAATGCATCAAAGGTATTGAGCCAAATCCTGCAGGATTGGATGTTGTGCACCGCAGTGTTGGATTGGTCACTGCACTGAACCCGATTCTTGGCTACAAGACGGCAAGCCGGATTGCTAAGATGGCATTGGAAACAGGCAAACCAGTGAGAGAGATTGTTCTGGCCGAGGGACTGATGGATGAACAGCAGCTTGACGAGGTGCTCTCTCCGGAGAAGATGACTCGTGCTGGAATACCTGGGCATGCGCATAGACGTAAATCAAAGGAAAGCTGACTGTCTAGTCTTCTATTCCAGCTAGGTATTTGGCTATCTTCTTACGCTCATCCAAATCGTGCTGTTTCAGGATAGCAACATCCTCCATCTGAGGGCTTCCACCACCGTGGATTCCAGCTACTGCCACTACACCTCCAATAGATGAACAAAGGATGTCCGATAGCGCTCTGAAGAGCTTGTAGACGTTGTCAGAGGGAACATCATCTTTCCGTTTGATATACTTCTGCAGAAATGGTCCAATCTCCTTATCATAGAAGTCTCCTTCAAGAGGAAGCGTTGCTGGGAGTCCTCCAGACAAATCCGCTAGAATCTCAAGTTCATGGTAGTAGTTCTTTCCAGCATGTCTTCTTCCGGCGTTGCAGAATATTGGATCGGGAATCATTGTACCGGAGTCATCTTTAGTTGCGGTATGCGCGGCAGCAATTCCTGCTGCTCGAACGAGTTCAGCAACGCTGATGAGTTCAGCCAGTTTTGATTGCACATGCTTCTTGTCCTCAATCCCATTGTATTCACTCACAAG
>JAEOTX010000177.1 GCA_016839605.1 Candidatus Thorarchaeota archaeon | reverse complement strand
GGTTCCTTGGAAAGAGCTTGATGGTCCCAAGGCATGGTGGGAGGAGGAGCCAGAGGTAGCATCAGACGTGATTTTTGAAGAGAACTGAGCTATCCTACATCAAAATGGTCTTTCTTTCTCTTCTACTCCTTTCCGCTGCAAAGACCATTAGATGACTCTCAAGGGTTTCTTCAGGTCCCGAGAGTATCCTACTTCCATCCTTCTCTGCAACAGCAGCCACAAAAGCCTGAATCAGTCCATAATCCCCGCCGCTATGTCCCTCAAGGGCCATGGTGCTGTCAGGAGTTGTATCATAATTCTGGACTGTATCAGACAGGAAATCGAAGACCCTGATTGTGGAGCCGTCACCGTTTACCTCTCCCTTGGTACCAAATATGCTGGTCTTTCGACCTCCCGCCTCGGTGAATGCTGTCATAGTGAATGAAGCAGTCTGTCCTCCTTCGAACTCCATATTCACAACTTGATGGTCAACGACATCATTGTCACAGAGGTACACACAGCGACCGTAAGGGCTTTCTTCCAGTGCCTCAATCACATTCTCCTCAGTGGCCTCTGGCGTGACCACGCTAACCGGCCATCCTGTTTGCCCACGACTAATGAACCCCAAGTATATCTTTTTGGCAGAGTAAGGGCATTTCGGTTCATAGGTGCATGACAGACACCTCTTTCCAGAATTAATTGGCTTATTCTCTTCTCGAAAGTGAACAAGAGATCCAAATGATGAGATCGCCCTGCATCTCTTTCCTACAATATATCGGATCCAATCAATGTCATGACATGACTTCGCCAGTAGCATGAAGGAAGACTCGTCTTCCCTGCGCCAATTTCCACGCACAAAAGAGTGTGCCTGATGCCAGTAGCCTACAGGTTCGAGTCTATGGAGGCTAACCACATCTCCAATTGCCCCTGAATCTATAATCTCCTTGAGCTTCCTTGTATAGGATGTATATCTCAGAACATGTGCTACGGCAAAGAGGATCTTGTTATCTAATGCGACCTTGACAATTTCCTTGCAGCTCTCCTCATCCGGAGCCATTGGCTTTTCCAATAGCATATGGTATCCTTTGTTGGCAAAGGCAATTGCGGGACCAAGATGCATCGAGTCCTGAGTAGCGACTACTACCGCGTCTGCGAACCGCTCTCTCTTTGAGAGATCTTTCCAGTCTTTGAAGACATTCTCAGGAGGAATGTCATGCTTCTCTACCATCCATTGTCTATAGAAATCACGAGGTTCAGCGACGCCAACTACTTTAGCCAAGTCTGGATTTTCAGATGCGTAGCTTGCATAGACTGTGCCTCTATCTCCGGCTCCAACAATGACGAGCTCTACTGGCTTCATGGTTGATCTCACCATCTCCATTTGGATTCTGCTGCAATCTCCACTTTATCTTCTCTGTTTCTGCTGCATCAGTAGATTCATCTAGCGCACATGTTTTGACATCCTATCATCCTACCTGAGTTGAATGACAGACAATGAGCAAGGGAGTCCAACGAATCTTTTCTAAAGTATCTCGCACCTATGAATTAGTCAACCATCTTCTCACATTCGGCCTTGACGTCTTCTGGCGAAGAAGAGCATCTCGTATTGCCACGAAAGATGGTGGAGCGACTTGGCTTGATGTGTGCAGCGGGACCGGTGAAACTGCAGATTATTTGCAGAAGCACGCAAAAGGCAGGGCATTTGTAGTCACTGCTGACTTTTCACTTCCGATGATTAGAGCGGCTGCTCAGAAGCATGAGGCGAAACAGATTGCCATGACACTCGCAGATGCAAAACAACTTCCGTATCCGGACAACACCTTCGATCTTGTCATCATTTCATTTGCCACACGAAACATAAACAAGGACAGAGAAGGTCTATTGGAATTCCTTCGTGAGTTCAGAAGGGTATTGCGACCTGGAGGTCGGTTCATCAACTTGGAAACAAGTCAACCGCAATCACGGCTGATAAGATGGCTGTTTCATCTCTACATCCGGATGACCGTTAAACCTCTTGGGAGTTTCATATCCGGATCCAAAGCGGGATATGCCTATCTCTCTTACACAGTTCCACGATTCTATTCGGCCGATGAGTTCGTGCGGATTCTTCGCGACGCAGGATTCAGGAGAATAAGATTCGAACGTATGACGCTAGGACTAGCAGCGATTCATTGGGCAATGAAACCTTAGGAGAATCGCCAAACCACTACTCCACCCATACTCGCACATGCCAATGCATTTCCATCTGGCCTCCATTCGATTCCAAGGGCAGGGCCTGGAGCATCTTCCAGAACAGTGGTCTGCTTCTCACCATGCCAAAGTCTTACTGTCTGATCATATGATGAAGATGCAAGTGTTTCCCCATCAGGACTCCAGCGCAATTGATAGATACTGCTTGTGTGCCCATCAAGGGTCGATGAATGTGTACCATCAGGGTTCCAAAGATGTATCTTAGCATCCTTGAATCCTCCACCCGACGCCAGTAGCTTACCATCAGGACTCCAACTCAAGCTGAATACGCGGTCGTCATGTTTTCTCATAGTGGCAATTTCCTCGTTTTCCCTCCAAAGACGGACACTATGATCATACCCTCCAGAAGCCAGGAGCCTTTCCTTGGTGTCAGGATGCCACGCAATAGAGGCGAGCGCTTTGCTATGGTTTCCTAGAACCGCTATCTCATCTCCGTTTCTACTCCAGATCCTTATCTTAGCATCAGCTGCACCTGACGCTAGGATATCGCCTGCTGGACTCCATGAAACCATTGTAACTGTCTTTGTATGTCCTTCCAGTACTTCTCCAACCTCTCCCTTCCAGAGAATCACCTTCTTGTCACCTGCACATGATGCCAAGACTTCTGAATCAGGACTCCAGGCAAGCTGGTATATTGGCCCCTTGTGCCCCTTGAGTGTGGCAACTCTCTCAGTGCCTTCCCACAGAACAATGATGTTGTCGCTTCCCGCTGTAGCCAGGCGAGATCCATCTCTGTTCCATGAAACTGCAGAAATTGCGTTCCGGTGACCTTTTAGAATGAACGCTTCGCTAGTCCCCTCAAAGAGCCCAACAGTTCCATCTTTCCGGCCTACTGCAAGCAGATTTCCATTTGGTGCCCAGTCAATTACCGCTGTTTTGCCTTTTTCGAGTTTAATGAAATCAGATTCTATTTCCAAGCAACCGCACCCCAGCAACAAATCCATGTGTTCTTATTGAATAGGGCTATGAGCCAAGAACAATTCAACCCGACCCAATAAATACTTAACTATTGTTCAAATCGGGAGGGTGTTACATGAGTCTCATAGGGGGTTTTGAATGACAAATTCATCCACCGCTTCACAATCATCAATTGTACTAGTATTTGTTTCATTGTTAGTGATGTCTACTCCTATAGCATTCGTTTCATCGACCAACCATGAGATAGCATCTGAGTCAAATGGGCTTAGCATTATCTTGATGATTGGTGATGGCATGGGTCTAGAACAGGTCAAGCTTGGAAGATGGGTCGAGGTTGGACCCAATGGCAACTTGACAATGGATACATTTCCCTACAACTGGTCAGTCACCACTCACAGTGCTGATCAGGCAATTACTGATTCTGCAGCAGCTGCGACTGCCATAGCAACTGGATTCAAGACAAACAACTACATGGTGGGTCAGAGTCCTGATGGCACTAATCTAAACACCATTCTCGAGATTGCTGAATCTCTCGGGAAATCCACCGGCCTCGTTTCCACGACTAGTTACTTTCATGCCACTCCGGCTGGATTTTATGCTAATGCGGCAAGTCGAAATGACTATGCCACCATAACTCAGCAACTTGTGGATGAGCATGATGTTGAAGTCATACTTAGCGGCGGACTATCGCAATTTACAGCTGGACAGCTGACTACAATGCAATCTAATGGATATGCTCTCGTTCAAAACAAAACCGAGCTAGAAGCAGTTTCTTCAGGGAAGATTCTGGGTATGTTTGACACTGGATATTACCCCGATGAACCAACAAGAGATCTCGCTGTAGTCCCTTCTATAGCTGAGATGACAAACAAGTCTCTTGAGATCCTATCACAAGATGCAGATGGGTTCTTCCTTATGGTTGAGGGGGGACAGATAGACTGGTCCAGTCACGATAATGACATAGTAGGTACTGCTCTAGAAGCTATTGCATTTGACAAAGCTATCAATTTCTCTCTTCAATATGTGCAGGAACATAGCAATACAATCCTTCTTGTCACAGCTGATCATGAAACTGGTGGGCTTGCTGTGATCAGCAATACTTTGAGTCAGAAACTACCATCTGATTCCGATGCAGAGGCTGACAACAGAAACCTCCGAATGGAGAGGGCTAACAACGTCACCACTACTTGGACTACCACCGGACATACTGCAACCCCGGTCCCACTTTTTATGTATGGTGATGCTCTAATTGCGTTTCCTGCTACCTATAGTATCGACAATATTGACATCTTTGTGATCATGGACACGTACTTCTCGGGTGGTACCCTCAATAGTACCATTTTCGAAACGACATCAACGACCACTACGACTCAATCTTCAACCACCACGACAGAACCTAGCTCGAGTACGACGACCGAAACCAGCTCAAGTACTACGACTGAACCTAGTTCGAGCATTACAACTGAAACTAGTTCTTCTACCACAGAACCAACATCGACTTCACTGCCGCCTTCACCACCATCAATGGAAGCTACTATCCTCCTCGCTATTGGTGCAGCAGCTGTAGTAATTGTCGTATTGATTCTATTGAGAAAGAGATGATTCTAGTAAAACCCTCCAAACAATGGTAGAAAACTATACAAAGGTTATATGAAAAATCACTAAGATTCCAAGTTGGAGAGGAGTTTCTCCGTTGAGGCAAAAAGGATGAGCAATCAACAACGTGATGGTGCCGTGGAGCCTGAATCTGGCCCATATAGAGACACCATGTACGTTGAATCAGTTGATCTTCTCAAGCTCTATTCTCCCTCATCTAGCAGGCTCCGAGTAGCTGTACGCATTGTTGACAAGCTCAAGAGGCCCATTGATATGGCCGAAGTAAACCTGATGGTACGACTTCCATCAGGTGAATTGTTCACGGTTAATGAATCGACTGAGAAAGATGGTGTGGCTTTCTTTGAGCTATCTGGCCTCGAAAATGGAAGCTGCGATTTTGGAGTGTCTGATGTCGGTCATCCCTACTTTGAGGTCAACTCTGAAGATCTTCTCCTTCAGTGGCGGAGTACAAAGCTGTAGGCACGTAGAGACACCAAACAATCTCATAAGAGATGGTTCACTTCGATATAGATATGCCACTCCCCCGAAGGCGCGCTTATCATATGATATACAACACATCGCTACATGAGGCCATAGACTACGCATCGGGGAACGCCTGGAATGGAATTGTGCCAGATTTTGGTGTACCTGAATTTTCTCCGGAAAAGGTATCATTCTATGAACGAATGCAACTTCGCCAGAGGGCTCATGAGCTTGGAATCGAGTGGGGCTTCCATGCTCCTGGAGATGACGTGAGTCTCTTCTGCACTTATCCAACTATCAAAGACGCAATCCTAGAGTACTTCCGGGACATCATTGACTTTGCACGTGACCTTAGCAAGACACGACCCAATATTGTTGTCCACTCAGGAACCCCGCCCTCATTCAAACAAGCTGCAGATAGGAACTGCGAATTTACGGAGAAGAATCATGACCTGTACCTTCAAACGTTCTGTGATAACCTCACTGCCTTAATCACGCACTCTAGAGATCACGCGAATATTGTGCTAGAGAACTTGTCCTGGACTCCCATCGTACATGAGGCCATTGAAGAGATGGTCCCAAGGGGTCTGAAGCTCTGTCTTGACATTCCAAAGCTCTACACACCGAAGTTCAAGGAGGAGGACTGGGCTATATTCGAGAAGCACAAGGATGCCATAGAGGTTGTACATATCCATGATCGAAATGACCTGTATGGTCAACATCAGGTTGTCGGAGATGGATCAATCTACTTTGAGCGTCCGCTGCGTCTGGTTGCTGGATTGAAGAAACCTGCGCTCTATGTCTTTGAAGTCCGACCTCGTGATGCTGCTGCGAAGAGCTTGATCAACTTCGTAGGAATCACTGATAGTCTTAATCTCAGCTTGTAGCTGAACTACCATTTCGGAAAAGTCAATACCGTTTGAATTCGCTTATTTCTTTGAGATACTGATGAAACAGTCACGTAGTTTGCTTGCATTGGTCATCATATTAGTGGTGACTGTTGCGGGTACTCTAGTCATCCTCTCGGACTTCACATCTCCAATAGCGCCTCCAGATGCCCCGCCAACAGGAGTCGTGGATCCAGTGATAGTGGATGATCTTCAGCTTAGTATCACCGCTTACTTCTGGCAGGACTTCATGCCTGACATACCCCCTGAAGGCCCTCCTTTCTATCTCGTGCTTCGGGTGAAAGCAACAAACTTAGGCAACACAACTGTGCTTGGATTGAACGTTTTCGCTGTCACAGTCTATTTTGGTGACAGTCTGAATGTTCTTCATACGTTCAAGATAGAACCAGGCCTCGCATGCTGTTTTGACGAGTTCACTGTGCCTCCTAATAGGTCAGAATTATTCGAGTTCACCAATGATAGAGAAACTGTATTCTCACCAGAACTGGATGAGGGAGTCATCCTTTACGCTAGGGTACAAGTAGTGTGGGACAATGGTGAATCAATTGTCACCACTGCACCAGCCCCTCTTGGTTTCACTTATTGATTGTCAGATAAGACCGGTCAGAAAGAGGGCTAGGAAGAAGAAAAACATCAACAGTCCCAACATCAAAACAACTACGAATTTCATCGATCTCATATCATTCACCAATTTGCGTTTCTTCTCATTTCATCTCTAACTTCTTGAAAGGCTCTCAAGGTGCGTTCTGTGAATAATCCCCCTGTAATGACGCCTGACATCCTAGAGATGACTTGAGGATGGGAGCTTCCAAACCCGCGCATCTCTTTCAGGATGAAGTGCTTTAGTTCATCGTGGAACCTTATGCCCTCTATGTTCTCCTCAGAGGTTTGATTTACCAATCTTGAAATTATCAATGTCAGAACCCCTGTGGCTTGCATGCCTCCGCTCTCACCAGCAGTTTCTACCTTCACAGTACCAATACCGTAAAGACGGTCGAAGACACCGACTCTATTCTTCACATGTGTGATGTTTTTGAAAGGCACATGTTTCTTTGTTATTGTAATGATGCCCTTCTTTTGATAAATCTCTGGCATAGCCTCTCCTTGCCAACCAACCACGGAATACTCTATACTCCTGACATACAGATAGACCCACACCAAGGCTGGGATAAGCCAGATCGGAGCTATCAACCAATAGACCTGGCTTCCAACAATCCAGCTGTCCAAAGGAAGATAGAGATTAAGGGGTATGAATTCGAAAATAAACACGGTCACAATAGGTGGTCCAAAGAACGCGAAGAGAAATACTCCATAGAACGCGAATGCTGCAAGGATAAACTTCAGCCATTTTTTATGACGAAGGGAGGGATGTGGCTTGAAGAGTCGCCCGCTCTCGAACTCATCGCTCGGAGGTTTGATGACCCTGGCAGCACTCTCCGTCAAGACTCTCACTCTCAACTACGGTCTCGGAGCAGATCGCGGATATCCTGGAGCACCTTCAGGACCTCTTCTTCTAT
>JAEOTX010000176.1 GCA_016839605.1 Candidatus Thorarchaeota archaeon | reverse complement strand
GCTCTATGCCTATATTCTCCCCAGCGATATCCAGAGATGACTAGGACTGCTAGAATACTTTCCTCATCTTATAACCCTGGAACACTGAATAAAGCACAAGCGAATAGACTGCTATCTTCTGCATTGCAGCATTGCCAAATCCGGGAACAAGGACATGGGTGTAGCAGATGATTGCCACGATAATTCCGATAAGAGCATACACATTCTCGTAATCCTTGTTGAGAAGAATTGCTATTGAGAAGATGATGATTGCTGAGGAGAAGAGCAGAAAGAAGTAAATCGTTGAGAAGCCATGCTGTGCTGGGAACACATCACCCGCGAATATCCCTATACCTGCAAGCAGAGGACCAGCAATGAGGCCAAGAATCGTTCCCACACCACTAACTGCCTTCAATGGTTTTGTTTCTGTGAAGAGTGTTCGGATCGTTAGCCAGAAAGGCATTGAAAGTGCACCAGCCAGGGTCGTGGCTGTGGCAAACATGAACCAGTTCATCGGCGTTGGATAGCCGCGTGTAACTAGGAGTCCTAAAGCGCTGAAGGGTATTTCCGTGAATGAGTATCCCTCGGGATAGAACACCATCAGAATGAACGTTATGGTGACAAACTGAATTCCTGCAAGGATTCCACACCAAGTTCCGATTCTTTTCCAATTCATGACTATCACCGAACCTCAAACGGCGCTCCGTTTCTTAATTTCTTCTTCTCTTAGTACGCGGCGAAGGACCTTACCAACGTTACTGAGGGGTAATGAGTCTACAATGTCAACTTCCTTTGGCCTCTTATAACCCGCCATCTTCTCCCTGGCCCATTCGATGAACTCCTTTTCAGTGGCAGATTCGCCCTCCTTCAAGATGATGTACGCCTTGACGAACTCATTACTTGGATCATCATCGCGTGGAATTCCCACAGCAGCAGCTAACTGCACTTTTGGATGAGTAAACAGGATGTCTTCTATCTCTCTTGGATAGGCCTTCAGACCACCAACATTGATCATCTGTTTCTTTCTATCACTGATGTAGGTGTACCCCTCTTCATCCATGTGCCCCATGTCTCCGGTAAGGAAGAAACGTTTGTTATTTATAGTGCGCATCACATTATCGGTTTCTTCGGGTTTGCCATAGTAGCTCTTCATCACTTGGGGGCCACTAATGGCGATCTCTCCAATCTCTCCAATAGGCATCTCTTTTGTCCCAGTTTCGGGGTCCACTATCTTACAGGCAGTATCTGAAATCGGCAAGCCAATAGATCCAAACTTGCGGTCTCTCTTATTGGTCGGGTTGATGTGTGTTACAGGAGAGGTTTCTGTGAGTCCGTACCCCTCAAAGAGGATAGCTCCTGTCACAGCTTCGAACTTCCTAGCCAATTCGGGAGGTAAAGGAGCCGCGCCAGAGCTGCAGATGTTGACTGAACTCAGGTCAAATTTGGATACATCAGGATGATTCGCAATCCCGGCATAGAGTGCTGGCACACAATTAAGCACAGTTCCCTTACTAGATTGGAGGTCTTTGAGAAGATCACTCATCGGTGGTTTTCCAGCTCTAGGGTCCGGAACGCACACAAGCTTTCCAGCATACCATGTTGACATCAAGAGAGTCAGTGTTAAGCCATAGCTGTGATACCACGGGACTGCTCCAACATACACTTCTTCTCCATACCTGACTCCGCCAGGTCGGTCAACATCCTCCTCCTTGAGGTAGACCCATTCTGCAATCTGGAGAACGTTTGAGATCAGGTTACTATGAGTCAGTTCTGCACCTTTAGGAGTACCAGTAGTACCTCCTGTATAGATGAGTATTGCAGTATCTTCAGGGTCGACTTCTGCTTGAGGTGATTTCGGTTCATATTCAGCAATGATATTCTCATAGAAGAACGTCTTGTCCTCTTCATAGTACTCGCTCTTTGGAATCTTGCCCAGTAGTCCGCCAAGAACTGCCTTAATCTTCGGCAAAAAGTCCTTCATGCTGCAGACTATTACTGTTTCAACATCTGTTCCTTTGATAGCTTCATAGCATGTCGGCGTGAATGATGGGTGGTCCACAACAAAAACCGCAACAGCTCCAGTATCTGTAAGCTGGTAGTTCAGCTCTCCTGCCTTATAGAGCGGATTGCAGGTGACAACCATTGCTCCGGTCTTCAACGCTCCAAAGAACACTGGTGGAAAGTGTGGCACGTTAGGAAGGAAGACTGCTACTCGATCACCAGGCTTGATTCCCTTACTGATAAGAAAGTTTGCAATCCTATCAGCATGATCTCGAACATCAGCAAAGGTGTTCGACTTTCCCATATACCACGTATAAGGTAGATTTCCACTCTTCTCTGCTGACCTATCAAGCATGGCATACAATGGTTCCGATGGGTATTCCAGATTCGTGCGTGCAGTAGGAGGCCATCTCGGTCCACTCTGCCAATAAAACTCCTCGGGCATCTCATCCTTCTCCAGAAAATCCTAACGCTGTTAGACTGCCCTATACTGCATCTGTGCCTCTTAATTGTTGAGGAAGTTAGAAATTACGCAAAAACTTCCCGTGACAAGAAGAAAAAGATGGTAGAGGGGAGGGTTGATTCCCTTCCCCTGTTTCCAAACATTCTACTTCTTAGCTAACTCTGCTTCTTTGAGTTCCCGACGTAGGACCTTGCCGACGGAGGTCATTGGCAGAGTGTCAACAAACTCCACTTCCTTTGGACGCTTATAGCCCGCCATGTTCTCCTTGGCCCAAGCGACGAATTCCTCTTCAGTGGCTGTTTCTCCCTCTTTTAGAATGACGTACGCCTTGACGTACTCGTTGGTTGGGTCGTCTTCTCTGGGCAGACCTATGACAGCAGCCATTGCTACCTTTGGATGTTCAAAGAACTGATCTTCTATCTCTCTTGGATAGGCCTTCAAACCACCGACGTTGATCATGTCCTTCTTGCGGTCGGAAACAACGAAGAAGCCCTCCTCATCTTGATGGCCAATGTCGCCAGTGAGGAAGTAGCGCTTTCCATTGATGGTCCTAATCACTGCGGCAGTTTCATCAGGTTGATTCCAGTAGCCCTTCATGACTTGAGGTCCACTGATGGCTATCTCGCCGGTCTCTCCCTGTTCCAGCTCCTTATTACCCGTTTCTAAGTCGAGGATTGTGACATAGGTATCTGAGATTGGTAACCCGATTGACCCGAACTTGCGCAGGCTCTTCAGCGATGGGTTCGCTGTAGCCATCGGCGCCGTTTCGGTAAGACCATACCCCTCAAAGAGTGTGGCTCCAGTAGTACTCTCAAAGACCTTGGCTAGTTCAGGAGGCAACGGTGCAGCACCTGACCCACATCCCCTGAGAGACGATAGGTCGTACTTTCCTACAGTTGGATTGTTCACCATCCCTGCATATAGTGCAGGCACACAATGCAGGATAGATCCTTTGTTATCTTGAATATCAGCGAGCAGATCACTCATGGGAGGTTTCCCAGCTCTTGGGTCTGGAATGCATATCAGCGCACTTCCCATGAAATAGGAGGCGAGCATTGATAGAGTCAGACCATAGCTGTGATACCATGGGAGCGCTCCAACGAAGACTTCTACGCCAGGTTTGAGCTTCTCTGGTGGTCCGCCTCCCTCTGGCTCCAGTTGAACCCATTCGTCAAACTGCATTATGTTGCTGTACAGGTTGTGATGAGTGAGCATTGCTCCCTTGGGAGTCCCAGTAGTCCCACCAGTGTATAGAATCAACGCAAGATCTTCCTTTGGGTCGATGCTCACATCTGGTGCCTTCGCCTCGTACTGCTCAATGATGTCATCGTAGAAGACAGTTCCTTCCTCATATGAATCACCCTTGGGAACCTTTCCTAGAAGCCCACCAATAATTGCTGTTATCTTGGGTAGGAATCTCTTGATACTACATATCACGATTGTTTCAACATCAGTGCCTTTAGCCGCTCCATATCCTGTGGGCGTAAAGACGGGATGGTCAAACACAAACACTGCCTTTGCTCCCGAGTCTTTAAGCTGGAAGTTCAATTCGCCCATCTTGTATGATGGATTGCAGGTGACAGCGGTTGCACCAGTCTTCAGGATTCCAAAGAACACGGGCGGATACATGGGCATATTAGGCATGAAAATCGCAACTTTGTCGCCTTTTCCAATACCTCTGCTTGAGAGGAAATTGGCTATCCTATCAGCGTGATCTTTCACTTCTGCAAATGGATGCGCAATCCCCCGATATAACGTGGACGGCGCTTCAGGATGTTCTGCAGTAATATTATCTAATAAAGCAAATAGTGGCTCATTGGGATAGTCTAACGACTTCTTGACGGTTTCAGGCCACTTATGCTTATGCCAAAGCATTTCTTCCATAGATTTGTTCACTCCGTTCTCTCTCTATTTATCAGCCGCAAATTGCCTGAGCTTTTGCGGGTAACATGACAAAATCTTACGAATACGGTGCTTGATATAATCTTCTGCTCATCCACTATGTACATACTGAATCACAGAATTGTCCACTTTCGTCAATATTTACCTCAAGCTGACTTGTAGCACAAGAAATAAGAAAGCAGAGATGGGATGTTCGCTATTGATGATGCTGTTGAGGATTGATAGTTGAGGTGTCCTTGTGAGCTTCCCAGAAGTCATTGAACAATCAAATCAGGTTCTGCAAGCACTAGTTGACGCAGGAGAACGGGTTATTGGCTATGTTTATCCACACCCTCCACACGAGATACTCATAGCTCACGGACTCAAACCCTCTCTGGTTCGCACCAATCCTTCAGTAGTTGGAGCGTATGAAGCAAGTCTGCAGACTTTCTCCTGCTCCCTTACCCGAAACCTGTTCAGTCAAAGAGTCAGTAGTAGCTTTCCTCTGCTAGCTGGCATAGTATTTTCTGGCAACACATGTGACGCTCTCCAGAACGTTGGAGATATTTGGCGAAAGCGATTTCCTGAAGATAGGGTGCTTCGTCTCACGTATCCGGTTGGGGACTTTGGTGAAGCGAGTGTTGACTTTCTATCTATGGAAATCGAAGCTCTCTCTAACGAACTTACTGGCTTATATGGTGTCGCCTTTTCCGAATCGAATTTCAGGACCGCAGCATTGTTGCTTCATGAGATACGAGATGTTCTGCAATTGTTTTACACTGTCCGACTTCTCTATCCGTCTTTGATCTCCTACAATACACTTTCCAATCTTGTAGGTGAGTTTTTGACTGCACCCACACAAGAGGCATCTGAGCGAATGAAAGGGAAATGGGAGGAGGTCGTAGAGAAACTTGATACAAATCAGAAGAACACGGTTGAGCAACTGCGTGAATCGTTATTGAACCAAGACCTTTCGGATTTTGAAGCTGAAATTGATTCAGCCAATCATAGAATCGCTGTAATTGGAGGAATGGTTGAGCCAAGCACTTTAGCAGGACTTATGGAAAACATCCCCGGCATCACTCATACAACATTGGTACTTGACATGTTGTCTTTTGGATTCAAGACGGTCTTTACACCGCCAGTAAGCATTGAAGGTGACCCCTTTAGGGAATCAGCGCGGTCGATTCTAGGGGCCCATAGTGAGCCGACTCAAGAAGGCTTACCAAAACGCACCGCATTCCTCAAAGACGTTCTAACGAAGCTCTCAATTCATGGGTTAATCGTGTGTGAGCAGTCTTTCTGTGATCCCGATGAGTTCGAGGCGCCTTCATTGGAGAAAGCTGCTGAAGAAGTTGGGGTTGCGACTGTGAAACTTCCTCTTGACTCTGAACTGTCGGACCGTGCACGGATTGAAGGTAGGATTCAGACCTTTCTAGAGACCATTAATGCCAGTTGAAGGAGTGACAAGAATGAGCGACGAGAAGCCCTATAGAAAACTGGAAACTCAGGCCCTACTGCAACAGATAGCCTTCCGTCATGGAATGGAAGCAATGGCTGCATCTGAAGAAGGGAACTTGGCATGGGTATCTTCGGGATTCCCCGTTGAGATTCCAGTTGCCATGAACGTGTTTCCAACTTATCCCGAGCAATCCGGCGCAATTATTGGTGCAACAAAGATAGGTCCAGAAGTTTGTGGATTTGCGGAAGATTTGGGGTACTCGCAGGAGTTGTGCTCCTATGCTCGGGCGAGCATTGGTTCAACAGACAGACCTGACGATGTAGCCATGGGCGCATTACCAAAGCCGCAGGCCTTCCTCGGGTGCAACAACATATGCGGCACGATTTTGAAGTGGTACGATGCGAATTCTGAACAGACAGGTGCTCCTGTTTTTCTACTTGATACACCACCACTTGAAGCTGAGCAAAAGCCACATCATCGAGCATACGTTAAGCAAGGCCTTGAGCGTCTTATCGAGTTCTTGGGAAAGACATTCAACACGACATTGGAAGAAGACAAGTTCCGTGAAGTGGCAGATCTATCGAGCAGAGCCATCAAACTCTGGACGCAATCACTCAAGGCCTGCCAGAACAAACCGAGTCCTCTCAACTGTGCTGACCGATTTCTGACCATGGCTCCGGTCGTTTCGAGTCGCGGAATGGAGCATTGCACCGAGTTCTATGAAGTCCTCCTTGCGGAGGTCGAAGACCGTGTCAAACAGAGTATTGGTGCAATTCGTGAGGAGAAGATTCGGCTGCTATGGGACAATATTCCTCCATGGTTCATTCTTAGATTCTTTAATCAGCTAGCTGCTCGAGGTGTGGTGTTCCCTGCAGACACTTACACACATGCGTGGTCTGGAGCAGTTGAGGGAACGGATACAGATTCACTTCTCGATGGTGTTGTTGACATCTATTCGAATGTCTATCTCAACAAGAATCTGGATGCCAAGGTTGACAAGATGTGTCAGCTCATAAAGGATTTCGACCTAGATGGATTTGTCATGTTTTCTGTAAGATCGTGTAAGCGATATTCACTTGGTCAGCTAGTTTCTAAAGAGATTGTCACCGAAAAGACAGGTGTGCCCGGTGTTGTGATTGAAGGTGATATGGTCGACAGTCGACTCTTCAATGAGGCTCAGATTCAGACTCGTGTTGACGCTCTGCTCGAGATGTTCGTCTAGGATGTTGAAACCGTGACAGAGAAACCATTCGGAATTGGTCTTGATGTTGGGTCGACAACTACTAAGGGAGTCATAATTGATTCTGATGGTTCCATTCTTGCCACTCATCTACAAAGCACTGGAGCCTCAGCCGCCTCAGCTGTTGCCCACGTCTTGGGAAATCTACTCTCAACATCGGAAAAGACTAGGGATGAATGTCGTATCATTGGTACCGGATATGGTCGAAATATAGTCGATATGGCCCATAAGACCGTAACTGAAATCACCTGTCACAGTGTTGGCGTTAATACTCTCAATCCTGACATTCGGCTTCTAATCGATGTGGGGGGTCAAGACTCCAAAGTGATTCGGATAGGGTCAAATGGTCGACCCGAGGACTTTGAATTGAATGACAAATGCAGTGCAGGGACAGGTAGATTCCTGGAAGTGATGGCGCGTGTATTGGAGGTTTCAATGGATGAACTGGGGCCTCTGGGGCTGAAATCTAACTCGCCATGTTCAATCAGCAGCACCTGTACTGTGTTCGCAGAGAGTGAAGTCATTGGTCGCATAGGTTCCGGTGACTCGCCTGCTGATATTGCTGCGGGTGTTCATCAGTCAATGGCCTCGAAGATAGGATCGCTATCTAAGAGGGTAGGAGTTGCTACACCCATCGGCGTGACTGGAGGAGTAGCTCTGAACCCTGCCTTCCGTCACTATCTTTCAGATATATTGAAGGCAGAACTCTGGGTGCCGAAAATACCTCAACTCACAGGGGCGCTCGGCGCAGCGATTATAGCTTTGCAGGATGCAGAGGTCTGATTCCGCTCTATTTCACCCTCTTCATAACGTCTTCACCGCAGCTAACGAAATTCTCCAGGTTTGTGTAGCGTTCAGAGCTATGGTGTTTGTGGTTGATGCAATTTTCATTCCTTCGACCGGATGATTGATTACAGGAACGGGTGTGAGCTTCGGAGGTGGTTGTCATGGCTGGAGGGAACGAAACCGATAGACCATTGAGTCGGTCAATTACTCAACTGTCGGTCAGGGAGCGCAATGCTACAATACTGTGGGCTGTTGTGGCAATCGGACTCATCACCCTTGCGGGATTGATGGCATTCTATCTTGTGGGAAATTTCACAATATTCCCTTTCGGCGTGACAATGCCTCTTCTAATTCTGATTCCCCTTATTCTCCATATAATCCCACAATCATATTCTGAGATACCCCGTCTGAGTGGAAAGACAACAGTGTTGGTACTACTCTGGTTCTTTTCTATGAGTCTGCTTGTGGCTCCTATCGGACAAATCCTCTCCAGTGTGTCTATTGCTCTGCTCGTTTTTGTACTAGGCTTTGTTGTACCTCTTTACTATTTACGAAACATAAAGGGACTATCACTAAGTGTTATTGGATTTACTCTTGGCTCCAAACGGAATATGATTGTCACAGTGGTATTGACATTAGCTTATGGAATCCTAGTCTTCGTACAAATTGGTTACTGGGAATGGACTAGATTCCTTATCCTTGTTGATTTCATGCCGGGAACCGATCCATTTGCTCTGATTCCGATTGCACTCGTATTTGGCTTTCTTTTTTCGCTTATCGCAGCAGCACTACCTGAAGAACTAGTATTTCGAACTGTGCTGCAATCTTACTTTTCCGAGCGCAGTGGACGTTTGATGGGCATCTTAATTGCATCACTGATTTTCGGCTTTGCTCACATGCTTACCAACATTGTTGCATTCCAATCATACTATGGCATCTACGCTTTGACGCCTGAAATCTTCGGCTTTGCCCTCGCTCAATCATTTCTCTTTCAAGCACAGATTGGACTCATCTTCGGAGTCGCTTGGGAACGTACAAGAAGCCTATTGCTTCCAGTCATGCTACATTCAATACATAATGCAGTAGAATTGTTGCCCTATTTCTTAGGACTGATGTTGGGGTTCTTCTTCTGAGCTATTCCTTTGCAGCCAGTGCTGCCTTGCCCGCTTTCATCCCCAAATCTAGCGCCTTGAGGTTAGTGTCAACGAATCGCGGCCATCGCTCCTCAATCCGCTTCTTTAGACCCTTTACCGAGAGCATTCCTGTTATGGCTGTGAACGCCCCAATCATCACTACATTTGTAGCCTGCTTTGTGCCAACTTCTTCATCAGCAATCCGGGTAGCTGGGATTTTGTAGAGTGTCACACCCTCTGGAAGATCGCTCTCTATCGTCACCAGGTCTTCATCGATTATGAGTATCCCATCATCCTTGAGGCCATCGATGTATTCCAGATAAGCAGCCCTGCTCATGGCTATGAACACATCCGGTTCCTGAACCTTTGGGTAGTCAATCTCCTCTTCTCCGATGACTATCTCGCTCTTGCTTGCTCCCCCACGGGCTTCAGGACCGTACGACTGAGTCTGCACAACGTACTTCTTGTCAAACAAGGATGCGGTTTCTCCCATCACCACAGCCATGGTGACTACTCCTTGACCACCGAATCCTCCAATTCGGATTTCGTACCTACTCACCGAAATCACCCTTTCTTGAGTCTCTCATTCATCTCAGTCAATACGACAGTATATTCAGGTTTCTCGATATTGACAAACTCACCGCACACAATTCGTGTATCATAATGGAGCTCAGCTTCGTGTGCGGGAAGCCCATTCTGAATCTCTGCGACTTCTAGGAGGTGTTGATGCATCTCGACTCCATTTCCAAGTCTGTTCATCCTACCAAATTCTGTAGGACATGCACCTATAATCTCGATGAAAGATAGGCCCTCCTTCTTAATGCCTGTCTCAATCGATTTAGTTGCTCTCCTCGCTTGGACTGCAGTCCATCTAGCAACAAATGTTGCTCCAGAGGAAGCTGCGAGTTTTACGAGGTTGAATGGATGCTCAACATTGCCAACTGGTCTTGGACTGGTCTGGGAATATCTCTCGTGTTCCGTTGTGGGACCAAACTGCCCACCGGTCATGCCGTAGTTGAAATTGTTCACACAGACAATCGTCATGTCGATGTTCCTGCGGCAGGCGTGAATGAGATGATTGCCTCCAATAGCAGCGAGGTCTCCGTCACCACTCACTACAATGACCTCCAATTCGGGATTGGCGATTTTTACGCCTTCTGCAAAAGCAATGGCTCTTCCGTGGGTGGTGTGATAGGTCCCGGTCTTGAAGTAGCCAGAAGTTCTCCCTGTACACCCAATGCCTGAGACCACAACGGTCTTTGTGAAGTCGAGTCCAAGATTGTCAATTGCACGAGCAACCATCTGTGTGACTACACCCACCGAACACCCAGAACAGTATATCCAAGGTTGCCGGTCCTCTCTGATGTATTTCGACATCGGATGTCGTAATATTGAGTCTGACTCGGTCATGACGAGGCCACGAGTGCGTTCTCGACACCTTCAAGATATAACAGTTGTTGATGAGGACTCCTTTGCATCCCCGAAGAAGGCTAATATTCATTCAATTCCAGATTTTGGAGCGAGGTGGGCCGAAATCACAGGTCATTCAATCGAGGCTATTCTAATAACAGACAAGAGCGGTAGCCCTCGATTCTACATGCAGCTTGATCCACGAGCGTTTGGAATGGATCCCGTGATGGCATCAAGCTTCTTCGCAGCTATCGACATGTTCTCGAAGGAGGTATTTGAGCAGACTGCACCACAATTCCAGATTGATTATGGAACTCGAATTTTCACTGTGATAAGTGGGGTACAGACCAATCTGATATCCGTTGGCGTTCATCGACTCACTCATGAAACCACAGATATCTTGGACTCTCTTCTAGCCGAGTTTGAACTTGAGTGGCTTCCAGCATGTAAATCGGTCGAGTTAGGTACATCATTTGTTGATGCCTACCTGGAGTCCTTCGGAGAGAGCGTGATGAAAAAGCTCTCCTTTGAGGAGCTCTCCGATAATTGGGTGCCATATTTCACTATCAAGCCGGATGCGATTGCCCTCATTGACAGTGTAATCGCTCCTTTCATTGATGGCTCTAGAAATGTGCGGGAAATCAGAGAAGCGAGTGGAATAGATGAAAGAGAGATGATTGTTGAAACATCAACACTATGGGCTCATCGTGTCATTCGATTTCGCAACACACTTAGTTTCAACGATTTTGTGAGTGCACGTACCCAGTTCTTGAGGTACGTACAGTCAACATCCAAGGAAACTGAAGACCTAAGAAATCTGCACCCTGAAATGATTGGTGTCATTCCGAGGCTTGCTGGACTTATGGATGGACGGCGAACAGTTCGAGAAACCCTGGCTGAGCTCGGAGGATATTATGACGAGAGAGAGATTCTCAGAGTAATGGACTATCTGCTCGAGAATGAAGTCATTGAGGCTTTATCCCCCGAGAAGAGGCGAATTCTATTGGTGAAGGAAGCTCTGGAATCTGCGCTTCGCGTTGCTGAGGAGCATTATCAAACCCAAGCAACAGAGGTGCTAAGATCTGTGATGAAGAGGAGTGATACTCCTGAAACTCTAGGCCAGCTCCGATTCATAGACGAGAGTTGGTCGGTTGACTTTGACTTCAAACTACTGGAAGGTCTGACACATCGTAGACTCATGCTTCTTTATGGTGAATGGATGAAGATGCTAGCCCAATTTGTGGGAGGACTGGAACGAGAGCGATTAGATGGTTTTATCGCTGGTATAACCCAAACTTTCTATCATCGGATCATTGACCGTTATGCTTCATATGACCTTAGAGGATTCGAGGAGTTCACTTTCTGGCTTGAACAGCTCAGCGCCGACAGATGGTCTCAGGTCAAAGTAATCAAGACTGGGTCGTTGCAGCCAACCAATGTCGAGGCCGTAGAGGAGATGGTCTATATCCTTGTCACTCGTGGGCAGGTCATTTATGGGCCCGAGCGCATCTCTCGAATCTGCCATGCAACTGGAGTGCCGCTAGCAGACATCCCTCCTGATTTCTGGGTGGGGTGGCAAAAGACAGAGAGTCTTGAGCGTTTCTTGGTCGAATATGGAAAGCTGGGGAAAGCTGCAAAGCTAACTCTCCTGATTCTTTCCAGACAACTAGGAATCGCTCTCCCAAGAGGGATTTTTAGATGAAGAAGACGATTAGACTTCGAGTTTGCATTCTAGATATGTCAGGATAATTATTAACTGAGAACCTGTTCAATGAATACTGTAAAAGCGTGGGAAGTCCGATAATGAGTCCAACTTATCTCTTCAAGGTCGTAACCGTTGGAGCCGCGTCAGTCGGTAAGACCAGCCTTATCATCCGATACTCCACGGGTGCCTTTCGTGAGCATTATTCACCAACACTCGGGACCGGATTTGCCTACAAGAAGATGCGTATAGACAACAACACGGTGAACCTCCAAATATGGGATCTGGGATCACAGGACTTCTTGGAGAGAGTTCGAGCTAACTACTATGGTGGAACTCAGGGAGTCATTTTCATGTATGACGTTACTTCTTGGGAATCTCTGAATGGGATTGCTGATTGGAAGCTTGAAGTTGACAAGAATGTGGAAGAATACCAATCACTCCTAGTAGGCAACAAGACTGATTTGGTTGATGAACGGGTAGTATCCACCGAGGAAGGCCAGAACATGGCAACAAAGCTCGGTATGAACTATATCGAAAGCTCAGTCAGACTTGACAAGAATGTGAATAGAGCCTTTGAGCTGATCGCCCGAAGTATCCATGACTGGCTTTTCTGATGTTTCTGTGAATGGCACATCCGAATAGGAATCTGTCCTCTTCCTCAAAGAAGTATGGAGCTTTTGCAGCAATCTGATTCATCGCCTGTTCTTGGATTTAGCTTAAGTATGAATGGCTACAGCGAGTTGATTTCTCTAACCTTGTCCAGAATCTCATTTGGAAGCTGGGGCATGCCTGCAGGCTTTGCCATCAGGTGCACAGGAGTCGGTGCTGCTTCTGCTTTCACCATGTAGTACATCTGACCAAGATTCTGTTCTGCGACTATGATATGATCAACTTGAGACGCGAGCCTGGCTACTTGCTCTTCTGGGAATGGCCACACAGTCTTGAAACGCAGCATTCCTACTTTTATGCCCTCATCTCTCGCATCCTTAATGGCTTTCTTAGCGCTTCTTGATGGAGTTCCATACGCAATGACCCCGATTTTGGCATCGTCCAGCATGAATTCCTCGACATCAATTATCTTGTCAGCATTGTGGATGATCTTGTTATTGAGTCTCGTAATCAATTCTATCTGAACGTGTTCTTTGTCACTCGGGTACCCGCGCTCATCATGAGTCAAGCCGGTTGCATAGAACTGATACTTCGATCCAAGGAGTGCCATTGGTGGTACAAGATCATCACCTGGCTTGAAGGGAAGGTAATCTTCAGGAGGTCCTGAAGCCAGCTTCCTATATTCGAGTTTGAGGTCCTTTTTAGCAGGAATCACAAGACGCTCTCGCATATGGCCTACAGTTTCATCAGCAAGGACAAACACAGGAGTTCTGTATTTCTCAGAGAGGTTGAATGCCTGTACTGTCTGGTCGAACATTTCTTGGACTGACGCAGGTGTAAGGGCAATTATCTGATAATCACCATGACTACCCCACTTGGGTTGCATCACATCGCCCTGCTGACCTTTAGTAGGCTGCCCTGTGCTTGGACCACCTCTCATGATGTTGACCAATACGAGTGGGGTCTCCGTCATAACAGCTAGACCGATAGCTTCCAGCATGAGGCTTACTCCAGGCCCCGAGGTTGCGGTCATGGACTTAGCACCTGTCCATGATGCTCCAATCACACTAGTAATTGATGCAATTTCGTCCTCGTATTGGACGTATGCTCCGCCAACTTCTGGCATTCGTATTGACATCCACTCAGCAATCTCAGTTGCAGGAGTGATTGGGTATCCACCGAAGTATTTGCAGCCAGCACTGAGAGCTCCTTCTGCGCAAGCAATGTCTCCCATTGTGAACATGACTCTCTCAGGCATCTAGTTCTCCTCCTTGGACTCACGATCGAACTCGGGAATTGAGGTGTTCTCCTCCATTGCTCCGGCGTCGTACGCTTTCCTGGCCTCTTCCTTTTTGGCCAAAAAGATTGCCATGTCAGGGCATATCCTCTCACAAAATTCACAGTTCACACATGCATCGATATCACATGCAGTCACGGGATGGTAGCCCTTTCGATTGTATTTGGACATATCAAAGCAGAGAACATTCTTTGGACAAAACTCGATGCAGAGGCCGCACTGTTTGCATTGCTCCTCTAGTATCACCAAGACCTTCTCCCTTTCTCTTGCGGGCTTTGGTGTTATTGGTTTTCGAACGGCTGACACCACTGTATTCTCCTGATGCCTTCCTAGATGCTATTTTGGGGTTGACCGAGACAGTCTCTTGACTGCCCTGCGCATGGGCGAACTGTCGAGCTATATGAGCCTTACCTTGGCGGACTATATGTGGATGAATAAAGGGCCATAGTTTAAAGCATGCCTGTACATTCTATCGATTAGCAAAAGGAGCTGTAGTCATTGCCTGATAACGAGCCAACTGAGGAAGAATTGGCTGAACAAATCAAAGGCAAGACACTCCAGGTCTACTGGTATCTTTTGCGCCATCCTACACCTATGACTGCACGAGAAGTCCAGCGTGGAACAGAACTCTCCAGCCCATCCCTTTCACTCCACCATCTCGAGAAGCTACGTCAGTTTGGGGTTGTTGAGAAGAACGCCCATGGTGAATACAAAATCACACGTGATGTGCGTGTTGGTATTCTTCGACTCTTCATTGGTCGAGGAAGAGCAATGGTGCCCCGCTACCTTTTCTACGCTACTTTCTACACTTCACTGACAGCAGCCCTCATGACAATGCTATTGCAGTTTGGCAGTTGGTACTCGATTATTCTGATTCTGCTGCTTGTATCAGCGTGTGTGGTATTATGGTATGAGGCACTAAGCATTTGGAGGGAACAACCATTTCCAGAACAACCAGAATGACATCAAGAAGGAACCGTCAGAGTCGAACAGTCGCTTTGAGAATCAAAGTAGTGGAGCTGCTTTCTCTACTAATTTTGATTATGCTTATCTCGCCAGTGTTTCTTCAGATGCAGACACTACCTGATACAATGCCTGAGAGGTTGACGAATGATATTTCCTATCCTTCCGCAGAAGAAGTTGTTCTGAATCTGACATATTGGTCTCGCACTAACTCGACTGTCAGAGTGCTGAATTCGGGTGATAAAATCGAAGGTGACCATGTCATACTGAATGCTACTTGGACTCCATCAGGTTTGGTTGACAATGTAGGAATTGAGGTGAATGCAAATGCAATCCCGTCGGTGATATCCAACAGCTCAACTACAAATTCTGTTCAAATAGATACACGTCCACTTGGAAATAATGGGACCTGCACAATAAACGCCACCGTTTGGCTCCTAAATGGTTCAGCATACAGTGAAACTGTTGAGAATGTCTTCATTGGCAACTTCTTCACACCAAGAGTATCTGTCCTCAAACCAAATGGCGGCGAAACTTGGACTGGCGTCAATAATGTCACTTGGGATGCGTGGGACACAAATCATGATGAAATTCTAACCTACGAGGTCTTGATATCCCGTGACTCAGGCACGACATTCCAGTCAATTGCGTCCAATCTAAACAAAACATGGTTTATGTGGGATTGCAGTGAATGTCTCCTGCTCAACACGTATTTGATTGAAGTATCGGTCACTGATGGTATCTATTATGTGTCAGATAGATCTGATGCTACTTTCACTGCTGGTGAAGTGACATCACCAACTACCCTGCCAAACTCAACATCGACCACAATTCCACCACCTAACGGTGATCCAAGGGTTGCTGCGTTTCTGTTGTTATTTTTGGTGAGTAGTGGAATAATGGCGCTTGTCGTCTACTACGCCGCAAAGAAATGGTTCTGAAGTGGTACAATCTCAGGACTTCATCTGGAAATCTTGTCTAATAGTGGCTGAGTACTGACAAGATGCCTGTCAAGTCCCAACTCACCTGAATCTAAACCAAGAGCAAGGCCCAGAAGCTGTGTGTAGTATATCACAGGAATCTGGTATCTCTTCTCTCCAAGCTCCTTGTTCAACTGAGGCTGTGCCAGCTCGTATTGCAAATGGCAAAATGAACAGACATTAAGAATGCAGTCAACCTCTGCAGACAATATGTTGTCAAGCTTCTCTTTTGCAATATCGACACTAATTGCTACGTTGCTTCCCCTGACACCTCCGCCGGCACCGCAGCAAAGCGACTTATCCTTGTATCTTATACTCTCTGCGCCAGTAGCTTCAACGAGTTCATCAAGGAATGTATGGTTCTGAGTCTTCTTCCAAGGCCTGTTCTTGCTTGGCTTCAGAAGATGGCACCCGTAATGAACTGCGATTCTAATGCCGTTAAGCGGATGGGTTACTAGCTCTCTGATTCGGTCTGCGCCCATATTGGAGATGACCTCTATAATGTGCTTTGCTTCAACCTCCGCATTGAATGTGATGTCCATTCCATCGAAGACCTTCTGCACCTCTTTCAGTCTATCAGGATGATCTTGAACCTCTGAGAGTGCTTCTTTGAAGGTTCCATAGCACCCATTGCATCCAGTGAGAATGTCATTTCCAGCCATCTCAGCGAGGGCTAGATTACGTGCAGCGAGGGCAAGCCACGTTGGTTCATCAAAGGACCTGACCACTCCCGGGGCCGGACAACAACTGGCACCTTCTAGGTCCTCAAGCTCGATGCCAAGCATGGGCATGACCACTCTGATGCTTTTCTCGAGATTAGGAAACCGATTTGGCATGACGCATCCAAGGAAGAACGAGTACTTCTGAGCCTCTGTCACTTCATGCTCCCTCCTCTGCTTGGCCTTCAATCAGTTTCTTGAAGCCAGTCTTCTTCATTATCTTCTGAACATCCCTCAGCGCTTTCTTCTTTGAATGCGTTGTAGGGGGCAATTCATCTAGACCGAGATCCTTGCGTACCTTACGATTGGCATCATCTATCGGAACCGCGTGGCCGGTTGAGATAAGCTTCTGTGATGCTTTCCTATGCTGTGGAAGCATGAAGCCCTCATCCACAGCCATATTCCTCATGATGATTATTGCGTCTGTCACCTTAATCTCTCTGGGGCACCTTTCAAGGCACGTATAGCAGGTTGCACAGAGCCACAAATCAGGACTTGCCAGCACCTCATCCTTGAGACCAAGAACTGCCTTTCTCATCAGCTCTCGTGTCCTGAAAGCTGTTCGACGACCGCTCGGACACACACTAGAACATGTTCCGCACTGAATACATGTCCGAATTCTATCAGCACCCGCCTCAACGATTCTCTCAGTAAACTGCGGGTCGATGTCCTCGGACTCGATCTTATCACTTGAGATGGGATTCGTCATGACGATTACCTCGGTCGTGCTAGATGCTGATTGGACGCCGATGCTTTGGAGATATAAGGATTGGTTTTGGGGTCTAGATTCTGGGAAACAATCTAGTCATACGGATACTCCTTCATTGATAACAGCCCCATGTTTCCAATTCTAACGTTTGTAAGACCTATATCATTGGCAGCATCCTTTGCGGCGTTTGCATGAGCCCTGCTTGTGCGAGGCAAATCAGACATGGCATGGTGAGGATGAAATCCGAGAAGTGCAGTAGGTATTGTTGGGTCGCACTCTTTGATGAACTCGCATAGCTTTCGAACTTCATTGATTCCTACATACCCTGGTACGAGCAGAATGCTAGCTACCAATAACTCACCATCGCGCTCCAATCCCTTCTTCGAGAGGAATCGGAAGTTGTTGAGAACTGCAGTATTGGACATACCTGTGAATGCAGTATACAATCGGGGTGATACTGCCTTAAGGTCGAACTTGATGGTCCCTCCTGTGTTTGTGACTATATCTGCAATCCGCTTGAGCCACTTTCGTGACATGTTTCCATTTGTTTCATAGCATACTCTCACTTGGCGCTCTTTATTGAGCAGCTTAGAGGTTTCCAAGGAGTGACTTGGATTGCAAGCTGGATCGCCCCCGAAATAACACACACAAGCAGTCCTTTCATTTGCTACTGCAGCAAGCTCCCTTGGAGTCATCAGTGGGCCGCCTTTAGCCATCATCTCCCTGAAACTATCGTTCTGACAGAACAGACAATCTGAGTTGCATGAACCGTAGAAGACTGCAAGATTACTGAGTCGTCTGGCGTACGTGAAAGTTGGGTCGCCTTTTGTGATAGGACAGACCCAATCCGCAACACAGTTAGTTGGAAGTGGGTCGAAATACCAGGAGGCTATTGCCCTTCCTGGAAATCGATGTGCAACTACTCCCTGTTCAGCAATACGAAGGTTACAGAAGCCAATCACGCCCTCATCCAATCTACAATGATTACCACAGTCTGGGCATACAACCCTGCCATCATTGGGAATACGAGAAACTAGATTCTGCCTAATCCTGAGCTGCTCATGCTTTTCCATTGCTGCATGAAGTGCACTATCATTGGCATCCAGACAAAGTGAACATTGCCCAATAGCCTTTGATACAATTCTTCTTTCACGTTCATGATTCGGACAGAGCATAGGTCATGATGGACGCATAGGGGAATGAGTCTTTGCCTCAAGTGAAACGACCTTTTGACAATGGATTTAAGTCTGGAATCTTAGCACCGCGGGTAGTCGGTGCATCACCATGACTAGCGCAGACCAGCCAGATGTGCATGTGATTGATGAAGTCGACACAGAGTTTGTTGACATGATCAAGAGAATAGGCGGTCCCAATATTCAGAGCTGCTATCAGTGTGG
>JAEOTX010000175.1 GCA_016839605.1 Candidatus Thorarchaeota archaeon | reverse complement strand
TTTAGGAAGGTGAGCGGAATGAACTGCTTTGTGGATTAAGCCACCTTTTTAGCAAATATCCACCATTGCCTTTCTTTACCTAATTTCAGAGTCATCTCACCCGTTTAATGAGCAGGTTAAAGAGGAGATTAGTATGACTATTTGATGTCATTGCTTTTTCAAAGAAAGTGATTTGATGAACCAGTCAGTGGATAGATACTTGGTTTCAACAGAATATTGCGATTGTCATAATGAGTCACTGAAGAGGAAAGCACAAGAAATAGTCAATGACTCCGTAAATAAGAAAGAATCTGCTCTGAAGATATTCTATTGGGTTAGAGACGAAATTCTATTCAATTCAACACTTAACATCTTCAAGAAGGCATCAACAACGATTGAGGAAGGCACTGTAGACTACTGCAACAAAATCAATCTTCATTCAGCCTTCCTACGAGCTGTAGGCATACCCGCAAGAATGCAATATGCCCAAATAGACAAAGAAATCCTCAGACACTTTGTACCCAAGTTCTTATTCAACCGCATTCCAGATCCAATTGGACATGCTTGGTGCGAATGTTATCTTGACAATGAATGGGTTTCTTGTGAAGCACTATTTGATGAATCTCTGTATTCAGGACTCATTAAGGAGAATGTCATTTCATTCAACGAAATTCCATCAATTAATTGGGATGGAAGTAATGATTTGATTCTACTCGAGAAATGGATTGTAACCCGCAATGAGCCAATTTCATCTTTTGATGACCTGGTTAAATACGAGTTGAAAAAAGTTGGGTACCCGCCAAAGATTTTCTGTATCCTTTTCAATTGGCTTGCAGCTTTGGGATCCAGACGCACAACGAATAAATTCCGAGATATAATCTAGTGTGCTAGATCAAGCCACTTTCTTTGCGAATATCCAGTATTGCCGTTCTCCACCTAGTTTCAGTACTCCTTCATGAATAATGTCAAAACCAAGATTCTTCACGACTGCTAAGGTCTTCTTCGGATCGTTGGTGCTCCACAACATTGGCTCTCCAAAGAACTCACTAATTCCTTCTGATTCGTATACTCCTGTATTGAGAACTAGTATTCCACCATTCTTTAGCATTCGATGGAAGTTCTGGATTATTGTTGGGTGGTTCATTCTTGGGATATGCCATAACGTGTACACACATATGATGCCGTCAAACGAATCATCCGGGAAGTCCAATGTGAGTATGTTCCTCTGATAGAACATCGCCGTTGGAACATTCTCCTTTGCTAAGTCAACCATCTTCTTGGAAATGTCGACTCCTGTTATGTCAAATCCCTTCTGTGCCAGAAATTCTGACGTTGGTTTTCCAACACCACAGCCTGCATCAAGTACTTGACCTGAAGGCGGCAGTAGTTCGGTGAACTCCCTCAGTTGCTGGTTGAACTTTCCATTATCTCTGAATCTATGGTACTGCTCTCCCATCTTATCATAGCTTTCTTCAACTGTCTTGAATACGTCTGAAATTGCTGAGTCCTCCTAAGTAAAATAATTCTAATCCACTCATCTATCTTCAACTTAACTATATTTAAGGATTGGCTTACAATACCAAGAAAGATTCAATCAATCTCGATACTGACAAGTGACATCCTGCATGGCGCAGCTAGAAAGATATTAAGTGAAGAGGAGTTGGCTTCTTTATTGCGTGAGGAGGTCTTGAAATGAGTAAATCAAATCGATATGCAGTTGTAAGCGACCCGACTGATGAAGAGGTGAAGAAGTTTCAGCAAGGACTGGAGTCTTACAACATGGAGAAGACCAATAGGGAGTTCGACAGCCCGCAACCCTGGCACAATCTGATCTTGAAGAATAAAGAGGGTGAAGTCATTGGTGGCATCCTCACGAGTACGCTCTACTGGACTCAATATCTTGAGGTACTCTGGGTCGATGAAAAGCATCGAGGACTAGGATATGGAAGAGACCTCGTCATAGAGGCGCAGAAATTGGCAAAGGAGATAGGGTGCATCTCATCCCATGTCTACACATTCTCATGGCAAGCACCTGAGTTCTATCAGGCTGTTGGTTACGACCTCATTGTGACCTATGATGGCTATCATAGTGGGATTAAAGAACATGTCTTGATGACCCGCCTCGACTCTTTAGATGATAGGATAACTCCAAAGGCAGGCCCAGACCGGTTTGCAATCACATCAGACCCCTCAGAAGAAGAGATTAAAACGGTTCGTGCTGGGCTTGGTAGGAACTTTGACAAGCATGCAAAAAAAAATTTCTGAAGGAACACCCGCATACCGACTATTGTTCGGTGATAAAAAGTGACGATGGAGAAGTGATTGGAGGAATAAGTGGATATACAACACTTGGGATATTGAACATAGCCGAATTCTGGGTCGATGAGGCACATCGTGGCTTGGGATATGGAAAGGATCTATTGATGTATGCTGAAACTCTTGCTAAGGAAAGGAGATGCATAGCAGGACAGGTTGCTTGTTTCTCATTCCAGAATCTGGAGTTCTTGAAGAGTCAGGGGTACGAAATTCTTGGTTCTTCGGACGCGTATCCGAATGATGTCAAGGAGTATTACCTTACCAAGATATTCTGACTTCCTATCTTCACTTGCATCAGCCACTGAAGATGTGTGACATACTCTGTCAGGTGGGGCTAACTACAAAGATCCAATTCCATGCAAACCAAACAGTCACTACATTGAACACAAGACCAACAACTATCAGAAACCTGTCGTAAAGACCTGGGTATGAACGCACCCCTGCGAGGTTGAATAGGAAAAGGAACACCGCTGAGATGATGTTTAGCCAGCCATTAATTGGATTTGGTAGAACTAGGACCAAGAACACCATAACAATTGGTATTAGCATGAATAATGCTGCTCCCATCCACATCGCTTGAGTTGCTTTTTGACCTGACATTTCTCCTGCTACGAAGTCACCGCCAAAGATTCGAATAACGTCTCCCAAGAGATAGGTCAACATCAGAGAAACCCATAACGCTGATAGAATAATCTGAACGTCTTCCATGATTCTGTCACAGTCTGGCTTTTATGACACACTGAAATAAAGCAACTGCCAAAGAGTCTATCAATGCTCCAATGCTTCTGCAATCATCAAGTACAGAAGAAGAACAGATATTTCTGAGAGAATCTGTTTTGATTCTGACTATAGAATAACCCATTCTGGTGTGAAACAGTGTCACGACTCATGCAATTAGGAAAGCTATTCTCCCCGATTATAAAGATACTACTTTCTGTCAAGAGAATTGTATCTCAAAGCACAAAACGACTTTTCGAGCCGGAACCCTCAGAACACCTCTATGAAATCGGAATGTGGAAGAATGATTCAGTTGTTCAAACCAAATATGGCATAGTAGAGGGTTTCTCTGACAAAGGCACTTGGTGTTGGAAAGGAATTCCGTATGCCGCTCCCCCCGAAGGACCACTACGGTGGAAAGCACCACTTGATCCTATTCCATGGCTCGGCATACGTAAGGCAAAGAAGTTTGGGAGTTCAGCAGCACAAATAATGATGTTTCTTGGTCCAGGTGGGTCGGAAGACTGTCTCTACCTCAATATCTGGCGCCCCAAGAGTACAGAAACAGAGTTACCGGTTTACATGTATATACATGGAGGAGGGAATTCCATTGGGTCATCCGCCACATCATCCTACAATGGGAATGCTGTGGTTGAGAAATCAAACATGTTGTACGTTTCAGTCAACTACCGCCTAGGTGCAATGGGCTGGTTTATCCATCCAGCAGTAACAGGCACTGGTTCTCCGGAAGACCAGAGCGGGAATTATGGGACTCTTGACTTAGTAAAGGCTTTGGAGTGGGTGCGGGACAGCATCGGAGCTTTTGGCGGTGATCCAAACAACGTAACAGTAGCTGGGGAATCTGGAGGGGCCTTCAATGTACTTTCACTCCTAGCTTCTCACCGTGCAAAGGGGCTCTTTCGCCGCGCAGTTGTAGAGAGTGGTCTATCATTTATCTGGAGTCCTGAGGAGGCGAAAAGCCAGAGCGACAATCTTCTCGCGGCCCTCTTGGTGAAGGACCGAAGAGCTGGGGATGTAGAAGAGGCTAAGCAGGTCATCAGCAAGATGCAAGATGATGAGATTGACGAATATCTTCGATCGAAATCTGCTTTCACAATCATGAAGAACATCCCAACCAGGGATTTTGGAATGGCAGCATGGCGGACTATTTTTGCTGATGGAACCGTGATTCCAAAGGAGGGCTATGACATCTTTTCATCCGAGGAGTGGGCCAATGAAGTTCCAGTAATCATTGGTTGCACAAAGGATGAAATGAAGCTCTTTGGATGGTTCAGAAAGAATCCGCCATTGAACACCCGAGAATATGATCTTGTCTGGAGATACTTCTCAATGCTATGGCGTGCAAATGGTGTTGATGAATTGGCCATAAAGATGACCTCTGGCAGTGATGCACCTGTCTATGTGTATAGGTTCGATTGGGGAAGTGTAGATGAACATGGTGAGAGCGTTCTTCCAGGGAAGAAGGGACGAGAACTGGGAGCACATCATGCAGCTGAGATTCCTTTCTTTTTGGGAATGGGTGGAGGTGACATAGCACTGCTGACAGGAAAAACACACAACAAACGCAACAAACCTGGCCGTGAGAAACTGACTGATCTATGCATGAGCTATCTGGCGAATTTTGCGAGAACAGGAAATCCTAACCATGATGACTTGCCTCATTGGCCTGTCTGGGATAACACTGAAGGAGTCGATAAGGTTATCGTACTAGATGCAGGCCTCGATGATCTTCGAATATCCTACTTGAAGGAAAAGATAGCCACAAAAGATGTAGTCAATCTCGTGAATACTGAGCTTGAGGAGCCTGAGCGAGGATTAGTGCTGACGATGATTGATGATGATTTCTTGTCTTTTGGGCAATAGATTGGTGATTTAGGTCCTCTCCAAGATTTCAGTGAGTTAGTGGGTAGTTTGATATGAAGGTAGTGGGTAGTTTGATATGCCGCGAGAAAGGTATAGAGTGTGGATTCATGGAAGTCAATAGTTCTGATGTGCTGAAAGAGAAACAGAAGTATCATGAAACGTTAATGTGAGGAGATGTCATGAAAGTCAAGGATCTTCGACGTTATATCAAGACTACCGAGAAGATGGTCGTGCCTGCCAAGGTTGCGTCCACGACCCAGGGTAGTGGCTTTCTCCGCAAGCTGCCGCTCAGACTCCAGCGGTACATCGTCAAAAGAGGGGCGCGCTCCAATCCGTACATGAGCTTCATCGTTGAACCGTACAGTGTGTTCCTTGCCTTTGAGGTCACCGATACTGAAACGGTCGAGCGGTTGTTGCCGCCGAACTACAGCTTGTTCCCTTCGGGGATGTTCAGCGATACTCCCAAGCGACTGTGCGCGATCGTTGGCGCCTTCAACGTACACACGAGCGTGTTTTGGGGGAGCCGCGTGGAATATTATCTGATTGCTGAGAACTGCGAAACGGGCCTTCTCTCATGGGTCATCATTGAGTATGAGAGCAACACGCATAGCTACGACCCGAGCCAGGGCTTCATCGGTCCAAGTACGTCGCATTCGGTAGTCACGACATCTTATCTCGGAGAGATCATCATTGATGTTGCGAGCGCGCAGTCTGACAACAGCCTCGTCTTAGTCGCCGACATGAAGAATGGTGTGCTAACTGAACTCAATCAGCGCCTGTGGGTCGAGGGCAATCTCTCAGTCGACTACGGCGGTGAGCTGCAGCAATGCACCAAGCCGTTCAGTCTGGTGTTCGATCCGAAGGAGATGGCGCAGGCGCTGAAACTCCCTCTCGATGATATCTCGCTGTGCACCAACACCTTCGGCGCTGGCGCACTGGACCCGGCGCCGTTCGAGGTAGCGTGCTTCCCGTACGCGCAACACTTCGTCACTACGAGCGTCCCGACAGCCACCTCAATGCGGACAGCCGATGATCTCGAGGAGGCCGTGAACGAGATCAACGACAAGATGGATACCTCTCATGAGACGAACTGCCAAGAGTGAACGATGATTGATGATGATTTCTTGTCTTTTGGGCAATAGATTAGTGGTTCAGGGCCCCTCCAAGATTTCAGTGATTAATTCTATCGCATTTTCAGCAACACGTTTCGCAATCGCCTTCTGGATAGTCTTCTTCGCTAATCTGTAGGCTCCCGAAACCTCCACATCAAGGTTCAAGAAGACTCCGATACCTGTCTCCATATCTTCGAAACTTAATGTATAGATAGTATTGATCGGAGTGGAGGGATCAAGTTGGAACTTTGTTGAACGACCAGTTCTTGGTCCTATTTCAATGGTGGAGATTTCTACACCCTGCTCAACAGTGGTTCGTTGTACAATCTTATCCACCAGCTTGTCCATGAACTCTCCGAAATCGGATGGCAGTTTCTTCATCTCAAAGATTATTTCCTTGCCATCCTCCGCCTTCTTCTTGCCTTCCACAACCACCCTCACACGACCAATGTTCTGGACTCTTGCATAGGGAGTTTCAGGATCACCGTTCCGATGCAATGTTGCTCGAATCGCTGGGAAGTATGTACCACTCCCAGAGAAAGTGTAATCTGTCTTCACTTTCACACTGCTCTTCTTAGGGTCCTTTAGCTTCTGGACTACCGGATAATCGCCATTACCCTCGAAATCCCATTCCACACCGACTATTGTACCAGCATCTGGCGGTGCATCGATGACCGCTGAGAATTTCACCTTCTTCCCGACTTTGACCTCTGCTCGTTCTCTCCCATTTGCAGTGACTGTGATTACTGGTTGCACTCCCTTGCGATCTGAAGCCTTATGAGGAACTTCCACTTGGCCCTCAGCAACTTTGTATGGTGTGCTAGCAGGAGGCGCTTCGCTTCTTTCAACCCACGCGCTCAAATCACGTAACGCTTGCTGCAAGACGCCACCGTAGTTGATGACATGAGTAGTTACGACAGGCGGGGAGTCAAGTGGCGTGACTACTGGTGGAGTGTGCAATGCATTGTCGACAAACCAGAGACGGTAGTTATCCTCGAACTGCTCACCCAAAGCGTCTTTCACCTTCGAGCGATACCAGTCAGCCTGCCAAGCATAAGCGATTTCGTCCATCAAATTCTGTACTACGATCATCTTGCCAGTAAACCGACCTGTTTGAATTGAGCCCGCGCCCGTTTCAGCTTTGAACATCTCGGGTCGCTGTGGATACAATGGGTTGCCATCGGCGTCGCGAAACTGATCAAAGACATAGTATTCAGGTGGTGGATTCTGGTGACGATGATAGGTTTGAAAAGCGAGATACACAGAGTTGTCAATCTCTACTTTATCACCGACCTTAATATCAACCATCCGTCGAAAGTTATCCTGACCGAAGGCAATCATGACCATATTATCGAAAGCTCCAGCAATGTAAAGCACACAGCCCTCAGCATCACCGCTTCTCAGGAATACTGAAGCTCCCTGTAGGTCACCCTCAGGCAGATTCTCCATTATGAACGCTGCCGGGGGTTCTATGTCACTCGCAGCATCTGCTGAATACGCTACTGGAATGCCCATTTCCCTCAATTCACTAGGCATCATCAGTTTGCTGATGGTTGTTTCATGGTTTATCCGACGGCGTAGGAGTGATTCAGGCGGGTCAGCGCCAAGGTAACCTGGCACTTTCCAAAAGTCTTCAACATAGGTTGGGTCAGTCTTGATGATTTGGTCAAATAGGGTGGTTAAGACCCCTGTGTAGCCGAAAGCAATCATCCTGTAATGGAACCAAGCGCTTGGCGGAAATCCCATCTTAGTCACTTCCATGAGCGCTGCTCGTTCCTCATCATTTAGGTCAGCATACATATCTCCGCTACCGCCAGGCTCCACAGCATCGACGATGGCGGGAATCTTATCTTCCAGCACACGCATCGCATGAGCCTGTACTGAGAAATTGTAGGGTATGCTGATTGGTGTCGCGTGTACAAATGGCACAACACCATCCCAGACGCCCTCTGTGTTCTCTATGCAGCTGATGGTCTTATATGCCCCACCACTTCCGCCCCAAGCATAACCATAGGGACGGTGGTCGCCATACATTTCAGAGGCCAACACTCGCGAATACTTCGCCACTGCAGCACTGGTCCGATACCCCGGGATAGTGGGATCATCGCCAGTGAACATGTCCATCCTCCCCAGGTTTGATATCACAAGATAGCCGCCGCTATCGATAGCAAAGCCTATCGAGTAGCTTGATGTATAAGCCCCCGGTGTCTGTGCAGTATACTCGTCTCCCGATATTGGTTGGATGTACTGGAAGAACCGGCCATCGTATTGCTCCTTGGGTGGGAAGTGGATCGAGAACCGGGCATCAGTACCTTTGAAACCGCCATGGACATACCGATGGCGTACGGGTTCGTCCCGCCATTCATCGACATCTACATATGGTTCGGCGAAAAACGGATCGCTTGATTCAGTAGAGTCACTTGTTACTATAATCACACACCTGATTTCTCTCCATCATGAAGCTAAGAAAGAGTCAAGTCTTCCCGATTATAAAGTCATAAGGTTGAATGGCCAAATCATCAATCAATCATGTTCCACTGTAATGACAACCTTTCCTAGGACATGTCCATTCTCAAGAGACCTTAGGTGTAGGCATAGCTAGCAATCAGGAAGATATCACAATATATCCGAGGACAATGATACTAGTGAGAATTCCCAGACCATAGACGGTATCAAGGAGTATCTGTGTTACTGCTACGTCTAATATCAAGAATATTAATGTACTCAACAGCATTATTCCTATTGCCATTATAGCTAGGAATATCCTCTCAAATGGGCTCAACGGCTTCCTGCGTAAGGTGAAAGAACGCAGCCAAAGCACAATCAGAGGTAAAAGAATTGGAGGAAGTACGATCAATGCTATACCTAATGGAAGAAGCATGACTCCACTGAGTTGAGCTCGAAGGTAGTCCAATCTCTCTCCATACCTTTCAAACTCTTTTGCATATACCTTACCATACTCCTTGTGCACTCGGGTCTGATAACCTCTCCAGAGCGAGAATTTTGCATCGCCAAATCGTTTCTGAATTTCGTCTCTCCTAGACTTCTTGTATTCAGGCTGATATCTTCCTTGGATAGCAGGAAATACATAGAGAGATAGCATCAAAGACCAGATACCATAGATTGTGATTAGCAAATCAATAGTACCCCCACCTGAAATGGACACTCCTACGATCTTGGATATTCC
The DNA here is from genome assembly GCA_016839605.1 of Candidatus Thorarchaeota archaeon. GTDB lineage: Archaea > Asgardarchaeota > Thorarchaeia > Thorarchaeales > Thorarchaeaceae > SMTZ1-83. The sequence continues at coordinate 5,247 of JAEOTX010000175.1, read as the reverse complement.
ATATGCAACAAGAACTACGACCGGTATCAGGAGCGCTAATTTTATTCTTCTAGCAAAAGATGGATTTCCTTTCATTCCATCTGAAAATATACTCAAAGCAAACCTACACAAAGAAGCATAGGTCAGCATTATCCCAATTCCACTAAGCACCTTCATTGTTACACCTGACATAGAAAAGAGAAAGACCATGTAGTCAGTGGAAATGAGGGCGGATAGATCCCATGCATTGATGTAGAAAAGCCCTATCAAGAGAAAGAGTCCGACTACAATTGCGAAAGCGTATAGTTCGCGATATTTCTTGGAGATTAGTTCTACTGCCAATCTAACGGGCTCCTCTAAAGAAGTAGACTGGATTATTTTATGATAGGTTTCTGGGTCTTCTTATAACTCTGCTTCCGAAAGCATAGAGCGAGTTTCTTAATTGGATGCTTTCTGGTATTTTAGCCACCAACTGTAGTATCCCTAAGGAAGAGTAGCCAAGAGTTAGAAAGATAAAACCAAGGCTCACTTGTCCATGAAAAGCGGATCGCTTGATTCAGTAGACTCACTTGTTTCCATAATTATGCCCCTATTTTCAATGTACTATCAAGCTTACGAAGAGTCAAGTCTTCCTTATTAAAAATTCATTAGGTTGAATATTCAAATTATCAGAACCTATCAAGATTCTTGATAGACCTCCGGATGATGTATCGGAGATCACAATTATTTACTCTGACTTTCTTTCAAAACTACGTTTACCAATATGTCCTCGTACTTCTCCTTTTCTTCTAACATTGGCCAGTGTCCCGAGTTTTCAAAAATGACAAGTGTCTTTCCCTTTTCAGCATCTAGGCTCTTGTAGAAGTCCTCAACAACAACTGTGGGAGTAATCATATCATATTTGCCCTCAAAGAAGTAAATGGGGACTCTTATCGATTCTATCTCTTTTGTAAAATTGACAACTATTATTTCGTTCCACAAAGCGTTCGTAGTGAAATTACGTCCCCTCCCCAATATCGTTCTAATTCCTTCTGACAATGTATATTCAGGTGATGTCAAATAGGGTAGTATAATACCTATCATTTTCCTAAAGGAAGAATCTACCATCATTCCTCCATATCGAACAATATACTTGGCTTTCTCGAATAATTTCTTGGGGGTTTCATAAGGTGGAGGTCCAATTGCTTTTATCGCAATTTGATGTTTTACATTACCAGATCGTTCAGCTTCTTCAACTACAAAATCATAGTTCATTCTCTCATGCTCACAGTCGTTGATAATTTGCGCTACTCCGACATAGGCATGTATTTTTCCTGGATATTTATGAGCAGTTTTAATTCCGATCAACGTTCCTGATGAATGCGCGACAATGAAGACTCGAGGTGTGTCAAACCTATTTCGTAAATGGTCAATTAACTCATTACAATCTTCAACTAGTCTGTCTAGTGTCATTGAATCAACTGGGATACTGGTATTATATGACTTCCCTCCTCCTCGTTGGTCCCAATGCACTACTGTGAAATGTTTAATTAATTCAGCATCTAATCTTCGGGAACTTGACATACCCACTGCTGGTTCGCCAGGCCCACCATGTAAGAACATTAGGACTGGGTTGTTTTGATCCATACCTCTGATGAGGATCCACTGCTTCAAATCTCCAAGCGTAATCTCTTCCAATGAGCTTATTCCATTTGGTGTTTCTATTCTTGTCGAATATCTCAAATATTGTTTATACAGCAACAAGCCAATAAGCAGAAGTAGAAAGAAGCCTGGTATACCAATGATGAATAACAGAACGATATCCATGTCATTTCTCCTCTTTACTCAACGATTATGACCACATCCCCAATCTTCTGACGTGGGGGTATTCTTGTCAAGACTCATATTCTACAAGAGACCGCACATAACCCCTATATATAGCCTCTATCTGAAAAGCACGAGTAGGTGAGCCCACTGTGGAAGATATCAAGAAGAAACTCTCAGTACTATGGATAGCTCGCATGCTAACTAGCCTTCAGGGTGATGTCATACGGTTTTTGGAGCCTGGAATGCTAGAGGATATCATAGCGGGAACCCTAGATGTGCCACTTACTGAGGAAATGTTGGCTGTTTTTGCCATAATGATGCTAGCACCAATCTTCATGGTTTTCCTGTCCTTGGAGTTGCCCTACAAAGCGAATCGTTGGGCAAACATCATCATAGCCATAGTCTTCATCGTTATTGATGGCATCGGATTCATCATGCCAAGACCCTTGTATGAAAACATAATGGGAATTGGGTATGTTGTGTTCTGTGCACTGATCGTTTGGTATGCATGGAAGTGGACTAAACCAGAAGAGTAGTCTACTCAACGGTTATGACGACATTTCCAATCTTCTGGCCTGTTTCAACATACCTATGCGCTTCAGCCATCTCCTCCAATGGGTATGTTCTTTCAATGAACGTTCTTATCGTTCCTGCCTCAATCAACTCCTTGAGGTAGATTAGATGCTTACTTTGATAGTCTGAAGTGTAGCCTATTGCTCTCTTGTTGCTTCTTTCTGCAGTTTTCTTATCACTCCGTGACAGCCATCCGTTTCCCAATAGGTAGATTCCATTATCACTCAGTGAACTCGTGCAACTTGAAAACGGAGCTTTACCCACAATGTCAAAGATGACATCATACATCTTACCACTTTCGGTGAAATTCTCTTGAGTGTAATCGATAGTATAGTCTGCCCCAAGGGAACGCATCATGTCAAACTTCCTCGCAATATCCACTGCAGTCACTTCAGCCTCCCAGTACTTGGCTAGCTGGATTGCGACAATTCCTATACTGCCGCCTGCGCCATTGATCAAGATCTTCTGACCACTTTGTAGGTTTGCTTTTCTCATGAAATGCAATGCCTCTAGTCCTCCAATTGGAATGGTTGAGGCTTCTTCATAGGTCATATTGTCTGGTTTTATTGCCACAAGCCCCTTTTCAGAAACACATGTGTACTCCGCATAAGCAGCCATTCCAGATCCGGTAGCTGCAAAGACTTGGTCTCCTTCCTTAAACAATGTCACGTCCTTTCCGATTTCTTCAACAACGCCCGCCAGTTCTTGTCCCAGAATTTTCTTCCTGGGTCTTCTGAGACCGATCCACGCTCGCACGAGGAGCTTCTTTTGGAAAGGATAGGAGAAATTGAAGCCTCGCATTTCACAATCCCCCGCTATTACTGTTATCGCATGATTCTTGATCAAAAGCTCATTAGGCTTCGGAGTTGGTTTTGATACCTCTTTGAGCTGAAGAACCTCTGGGGGTCCATATTTTGTCCATACTATTGCTCTCATGAGCATCTTCCCTCAAGATTACACGGCACATTAGTTGGGTGCAGGTTCGTTAAGTATTGTCATTATGATCCATAGTTACAACTATGTTTCCTAATTTGCCTCCCTGTTCAACAATCCTGTGGGCTTCGGTCATCTGTTCTAACGGAAGGGTTCTATCTATGACAGTCTTTATTGTTCCCGCCTCAATAAGCTCTCGAAGCTCAATTAGACGTGCTGAGCTGTAGGTTGCGGGTCCATCTACCGCTCTCTTGCCGCTTTTGCTTGCAGCCGATTTGTCACCTCGTGATACCGATCCATTTCCTTGAAGATAGATTCCGTTCGAATTTAATGAACTCATACAATCTGAAAACTTAGTTACACCTACAACGTCGAAAATGACATCATAAGTTTCATCTCTTTCTGCAAAAGATTCTATCTTGTAATCTATGACATGATCACTGCCAAGGGAACGCAGCATGTCAAATTTCCCTGCACTGTCCACTGCAGTCACTTCAGCCCCTTTAGATTTAGCAAGTTGAATTGCGACTGTTCCTATTGAACCACCTGCTCCATTGATCAATACTTCCTGACCACTCTGGATGTTTGCTTCTTTCATAAAATGCAGTGCCTCACTTCCCCCAACAGGAATGGTTGAAGCTTCCTCAAAGCTCATGTTGGCTGGTTTTATCGCGACCAGTCCTTTTTCAGACATGCTCTTGTACTCAGCGTAAGATCCGAAACCAAGCCCCATGCATGCAAAAACTTGATCGCCAGGTTTGAACCGCGTGAGGTCTTTTCCTATTTCCTCCACAACACCAGCTAGTTGTTGGCCTAGTATCTTCTTCCTGGGTCCTCTGAGACCAAATCCAACCCGCATGAGGAGCTTCATTCCGAAGCCAAATTGAGGGTAGTTGAAACCTCGCATCTCACAGTCCCCTGCTATTACAGTGGTTGCGTGAATTTTGATCAATAGATCATTGTCCTTAGGGATTGGTTTGTCTACCTCTCCGAGTTGCAGGACGTCCGGGGGTCCGTATTTTGTGCATAAAATAGCTCTCATGAATTTCAGAACCTTTTTGAGATAGAGAATCCTGTCATCTTAAATCTGGTCGTGAATGAATTTGGCAGAGGAAAGGAATGCAAAGATATTCTTCTTGGGAATATTTCCAAAGTGTCCCTTCTACAAACCAGTACCGGTCTTGATTATTCTAGTTCTAATATCTCTTGGAACCGCTGGGATACATTATCTCAATACTTGGGCCGCTGTGGGGTATCTAGCATTCTCAATTGTGTTCTACTTCTTAGTTATGCCATTCACGACGTGTAAATACTGTTATTTCAAAGTAAAGGAAACTACTGACACAGGGGAAACTGTTGAGAAGCTGCTGACTGTGGATGAATGGAGTAAATCGCATTTGCACCTGCATGTAGGTCAAAAGGGTTGGGCCTTCGTTTATGCCATAATATGGTTTCTACCTATTGTCTTGATCGGCATCTCGTTCTTTCTGAATTTCTCCATGTTCGCTCTATTCGCGTTAATCGGCTTTGTAGTTGTGCTGGTGGGTAATTACTTCTACATGGTGCGAATAAAATGTCCGAAATGCCCCATCCAAGAGCAGTGTCATTCATCTTTCTAAAACCAAAAAGAAAAGGGGCGAGACCGAGTTGCGGTCTCTTAGCAAGTATTGTTGCTCTACACAGCGCGCTTCATTATCAAGTACCAGATGAACACCAACCACAGACCTGCTACGAGAATGAGTGACTCTGTGATTGGATCAAAGAGAGTCAATCCTCGTTCGATGTAAATAAGAACTAGTCCAATGATTAGCAAGATTCTCTTGGTGTCGTCCATCAATCTTGGCAATAGAAAGACGATTGAAAGCGCGAAGACAATGGACAGGAAATAGAATGATAGATTCAAAGCAATGAGCAATCTTGAAATGACATAGACAGCCCAAATGACAAGGAACAGAA
>JAEOTX010000024.1 GCA_016839605.1 Candidatus Thorarchaeota archaeon | reverse complement strand
TCCCTTTAGCGCACTGAGCCACTGCATTTGTGAGAAGTGTATCCTCAATCCCATAGGCAATCTTGGCTGCTGAGTTCGCAGTTAGGGGTGCCACAATAAGTAGGTCCCATTTGCCCATCTGAAGAGGTCCCGCTATGAATGGTACATTCGCATCCACTTCTACCTTGACTTTGAACTGCTCATTGAGTGGTGTCCATAGCTTGTACCAGTTTAGGACCTGGCGACCCGCTTTTGAAACGAAGATATCGATTCTGACATCATTCTCTTTCTGGAGTTTGATCATCAAGTCTACAGAATCTTGGATCAGGTCGCCACTCCCAGTAATTCCCCAAGCGATTCGCATTTCAGTTCGTTCGTTAGTAGTACTCACTACAGAAATATGTAGTGGATAATTCGATTGCTTGTGGTGAGCAGCAATGTACAGAGCCAGTGTGGGCATAACAACTAACATGAGGGTCACAGCAACGGACTGGATTGCAGAGAATGCTGTTGAACTAGGAATTGATGGCATTTGGGTAGGCGAGGACATCGACATGGGCCAGGATGTCTATGTGCTTACAGCCGCTGCACTTCTCAATGCTCAAAAAGCACGCGTGGGGACGGGAATAATTCCAATTACCGTTCATAGGATTGGCACCATAGCCCGTGCAGCTGTGACTCTGCAAAACACTGGCAAAGGAAGGTTTGCCTTTGGGACTGGGATAGGAGGTATTCAGGACCTCAAGAAGCTCGGAATCATTGTGAGAAAGCCAGTAACAGAGTTGCGGAAGTCTGTTGATACTCTCAAGAAATTATGGGCTGGAGAAACGGTCACGGTAAACAGCGAATTGATGAACCTAGACGCTTTTAGCTTGGGTCTGAAGAAGGCGATTGATATTCCAATCTTCTTAGGGGTGAGAGGACCAAAGATGCTGAAGCTTGTGGGAGAAGTAGCAGATGGAGCCGTGCTGTCAGGTCCAATTGATTATCTAAAAGATGCCGTGAAACGTATCAACAAGTCTGCAGAAGAAATGGGAAGAAAGGCAGATGAGATAGAAAAGGTTGCATGGCTACCTACAATCCCCACCTTCAAAGGAGGAAAGGAGAGTCTCGCAAAACGTGTTGTTGCACTTGTCGTGGCTGACATGCCTCAACAGGTCATAGATATCCTTGATGTGGACAAGGAAAGAGTGGACAAATTACGGACTGCTGTGGCTGAATCCGGACCAGATGCAGGTATACCTCATGTTGACCAAGAACTAATTGATATGTTTTCGATTAGTGGAAACAAGGAGCATATGGTAGACAGGTTCGATTTGTTAGCAGAAATTGGTTTCACCGAGGTCGTACTTGGACCTCCCTTCTCAGGCGACTGGAGAGCCGCGATGACTGAGATTTTTAGTGAGATTGGAAGCCGAAAAGACACCTGACTACGAATCCTTCTGATATTGAGTGAATTATACATCAAAATATCCAGAGAGGTCGAGTTGGTCTCGGTCAACTGTCCACCCGCTGGACCCGAATCTCCAGATTTTGGTGAGATCGAGTTCGGATCTTGAACCCTTGAGGTCTATTGTCATGATTGGATTGACTGACTTCACTCCTTTGTGGGATTCCAATGAACGAAATAGTTGATAGTATTCTACTTGATGTTCACTTGGAACTTGAGCCCAGACAATAATTCCTAGAGGAGAAAGAAAGTATGTGACTGCGGGCAGATGTACGATAGCCCTTTGGATTCTATCCTTCCATACTTGATTGGAGATTACTTCAAAGCAGAAGTTTGTTGATAGACCCACGCCTCGAAAGCTTGTGAATGGTTGAATGATGTTACGGTCATATGACTTGCGAACTGATTGTGCTACCTGTTTTGGGTCATAATCCATGCCCTGCATCTGAATCCGGTCTACAAGCACTCTAGGGGGGTCACGTAGGGCATTTCTGTAAAATGATATCACATTGAAGTCATCAGCAGTTAAGCCGCCCTGCCATCCCTGACAAGTAAGAAGGTTCATCTTTTTGTCTTCTCGTAGAGGAATGTCATCAGAGTCAATTTGTTTGATGACTTCTGAGAACAACCACTTGTTATCCTTCATGAGGCTAAGATTAGTTTCAGATCCAGAGGCATCTTGATGATGAAGATTCGAATAATCAAAGAGTATTGCACTGATGTCACTAACGTGTTCGGCAAAGGTAACTATGTTGTCCTCAGGGCCTGGTATGAGAAAGGATATGTAACCCAAGTCTGTCATTGTGGTCTTCAGAATGTTCTTAGTGAACGGGTAAAGGGCGAATCCTTCCTCGACCATGTCCCACTCAATGCCCTCTGATAACTTGAAGAACAGGATGAAGGGCTGTGCTCCAAAAGCAGTCATATCCATCAGTGCACTCACTCTGTAGACTAAGTTTCTCTGAAGGCGTTCTATTGACCTAGCTATTGTCCGGGGAGTGACTCCCACACCTGCAGCCGCATCCACAAGAGTGCATAAGGGATCCTTCTCAAGAAGCAGCAGGACCTGGTAGTCTGTTGGACTTAGTGCTGTAGGCGGCGAAACCAATGCAAAGCTAAATGCTGATTTGACAGAGTCCCTTGTCACCAGATTGAACTTCTTTAGGGTTTCAAGGTTCGATAGAATCTTGTCTTTGAAGGTCTTGTTGAAAGGCACCAAAGTTGGATTCGTGGGATATTTCGCAAACTCAGGGTGCTCCTTCAATATCTCAGCCGCATGGACTGCATCCTCCATTGTGAGTGTACCTTCATAGAGGCCAAGGTAGATTCGCATGGCATCAATATAGAACTGGACGGATGGTTCATCAGAGTGGGGAATCAAATCGTCATATGGAGTTTGAATATCAATTGGACTGCTTTTTGATGTGGCTAGTCCACTGGATGCATCTCTCTCTTGGTGAGTCTTCTTCAATCTTCCCAACGCCGAGGACTATTGCTTTATTGTGATATGCGCGGATGTGATGATGGCATCAGACTACTGAGTCCTTTCCATAATGGAGTGTGTTCTGCTATAAATGTGCACATCTCTGTGGTATCACCAGCCAGTTCCGAGAAAGCTTTTGAGATTGCCAACCAGCTGGCAGACTCTGGAAAATCAAGAATCATTGCGGTCAAGGATTCACTGCTCATGACTCTTGCTTGTGGAAGTGTGGTAGCTTGTGCTTGAAGTAAACGTGAAAGGCTTGATGCACCTCCTCGTTCATCCAGAGTTACAATAATCCTCTGAGTGAGGCCGATATTCTGAATACTCACATAAGGAATAGCATGGTTTTTTCTCATCGATGCGATTTTGCGTCTGAGTGTTCGTTCTGATGGTGACGACAGATCTAACTCATGGTATCTTGATTCTAAATCCATAGATGTGACATGATAATCTTCTTCTATTGAGCTTGCCACGAGAAGATTTTCAATGGTGGCTGCAACCGGGTTTGTCTGGCCAGATAGCTGAATATCCGGTAGAATATCTGCATACCCTCTTGCTGAATCAATAATGGCACCGAATCTAAACCCATCTATGACCTCCCAGCCTCGACCATCAAACAGACCAAGGTTCATATGATTCGATACATTTTCAGCCGAGCCAAAGACAATCGAGAGCTCGTACGGCCTCTTTTGAAAGCGTGCTAGTTGATTAAGAAAATTACTGCCTCTCCTATCGATTGGCAGGAGGGCTTCGAAGTAGAGTCTCTTGTCCATCATTGAGGATAGAACAGACTCCGCAAGAAGGATGGTTAGAGGATTTGAGGACAGCCACCGTTTGAACTTGGGTAGGTTTGTTGAACTCTCTTCATCTTTAGCCCAGCCAAAGGTGAATCTAAGCCCAAGTTTGCCATAATCAAAAGTACTGCGGATACGAAGACTGCAGTCCTGTTCAAGCTTCTTCCAAATCTGATTTACAGCTGACCGAGTGACATCAAGTGCTTCAGCCAATTCGACCTGCCGCATTGATGGCTCTATTACAAGTCGCCTAAGAAGCGTGAGTTCGCCAGTTCCGAGTAGTCTCAGAGTCCCGACTCCTATGCACCTTTCAAGTGGCCATTTGTTAAGTAAAATATGTATCTTATGGTTCCTTTGTGAGGTGTGTTTTTGGGCTAAAAAGAAGCGATTTTGCAAAGCTCTCCAATAACACTTCTGGTCTTAGATTTCCGGCGAGAAATGCAAACTCCACTCCTTATTATGCGGATTGACCGTTGTTATCCTTGGTGTACACACTCGGGACAATGCTATGGACGAAGTGATTCTGAGTGGACATGAATATCCACGTAATACTAGGGTAAGATGAAGACCGGCAGGCCTTTATTGCTCCTAGTAAATCTCTTCGCCTAGAGCATAGTCTCTATGTCCATACCATACACCATCGACCGGAGGTGAAAACGATAAGCTCGGACCAGATGAGAACACTCTACGAGAACATGACTGAGAGTCGTGTAGCACTGGAGCTGTTGTCAATCGGAATAGTTCACGGCATATCCACCGTGGTACAGCCGCCGTGTGATGATCCAGTACCGTTCTAGCTGTTTAGAGAGAGACAGTAAGAACGGATGGAAGACAACACGGAATCATTGGTCAACCATTTCGCAACCGAGCGATGGAACGTATGGATTCCCAAAAAATGAGAGAGTTAAAACATGGAGGAGAAAAAGAAAATGAACGACGCAAGACCTGACAGCCCTTGTCCAGAACCATGGTAAGAAACAAGAAAACGTACGTAAGTAACGGAGGAAAACAAAGAATGATTAGCGAAAAGATGGCGACTACGCTAGCAGATGTAGTGGTAACTGAAGAAGGCAGAGCGGTAGACCCGTTTACTGACTCAGAACTCATCAGACTCACTGCAGTCAACCTAGAGCTGGCAGTCAAGAACCTCATCGCATCCAGCACCCCACCAGAGTGCATTGTACTCACTGCAGACCTATGTACATTCAGGCTCGTCGCAAAGCCTACTCCAAGCGGCGAGATTGAAGTGCGTGTCTATGAGTGAGAACAAGAGATGTGTGGTTTGACTAGCCCATCTCAGGAAGGCAGGCGCCTTCCGGGATAGGATGGTCAGCGAGTTTGAGGAGTAAAAATAGGAAAAGGCTGAACGTAGACTCACTCTAATGCCCTAAGAAAGGAGGAATGCCTTAATGGTGTTTGAACCCTACCGAGGCTCCGAAAGGAGCTACATGATCCCCGCAATTCAGTGGTTTAGATGGATTGAGGGACGTAGACAGGAGGAGGGCTAGAGTTGAGATATAGAGGCCATTTAAATGAAAGAACTTGTTACGTCGGAGAGAGAGAATGGGAGCGACAAGATCTTGGAAGAAAGCTCCGAAAGATCGGACCCCGAAGAAAGAGAGGAAATGGATGAACGGGTTCCGACGCCGACAAAATCTGAGAGAGATGGAAATCTCAGAGAATCGCTAAGAGCAATTTTCTCTTGGCG
>JAEOTX010000174.1 GCA_016839605.1 Candidatus Thorarchaeota archaeon | reverse complement strand
TGGAACACCGACTGGAATGGAAGATGTCAGAGTAGCTATCTATGACGGCGGAGGGGTTCTTGAATCAAGCAAGATAGCAGTCGATAACATGTTTGCCTGGATGCGGGCAAAGATAGGTCACGTGAATGAGACCTCAATTCGAGAAGGAGCTCTTGCAGATTACGACATGCTAGTCATGCCAGCTGGAGGCGGATTCGGAGCGTATCTTCAAAGTGAGGGGATGGATACCATCCGTCAATTCGTTACTGATGGAGGTTCGTACTTCGGCATCTGCGGAGGTGCTACATTTGCAACCAACATGGGGCTGAGTCTCTTCGATGGCGAGTATCGCCCTGCCGTAGATGGTTACGGTGAATTCCTGAAAGAGATGAATGTGAATAGGAGTTCCACTGGGCCGGATCTATCGGAGGAACCAGAATCCTATGAGATATTCTATTGGAATTCTGGTTACTACAGTAAAGAGAATATGTCGGGCATAATTCCGATTGTCACATACCCAGATAACGACTTACCTTGCATGATTGTGTTCAAGTATGGAGCGGGAACAGTATTCCTCTCCAGTCCACATCCTGAATTCGAGGAGGGCACCGACAGGGATGGGGTCACGTACTTCGACGCTCTGAGCGACCCGGATTCCGAATGGGGTCTTCTACTCAAAGTGTGTCGGTGGCTCATTCAGGAATCTGAATCATGAAAGGCAAACACCTGAAGCTGCATATTGCTTGATAAAACAACACAGAGAGATATTCGGACCTGACTACATGCTCTATGGATGGATGCCATGGCATCAGAAATCATGATTTCAAGTGTCGTTCGAAAGGGTGGAATCATACTGGCGTGCCTTTAGCATCGCTTTCTGGCTCATGTCCATCTTACCCTGGAGCTCAAGCACAATTCCAAGGCCATACCAGTATATCTTATTCTCTGGACTCTCCTCAATGAGCTTGCCAAATGTGTACTCGGAGGGTCTTAGAGCCTCTGAATCAAGCTCAAGTGCCTTCGCCAGGGCTTTCTTTCCCCCAAGAACATCTCCGATTTGAATAAGCATGACACCAAGGGACTCGTGAAAGACCGCTCTGTCTGGTTCGACCTGAGTTGCTTTGCTGTAGGCATCAATACTCTCCTTAAGTTGGCCTTGTTGTGCCAAAGCTCTCCCAAGGAGCCACAAAGCATCTGCGTTTCTTGGTTTTGAGTTCAAGACCACTCTCAGGATGGTCTCAGCTTCCTCAGCCTTTCCCTCACTCACTAGCCTGATGCCATCGTGCAATTGTGTGAGTGCGTCTTTTTCCGAAATCCTATTCTTCATGTTCCTGTCTGCTGACTCATTATTCCGTCAATAATGCTTCGCCGCTTCAGTCAGTGTGATTCTAGATCCATTTAATCTTGGGTGGCTTTTTCTCCGACCGCATTACCGGCTCTTCAGGGAGGTCCTTTGGATACCCAAGCACGATAGGTCCGAATATTCGTTCATCATCCGTTAGCTCAAGGGCTTTTACGACATCTGTATTACCTTTCACCATTGAACCAAATCCCACGTAGCAGCTTCCAAGACCGAGAGAATGCGCCGCAAGCATGATGTTCTCACAGGCAAGTGCACAACTTACATCGTAGCTGGCCAAACCTATGACAAAGAGGACGACAGGTGCAGAATAGTAGACCATGTCCTTTGGTTCATCCATTGTTTCGTAGAGATTCATTGCATTCTCATAGGTTTCGGGGTGCGTCTCCTTGATGCGTTCCATCGATTGTTTCCAGATAGGATTCGTAGTCTGAACGAGCTTTTGCTTGAACTCTTGACCTTCGACAACAACAAACCGCCAAGGCTGAAAAAGAATCTCTCCATTTTCCATCCGTCCCCTTGAGGGTGCCAGATTGCCAGCCTCGATGACCGCATTGATGATGTCCCTAGGAACTGGTGTTGGTTCATAGGCTCTGATAGACCGTCTGCTGTTTATCGCTTCAATTACTGGATTCATCATCTTCCCCGTTCAGTTCCTGCAATTTTCCAATTATATAGTTGTGCAAACTCGTGGAGATCAGGTGGGCTGTTTGTTATTCAGTTACTGAGAACTCGTATGTCATCACCGTCACATTTATAACCAAATGTTGTGTATGGTGATAATGGTGATAAATATTACATCTGATGAAACACCTAACAACGATGATAGTGAAGTACGAGATCGAATGCGGAAGAGATTCCAAGAGATAGATGAGCAACAGCGGAAGAGAGAGGAAGCCAGCGCAGCATGGGTCTTTGTCGGCTACATCGGGTTCCTGATCACATTCGTTGGAGCATTAATGATGCTAGCATTTCTTGGCATCGTGCCGTTGACCCTGGAGATATTGATCGCCTCTGGAGTGATCCTCTTTGGTACCTTCTTCATGGCCATAGCTTGCTTCCTCAGGAATTCCCCAGGCATAGTCCTACGGGAGCTCTGATCTAGCATTGCTACGAGGGTGATTATGTGACCGATGTGACGATACGGGGCATTGACGATAATGTCTATAGCCTGTTCTCAGCAGAGGCCAGAAGGAGAAGCGTTCCAATTGGAGAGCTTGTGACTCAGGTCATGCGTATCTTTCTCGAGGAAACAAGTGAGAAGGTGTTCAGGGTTGAGAACCTGGATGAATTGACCATAAACAAGAAGGAACTGGAATCGGTAGGGGGACCCATTGGGTTCAGCGGTATTAAGACCCTTACAATAAGCAAAGATGTTGATTGGGAATTGTTCGACCAGTATGTGGACGAGATAAGAAAGTCCAAGACAGTGATCATCCCTGATTCCTTGACTAAATTGCAGGTCCTGACAAAATGCAGAGATGTGGACAAGATAGTCAGTGCTAAGTGACACCATATGTTCAGGAATGGGGGCATAGCCCCCTTCATATCCTTCTTTTTTTATTCCATTGTAAGAACCAGTCAAGATTCAGCATGTTTTATCAAGACTATGAACTAGAATGAACGAGTGAGTGTAATGGAAGAATCGCTGAGAGATATGCTCAAGCACGGGAGGAAATTCGAACGGTTAAGGATGGATGAACCTGGACTATTCATCAGAAAGATACCTCGATCAAAGGATGAACCAGCCTATTTGGCCGTTGAGATAAATCCGATTGGACAAAGCGGGAATCCAATGTATAAGGTAGGGGCACTCATAAGAAACCAGAACGAACTTGATGCTATCAGAGCAATTCTATCTCAGAAAGAGGTGGACGCAATGCTTCAGATGATAGAGAAGGTAAACCTTCAGCAAGCTGATTGACCGTCATGGCATGGGAGATATTCGGAGCTGAGTATTTGTTATATCGCTAGAAAGGAAAAGGAATTTTACATTGTTCAGCTCATGATATTCAGGGTGTTGCGTGCTTTGGAGAATCTAGAGGAATTAAAGAATGCTATTGTTGAAGGAGAGCCAGACTTAGCCGAAGAGTTAGCAAAGGGACTAATGGACTCGGGAGCTGACGTTCTGAACGCGATCAACAATGCCGTCGTTCCTGGCATCAACCAAGCCGGAGAATTATGGAAACAGAATGCCTACTTCATTTCAGATGTAGTTATGTGCGGAGAAGCCTTCAAGTCAGCAATGAACATCCTGGAGAAAGACCAGGATATCCAGAATCGAGAGAAGATCGGAAAGTACCTGATCTGCACTGTAGAGGGAGACATGCATGATCTTGGTAAATCGATTGTTGTGACAATGCTAAAGGGGGCTGGTTTCGAGGTCATTGACCTCGGCGTAAACGTACCAATCACCACGTTCATTGAGAAGACAAAGGAGTTCAGACCCGATATCGTGGGGATAGGCGCCTACATGAGTACCACTGCGTCAACGATGAAGGACTATGTTCAGGCATTGGTAGATAATGGGCTAAAAGATGATGTGAAAGTGATGATGGGGGGCGTGAGGACAAGTGATGAATATGTAAAGAAACTGGGAGCGGATGCATGGGGGAGAGATGGAGTAGAAACTGCAGAGAAAGCCCTGAAGTTGATGGGGGTGCAGAGTTGAGTTTTGTCAGACCATCAACTGGAGATGCGATTAAAGGGCTGCTATATGCAAAGGGACTGCGATTCATCAATCTAAATTCTGGAAGCAGGTCTGTAGCGGCTATAATGGGGAAACCCGACTACGTGCCATTGGGGACTGCTCAAATCCATGTTCATACAATGACTGTGGCCGGAGCAGACCCTGAAAGATTTCATCAAACGGATGGGGCGTATTGTACTGATGTACAGACTAGTGTCCAAAAGTGGTACGGATTTGAGACCCCAATGGGAATGGCTCCAGAGGCCTATAACTATGAAATTGAGGCGCTTGGTGGAAAGCTGGTCAGGAGTAAAGACCATATGAACACAATAGATCAGAGCGATCCACTAGTCAAGAAGCCAGAGGATATGGACAAAGTCAAGGTGCCAATAGAGAGAGATTCGGGCAGAGTAGGGTTTGTTATTGATAGTATTCTTAGAAATAAGCAGAATTCAGGGACTTGCAGTGGAGTCTTCTGTGCTCCCTTCAGTTTTATCTGTGGAGTCCACTCATATCCTAGAGTCATTCTGAACACTAGAAAGAATCCCGAGTTCATTCATAGACTTCTTCAGTGGTCTATAGATGATGTGCTGATACCTTACCTTCAGTTGCTGAAAGAAGAAACCGGCGCCAAGAATTCTATAGGTGCTGATGCATGGGCGGTTATTCCAAACATTAGCAAAGAGATTCTTGAAGAGTTTGTATTCCCGTGGAACAAATACTTGGTGGAGCAGGCCAAGAAGAAGGGGCTGTCAGCCATGGTTGCGATATCTGGAGATTATTGCGAAGACAACCCTGAGAAATTCGATCCTGACCTCATGAAGTGGTGCTGGTCCCGAATGGGAAAAGAGATGATGGGGATGCCTTTCCTAATGATGGGGATGGGAAAGCCAGAACTTTGGCCGATGGAGGTGATGCAGGAGTTCGTTGAGGTGAACAAGGCGAAGGGCTCTTGGCCACCAGTTGCTGCAACCTGCAGTGCCAGCTATATTAGGGACTCGTCCCCGTATGAGATAGCTAACTTTGTAAAGAGGGTGATGGATGGGCTTGCGAGAGAGGGTCGCCTCATGTTCAATGCCATTCAAATCCCTGCGGACACTCCTCCGATAAACGTTCATTCCTATATTGAGGCAGTCAGGCTTTATGGAAAGTATCCCATACCTGAGAACCTGGACGAGATCGAGTTCAAGCCCCCTGAGTTTGAACCTTATAAGGAGTGGTTTAGTCGGGAGGTCGCTGAAGGGAAAGCTACTCCTTACGAGTAGGCAGGTTTCAACCCCCCAACTCCCAATATCTTATCGCTCCACCACCCCAATCACACTCATTGACATAGTTCTCACTTTCTTTGGATTCATTTCATGAGAGCAGTTTCTTCATAATGCATTTTAGCAGGAATTTGCCATTCGTCAAACATGCCAACAGTAACGGTAGTCGACTTCATGGGAGAAGTCGTGAAGGAATTCACCGTTGAGAATGGGACGAAGCTTCTCAAGGCTCTTATAGAGCATGAGATTGACATAGTCCATTCTTGCGGAGGGAAGGCGAGATGCACCACCTGTAGAGTCACTGCAAGGAAAGGAATACCAAGAAAGGTGACTCAAGCCCAGAAGGAGCTCTTTGATAGGAAGATAGAAGCGGGTTTGCCCCAATTCGATGCACCTCAGGTGTTCCTGTCTTGTCAGATGGTTGTAGATAAAGACATGACCGTATCTGTTTCAGAGGAATTCAACGAAATAATCCATGACAGCCGCGGTAGAGACGTAGAGGATGAGATCACGCCAGATCCCGTTTGGCTGGATCATGAAGTGCCTGATTGGTTGGGCGACGGTTAATCTGTCTATAATTTCCAATGTGAACGCAGACGTCATCAAAAGCTGAGTCGAATTTGCTTTGGATATACGCAACATTCTGCGTATGTATAGTTCTTTATCTAAGATTCATGCAACTCAATGCGCGTGGTGGTATAATTGATTCAACTATTCGATTCAATCCCGGTGACCTCAGTAATGATGGTGGTTATGGCTGTAGTATTCTGCATTTGGATTGCAGTAGAACTGAGATATGATGGTGCAGCAAAAAGCGTAGTACGGATAGCGTCTTCGCTTATTCTGTGTGTGATGTTCATGGTCCTCATGTACACGGCAGGCTTGATAGTTTTTTGACCATTCAGAGTTAAGTTGTTAATTCCAATCCGCACTTCTGACAGAACTGGGCACCTGCATCAACACCAGCCCCGCACTTGGGACATTTTCCTGAGTATTTACTCCAAACAGTGAGTAATCGCTCTATGTCATCAGTCTGAAGAAGTCTTTTTCTTAGGAGCTCCTCTAGCCCCTGCACTAGTGATTCCTCAGCTTCAGCCGCTAACAGCATGTTGCCCTTCGTACAGGCGCGCTCGAAGGATCCTTTGAAGGATGTGTCTTTCTGGAGCAATTCGTCTATGTAGGTTGTAAAAGCATCATCAAACTCCTTGCTCAATGTATTTCCTTCTCCCATGGTCAATATGTTCTCTTCAGGCAAGAAACAGGGAGTGAGGACGTTAAGAGACTGATCGTCATACTTGACCACATATGTATGTACATCGAGAAGCGTCAATGGTGCAAGCTCTCTGACTGAATTGTTATCCACTGTCCAGTTCATCAGCTTAAGAAACTCCTGTTGAAAATCCAAGACTCTCTTCGCGATTGACTGTTCAGACTTGCTTATTGCAGCCTTCACCTGAGCCTTGAGGTCATCAAGTTCTTTGGTCTTGATCTCCTTTTCACCCCTCGACTCTTCGATTCTTCTTTGACGTTCTTGGATCTCAGTTTGCAACGAGGTCTCTGCGTTCATCTTGTCCGATTCGAATCTTGTTTGAGCCTCAGCAACACGTCTCTCCAGATCCGCTTTCTTCGCATCCATCATATCCAAGGGCTGTTGGCTATTTGCCAGGGTCGACTTCAGCGAGCTCACAAGATTGCTGTAGACTGAAATCGCACCTTCAGTATCTGCTTCTTTCTGGCTGATTAGGGATTGTGCTTTTCTTATCTCACCAACAATTTCAGCAAAGAACTGTTCAAGGTCATTTATCGCTCTAGAGAAGTCTGCTGTCATAGCTCGCAGATTCATCTTGTGCTTCTCACGCAACTCATAGATCTCGTTCTCTTTTTTCTCCCTGAGACTAGCAATCTCTTGCTTTGTTCTTTCCTCCATCGTACTGACGCGGCCGTCTCCCCTCTCATGTTCCAATTTCGTGATGTTCTCTAGAATTGTGGTTTGAGCTCCGTAATTCTCCCTGAGTAGATTCTGTAACGTTTCTGCTGATTCAATACGTAGCTTTGCGGATTCAGAGATTTTCTTGAACTCTTCAGATCTCTTGAGAGCAGCGCCCGATTCAGACCGGATTTCGACTCTGTTGGGTTCAGCTGAAAGGTCAGAAACAAGAACGAAATCCCCTATTGCTTTGATGAATGATGGCTCAGCTATACCAGCAATGCTAGTTGTATGGTGGTCAACATTCTCAAGAAGTGGCTGTATCTTTGATGAAACTCCAGGGATGTCTGTTGCTTGAGATAATTCAGCACCTAATATCCTCCTCACTTCACTTGCTCCCTTCATCCCGCTGAAGTGAAACTCCGTAGTCCCACTACTAGATGCGTTTAAAGCAATCGATTTCGTAGGCGAGGTCTGCACAATCCAGAATGGGAATGAAACACTACTTAGACCAATTATCCTAGCTTTCTTCCCCTTCTGAGATTCTGCAGATGCAAGTGCCGCAGCTAGACAGACGCTTTCCGGCTCTGCCACAACTCTCGTGCCTTCTTTCTTAAACAAGAAGTTTAGATACAGGGTCCGAACCATACAAACACCACATTACTGATTGTCGAAGATTCAATTGCAGTTATGCCTTTTTACGAAGTACTGTTGCATTTCGCTGAGCAGAGCAGCTCTTGAATCAGGGAGGCTTTTCGTCTGGCATCACTTTTGAAGCTGGTTTTCCTCCGATTCCCCAGTGGGCTTTGGGAATCTCATGAATAACGACTTCGACAGCTCGTTCTGGAATCCCCAAGTCGACAAGGACCTTCGTGATTCCCGAGATGATTTTCTCCGCAGCTTCATCTGATACACCTTTCCACATCTTAACATCTACAATGGGCATGAGTTGTCCTCCAACGTGCTAGTCAATACCTTGGCGAGTGTCCTCATCTATCTATCGTATAGAAGTGGACACATGCATCATCACCCTGCATACGACTGCTTATCTTTCGATGCTGAATCCTGCTGTTGAATCCTCTACAGATGTACGGGTCTGAAATGCAGTGAAAAGTGGCACCGTAATCCCCACGACCAATTGATCTATAGCTTGCAGCAATCGGACAGTGAGTGGTAGTCACCTTGTATCCACCCTCTATCTTTTCCTTGGTGTATTTTGCTTCTGGCCAATCAAGTAGGATATTGAGCAAGTCTTCCAAGGAATTACTTCCATGCTCCTCGGCCTTCTTCTTCCAGGTTTCCTCTAGGAACGGGCCAAGAACCCTCTCAACGACACCATCATGGTCATGTCTAAACTCCTTATCCCACGCGTCTAGGAGGTTCTTGAGTTTCTCAGTATCATTCCAGTTGTTGCGAATCTCAATGGCCCTCTTGAAGATCCGGTCCTCAAGTTTCATCTTCATCTCCATTTCCATGAGTGTGCTTGCGTTGGAGAGTTAGGTTAAGTATCTATGCTGCAATATCATCATAGTTCAGTAGTACGCTAGTACTGAAACTGCCTCTAGATGCGTGGATAGTTGATGGAAGGAAAAATGGAAGAATATCTTCAAGCAACGGCATTTTGCGACTGGCAGGCACCTGAGATTCTAGGTCTTGCCGAAGAAATATGCCAGGGTGCTTTCACGAAGAAGGAGAGAGCGCTGAGAATCTTTAGTTTCATTCGGGATGAGATAAACTTCGGAATCAACAATATGAAGACAAAGGCGACAGGGGTACTCAGACTTCGAACTGGAGAATGTGGCACCAAGACCAACCTTCAGATTGCCCTTCTGCGTGCTGTTGGAATACCAGCAAGATTCCGCGTCACAAAATGCAAGAGCGAAGCACTCAGAGGAATAGTGCCAGACTGGCTGGCAAATAGGATGCCTCCCGTGGTATCGCACTTCTGGTGTGAGTGCTTCTTGGAAGGCAAATGGGTGTCATGTGAAGCTATGTTGGATCGCCCACTCTATGAAAGCCTGCTTGAGAAAGGGCAAATCGAACTCGAGGAAATTCCTACAATCGACTGGGATGGTGAGTCAGACCTGACTGTCATGAAGCCTTGGATTGTGCAGGATAGAGGAACCCTAGCATCATATGATGACATCTATGAGATGATGGACAAATCAAGAGGTGAAGAGGGAATCCCGCCACGAATAGTTGAACGGCTACTTGGTTGGATGATATACTGGTATCTAAGGAGATACACCGATAAGGTACGTAAGAGAAGATAGTGCAAGCGCTATTCTCAAACTCATCAGAAAGGTGTATGCAATTGTCAGAGGTCAAGTTCGGTACAGCAACTCTTCCTCGCCTCCTATGTGGGACAAGCCCTTTCATGGGTGCCGGGCAGTTTGGACTGGCCGGACAAGAATGGCACAGACGCTTCTTCAACCACCCAGAAAGAATGAGTGAGATGTTTGAACATTTCTGCAGACTAGGATACCCGGGGGCCCATGTGACAGGCTATCCGACGATAGTTGAGGCGGCACGACTGACAAAGGAGAATCGTGATTTCAAGGTCGCCGTATCACTCCTACCTGAGAACTGGGAGGACAACCTCAAGGCAGTACTGGTGCTGGATCCCGAGGTCGTTTTTGTCCATGGAGCAATGACTGACAGGTTCCTAGACAAGCGATTGGATGACCTAAAGGCATGTTTCGATACCATCAGGAATGCAAATTCGTTTCCAGGCCTAGCGACACATGACACCTGCCATACCCTCAAAGTGCTCCAGTCAGAGGAAAATCCTCTTCACGACGAGTCATTCGGACTCCTCCTCCCGATCAATCGTACTGGCTATAGTATCGGTGGAACTACAGCTGAGATGGAAGACCTGCTCCGTGCACTAGACAGTCGTCACCCTGTGATGGGCATGAAGACACTTGCTGCGGGAAAAATACCCCCTCAGGAAGCGCTGGATTATGTGTTTGGTATTCCAAATGTATGTACTGTGACAGTGGGTGTCACTGAAAAATGGCAAGCAGCTCAGATTGCAGAGATTGTAGATTCAGTGTAGAGCAAATCACTCTGACCACTGACTTGTCTATTGTCACACCTTCAAACAGACGCTAGTCTGGGGAATAGCTCAAGTGCACCCTTTCGTGCGATAGTCCTCAAGTCTTCTTCATCAAACCCATGGAATGATTTCAAGTCATTCAAGACAAGTGAGGCCATTAGCTTTGGAGCCGCGCCCAGGTCGGTCCCGAGTACAATGTGAGATGGCTCTAACAGCTCCTTGAGGGTGGTCAGAGAACTTCGGGCTGTCACAGCAGTTGTGTCATAGTACATGTTCTTCAGGAGTTTCATGCCGGTAGATGGCCCTTGCTTGCGGAGAATCAGGTCATAGAGAGACCGCAGTTTCTTGACCTTGTCCCGTTGTCGGTATTCCAGAATACTGATCCTCCACGCCATATATGGTACTACTCCACCACCGTGTGAGAGGATGAATCTGATGTTTGGACACCTGTCAAGCACCCCACTGTAGACCATGTTCGCAACCGCTCGTGTTGTGTCAAAGGGCCACTCAATGAAGGGAATTGGAACGTCAGGTTTTCTCATGTCTGCAAAGGGCGGATCTTCAGGATGAACAAAGACCACTACCTTGCGCCTGTTCAGCTCAGCAAAGAACTCCTCGAGCTCAGGGTCTCCCAAGTACATTCCTTTAGAATTTGACAGAAGAACGACGCCATCAAGATGGAGCTCGTCTAATGCGTACTCAAGCTCTGCAAATGCTCCATCTATATCTGGCAGAGGTACAGATGCAAATCCTCCATAGCGGTCTGGATGTTGTTTGA
>JAEOTX010000173.1 GCA_016839605.1 Candidatus Thorarchaeota archaeon | reverse complement strand
CTAGGACTTGCATTGAAAACTAGAATCTTCATGTATATCACCTACTCTCTTCACCCTTATAGGATACGGGTCTACGCATGTTTCTGTCTTGGAAGCTCTGCAGAGAAAATCTGGTGGACCGGGCGAGATTGGAACATTGGTGCCTCCTCGCCGGGGTTTAATTGCCCTCTTCCTGATGACTTGCTGCTACAAGGATCAATTTCTAGGAGCTTGAAACATGAGCTATATATGCTATAAGACGAAATAGTGAGCTCTGAAGAATTTACGGAGATGGTCGAGTTTGGCGAAGGTAGGTGTACCTGTGGCATTAGATAGTACCACTTCAATCATTGACATCGGATTCTTTGATGCAGTGGGTATCTGTTCAATCTATGTCATTAAAGGAGAACGAACTTGTATTATCGACTCGGGAACTGCCTCAGAAGTTCATATACTTTGTGAGGGACTAAGGGCGGCAGGAGCATTTCCCCCAGACATTGTTGCCCTTACTCACTCTCATTTTGACCATAGTCAAGGAGTGCCCAAACTCAGAGAACTTGCTAGAAGAGAGGCGAAGGAGATTGAAGTCGTAGCCTCGGAATTAGGTGTTGAGTTATTGGCGGACCAATCGTATAACAGAGTGTTTGACAAAAAGGGCAGATATGAGGACATCTCTGGCGTGTCTCCACTGAAGGAGGGAGATGTAATTGACTTGGGTGGGCATAGACTTCAGGTGTTCAATACTCCTGGACATTCTAATGATCAGATTTCATTTCTTCACCAAGAAACTGGAAGGCTGTTCGTTGGCGACTCAATAGGGATTCATCTTGGAGAAAACAGCTATGTCCCCCCTTTTATGCCTGCCAACTGGGACCTTGAAGCTTTTCGTTCTACTGTTGAAAAGATAAGACAGATTGATTTCAAACAGCTATGTTTGGCTCACTTCGGATGCATACCGGAGGAAAGAACTGGAGAATTTCTAGATTTCGCACTGGAACAGACTAACCGCTGGTGGGCAATCTTTGAGGAGGCTGATATGATGGGTAAGGTTAGGGATTATGACTATCTCACCGAGCGGATATTGAGTGAATCTGGACTCACATTGCCGCATGTTGAACTTCTCAGTGCTAAACTCAGAATTGGGCTAAAATTGCTGAATGGTGTCAGACGAATAAGAGGAAAGGCTCCTCTTCTTGCCGCTCAAGTGCTGATGCATGACTATATAGTTCCTTGGCTATCAAGAGGATATAGAATCTATAAGGAAACCGTTGAGCAACCATGAATGGGTGGACCGGGCGTGATTTGAACTCGTAATCTCTTCGATGCTTTTGAGAAATTCGAGTACTACCGCTTCCTAAGAAAGATGATACCAACAACCAGAATTGCGCATGTCACTCCAACACCAGCAAATAACAGTGACATAGGAAATCCTGGCAAATCTGAAAATGTTGTAGTGGTCGTAGTGACAGTGGTCGTCGATGATGTTGGATGCAGGTCAAAGATCAACGGATTTGTGCCATTCAGAAATTCCTCAATGTTCGTGTATCCATCAGAATCTGGGTCTTCTGAGGAATCGTCTAGAAGAGGGTTCAATCCGTAGCCAATTTCCCATGCATCAGGCATATTATCTTGGTCAGTGTCTCCGCTTAATGGATTAGTTCCGAAGAGATACAGTTCATTGTCAGGCAATGAATCTGAATCTGAATCAAGTAGATTTGAATCCGTACCAAGAAAAGATTCAGTCAGAGAAGATATTGTGTCGGAATCGGGATCAACATCTGATAAGCACCGAGTTCCTGTGAAGTCGCTCGTGCCACCATATCCTTGCCAGAAGATTCGGTAGCCACTATCCGTGATATTGAAGACATAGGTGTAACCATTAGCCTGTACGATTAGGTCAAGATCATTATCTCCATCAATATCCCAGAGAGTAGGTGATGCATGCATTGTTTCTTGGAGTGTTGGGTGGTCTATTGGTGGAGTGGTGAAACTCCAGATTTGCGCACCTGTGGCACCATCGAAGATATACAATTTTCTAGAACGATAACCTCCACCAATTATAACATCGAGGACATTGTCATTATTGATATCGGCAAGAGCAGGTGAAGAATAGACGATAACTTCGTGTGGTACTTCCCACAATTTAGTACCATCAGTTCCATTCAGAGCTATAACTCCAAGCGACCATCCCATAACGACTTCTAATTTGCCATCATTGTTGATATCACCAAGGGCAGGACTAGTTCGTGAACCTGGGGAGCGATCATATCTCCAGGCTATACTTCCATCAAGTCCATTGTATAGTATGACCTCTCCATCATTACTCGCTCCAACAGTGACCAAGACATCCACGTTTCCGTCGCCATTAACATCTCCAATCACCGGAGCCTCAAGTATAGCTACTTCAGAATACGAATCTGACCAGAGAACTGACCCATCTTCTGCATTCAACACGTAACATATTCCATATGGATCAAAGTCCGACCAACCTTGGCAATGGATTATCTCAAGTTTCCCATCTCCATCAACATCACCAACAGCACCTGGTCTCGAATAGGTGTCAGCATTATGTCTTGGAAACTGCCAAAATAGAGAGCCATTATTCCTGATAACATGGAGTCTACCATCATCCCCGCCAACTAACACTTCAAGCTTGGTGTCACCGTCGATATCAGATAATGTGGCGGAACTGGTCGTGCCAGTTGCATCAACAATAGGATAGTTCCATATTAGAGATCCATTCAATCCACAATATGCCTTGATACTATTATCATCTGGTACGATTACATCCGGAAGATCATCACCGTTGAAATCACCCAGAACTGGTGCTCCACGCCCGTCTCTTGCAGTAGCCTCCCATTTTATCGACCCATTTAATGCATCTAATGCATATACCTTGTCGACATAGACGCCTGTATTAATTACAACCTCTAATCGCCCGTCAGCATCAAGATCACCAATTGCAGGTGCTGCTTCACGAATAGCACAGGTATGCTGGAATTTCCAAATCTCAGTGAATTCAGGAATTGATAAGTTTGCAGTACTACCTACCTCAGATGATTTTGAAACAAGTAATTCTGACGAGTTTAGCTCTGGTTTTGATGATGTCAGACTTAATCCAGTACAAAAGAGGATAAGAACCACAATAACAGTCACTACTTGTAAGCGATGCATGCCACTCATTTCTACCAACTTCAGGTAAATTGAATCAAAGATATATTATTTTTGGAGAATGATAAATTAGGAAAATCGAAGAATGAATGGTGGACCGGGCGAGATTTGAACTCGAAACTTCCTATTCAGGGGATGTGCGAGCCATTCTCCCTTTCATTTCCAAGATAGATGATCCTTTCGTTCACAAAACACCTCGAATTTGTATAATATAGGTCCTGCTTTAGGTGATTCTTGCTTCGGCACCAAATATCCATTCGTCAGGAGGCCAACGGGCAATAACTAGAGCAACAAGTGTAACAATTGATATCACTGGACCAAGAATATAATACTCCGGAACTGGCCTTAGACCATTCCAAAAGAGGATGTATGCCACAAGAGATAATATAGAAGCAATGATGTCAATTAACCGCCATTGCCCCCGCAGTGTGAACACTGCAATGCCTGCTAGCACAAACGCAATCACGGAAGTTACCCATAGCAATGTTCCCAATATCTGAACTAACTGAGCATCAAGAGTGCCTGTCAACAACCACGAACTACCGTTCCATCCGACCCCTTCTCCCATAGGATCCTCAATGTAAAACATGAATGTCGATGTGATTAACCCGTGAACCACCAATAGCAAAGCGATAATCTTACGTCTCATTTCCTCTCACCTTCTGTGCAAGTTCCTTAGTCCACTTTCGAATCTCATCCCAATCGCGTGTATCATAGACTCCAGGTTCGACTTCCTCTATTCCAACTTCTTCAAGCTTCATTCGAAAAGGTCCCATGGTCTTCCTGAATACGAAGTTCATCTTGTTGTAATCCCATATGCCACCGAACCTACCTAGTGCTATAGGATCAATAGAGTACTCCTCTGCCTTGTCAACTAGATGCTTCTGCCAATGCTCATCTATTTCCTCTATTTGCCCATCATGCTCCATAGCTGCTATAGCTCCGGATGAAACAAAGATCGCTGTCCTTACCGCTCGAAGATCATTCTGGAATTTCTTCAGAAACTTCTCCGACTCTTTGCACCATCTAAACATCTGCAGTCCCGCTCCAACAATCACGAGGTCATATTCAGAGATGCTCCTGATTTTCTCCTTCTTTGTATTGGCAACTCGCACATCAAAGCCATCTTCTTGGAGTACCTTGGCAATCTCCTCGGATGTACTTGCTGTAGCTCCGTATCTGGTACAGTAGGCAATTAGGGCTTTCATATTGTATGACTCCATCTCTGGTCATGTATTCGCTTCTATATAGTTGGCGGAAAAATCGATGGTGGACCAGGCGGGATTTGATTAATCTTGATGCACTCACTCTCTCCTTCTATTACTCAATGTAGAGCTCATCAACCTCGGACCATTGTGTTGTCTTCCACGAATCAGGAACCTGTAAGGCAAACATTCTATCAAAAATGACTTTCATATCAGGGTCTGTTTCCAGCATCCTGTTGATTACGGCATCCATCTCCTTGAAGTCTTCATGGCTGTCAAATACATCAATGTACATCCAAGACTCTACAGACTCATCGTCGCTAGACATCATATAGAAATGTGCATTCTTATAGGGCCACTCTTCACGATTATCCCTCTGATAATTAACAAATTTCAACACTAAACTTCGAAATTCTTCGCTATTCTCTATGGGTATTTTCCATTGTCCAATGTCAATAAACAATCTCCAATCGCCTCAAAATGTGGACTTGCGATACTTCGATAAAAACTCTCACGAGCTTGTGAAATGATTAGTAAGAAAGTGGTGGACCGGGCGAGATTTGAATTCGCG
>JAEOTX010000172.1 GCA_016839605.1 Candidatus Thorarchaeota archaeon | reverse complement strand
TGCTATAATCAAGGGAAATGTCGTTGACAAGGAGCGAGTCCTCACACGTGCCCACTCTGAATGTCTGACGGGTGATGCGATTGGGAGTCTCAGGTGTGATTGTAGAGACCAGCTTATAGAATCTCTAGAGAGAATAGAGGCCGAAGGTGAGGGTGTTCTGCTATACCTGCGTCAAGAAGGACGGAACATAGGTCTTACTGAGAAGATCCGCGCATATGCACTCCAAGATCAAGGATATGACACGGTCGAAGCGAACATACATCTCGGGCATAAGCCAGATGAACGTGATTATGGAATCGCTGCCAATATTCTGAACAACCTGCGAGTAAGGTCAGTCCGTCTTCTAACCAATAATCCCGCAAAGATAAAGCAGCTCACTGATGTTGGTGTGAAGATCGTTGAGAGGGTGCCCTTGATAACTGAGCCCACGAAATATAGTGCGGATTATATTCAGACCAAGGCTGAGAAATCTGGCCATATGTTTGGCGACCTCTCGGAACTAAAGGATGTTGAGAAGATACTATTGCTGCCAGGAGAGGAATGAAAACTACTGTTGCACAACTATCTGATTCTGTTTGATCTCAATTTTACGTAGCACGAATGCGATTATGAAAGTGACAAGAATCATTCCGCTACCAGCGAGAACCCATACAAATCTAAGGCTCCCGGTCATTTGCCATAGAAGTGCTCCAAATGAAGCCGCAAACATAGCCGTAAGACCAGCTAGCATGTCATAAGTTCCGAATGCTCTCCCCTTGAGATCCTCTGGAACACTGTAGGCTATGATAGTCCGTACTGACCCCAACCATAGCATGAACGGGAATGCCCAGATTATGTTAATCACATAAAGCCAGATCGCACCAGAACCGAGGCCAAAGCCTATGAATGATAATCCGTTGCCAAGAATAGCGACGACGAGGGCTGCTTTTACATTCTTGTCAGCAAGACCACTCACAGAATACATGATCACTGCACCTGTAAATGAAAACAGACTCCATGATAGTCCGTAGGTTGTGATGTCCACCATCCACTCATCTACACAGAGGACTCCTAAGTATGAGATTGCCGAGCTGTAGAAAAAGAAGTAACAAACCAATGCACCTGAAAACATCCAGAAATTCCGGCCAAGA
Source organism: Candidatus Thorarchaeota archaeon (assembly GCA_016839605.1). Lineage (GTDB taxonomy): Archaea > Asgardarchaeota > Thorarchaeia > Thorarchaeales > Thorarchaeaceae > SMTZ1-83. Next base: position 12,836 of record JAEOTX010000172.1, on the reverse strand, counting down.
CTTCGTATTGGTATTCTAGGCCCTTGTTTGGCCTTCTCAATTATCTCCTTCGCAAGAGACTCCTTGATTCCGAGAATGACTGCTATGCAAGCAAATCCTCCTCCAATTGCTGCTATCAAGTAGAGGTGCTGTGGGAGTAGTCCAATGCTGAGCAAGATTGTACCCATTAAAGGACTGATTCCGTCCATTAACCAAAGAGGCACCATAATCATCATGAACTTGCGTGCAGGATCTTGAATCCGCTCTGCTTCGATAACGTCAGCAGGGATTGCTCTCTGTATTAATCGGACGGAACTTATGCCAAACATCACAAGACCGAACTGAATGGGAATAGTTGGCCAAATAGGATAGAAAGAAAGAGTGAGAAGCCCAAAAGAGATTGGTACAAGACTGAAAGCCATTGTCTTCCTTCTACCAAAGAAATCTGACATCATCCCGGAAAGGTAACCTCCCAAGAGCATTGCCACAGGTCTAGCAGAATATGTCAAGCCTATTTGCCATGGTTCGAGAAATGTGTCTAGATGGACACTGAATTGCCAATTCCAAAGACCAACCGAAAACTGAGCTAAACCAAGTAAGACTGCAACTCTCCAAAGCTCTGGTCTAAGCCCAAGAATCTCGCGTGTAGGGCTCTTAGCTGGAGTAGTGTCATCTTCTCCAACATGTTCAAGCCCTTCAGCCATGGTACGGTCCTCTTGCAGAATTTGGCTGAAGACTCGCGCTTAAGTTAGTGTCGATGACGGCCCTTCATAAGCTGGCATTCATTCCGCCATGGCGGCAATATGATCTTGCAGAGCATCTTCAGAGTTGTCAGCCTTAACAAACACTGGTACGTTATCAATTCCCATTGCAATATAGCTTGACAAAAGCCATGCCCCGGGGGGAAACTCTAGCGTCTTGTCTAGAATACTTAGATCAATCTGAAATGAACTACTAACAACTGTTCTATCGTAAGGTCTAGGAAGTGTACCAACGAAGAAAGTGTGCAGCTGTTGCATAATGTTTGTGTTCAGATACGCAATTCTCTGAGTTGCGATTACCCCTCCAAGTCCATACTTTCTCCCCTGACGTAGCAATCTCTCAATCGCACTACTACACCTGGCAACCTGTCCGGTAGCGCCTGATGGTATAAACTCCTGAGCCTCATCGAAGACAAACAGTATTTGCGGCTTTATCTCAAAGCTTCTCTTCCGATATTTGAGAGCAGAAGCGGTCATCCGAATTACGATGTCTCTGAGAATGTCTGGATCTGCTATTGATATGCATATGACACGTTCAGGACCACTCATCATTTTGACCATGTCTTTAACTGTCACACCCTTTTTCTTGGAACTCCTCGTTCTGGCAATGGCATCTTTGAGCTTTGCTCTGGTTGTAGCCCACGCAGCCACACCTGACTTCGGATACACAGAGAAATCTTCCACTGCTGTCACAGCTTCCTTATGCAGCATGTCAACAAACTTGTTATCAAGTGCATCACCATCTGACTTGTCCCAAGAGTCCATCCAGCCTGCCACAGCCGCCTTAATTTGTTCAAGTGCTTGGACATAGGTCGGCTTAGAGGCATTATCGTTTTGAAGGTCGTTGATGTCATCGAGCACAGACCTATATGTTGGCATCCGGGATTGAGGAAGATTATAGAATGTAACCATGCCAAGGTCATATAGTGATTTGAGAGCAGTATTTGCTCGGGGATCATCCTCAAAATCGCGAGGCTTTACAATAGACCTAGCGAAATCCTCTGCCTTTCTTGGCTCTTCCTCCACAATCACCTTAGCATGGATCTTGGGATCGGAGAACACATCAGACATGAGAAATGGATACTCACAGCTGACATCAAAGATGACAATTTTCGTATCCTTCGTGTGATATAGGATTCTCCTGAAAAGATTTGAGAGCAAATTGCTCTTCCCGCCTCCTGTGAAGGAAAACACTCCAAAGTGGTACCTAAGCAATTTATAGAGGTCCACGAGTACCGGAACTTCTTTGTCAGAGTCCATGAACATCCTGAGAACACCAACCCGCGGGTCTTTCTTCGGATCAGAAGATGTGGCCTTTCTCTTCAGCCCAAGTGCCTCTCTGACTCTACCATTATAGATGAGGTCAACTGTTTCTAGGTTGATGACATGCACTCTATCTCCAATGAGAGGATACGAGAAACCCTTTCTGAATTCTATCTCTCCTTTCTCTGGTACAATGAGGTCATAGTTTATTGGAATTGCAGTAAGATGAACCATCATGGTTGCCTGGTCATCAGTGTCCCAGTCTGGAACCGCTTGTTCTATCATCTCCATTTGCATCGGATAATAGTGACTGTCGCTTATGCCGCCCAATCCATAATGCAGAGGCCACACTTTGCTAATTACCATCACAGTATAGCGCTGAACCCCTTTCTTCTTGGCAATCTTGGACTGGCCCTTGAAGTTGCGGACAGCTATCATCATGCCTTCTTCAAGCTGCGCCATTAACTCCTTATTGTATCTGATTTTGATTCTGCAATCGTACCTTGCTGCTGAACCTGCCCACTCTGAAGTGTAGTTTGCAGCTACAGGAATTACTCTTGCAAGCCTGCCATCAAATGTTCCTTCGAAGTCTGTGAATAAGTGATTAGGTGCCTCTTCGTGACTGTTCAACGTCAGATCTCCTTTCTCTAAATGTGCTCAGATAGAATAGAAATTCACGCAACTCTGGCCGATTGATGAGCCAATTTCCTGCGCTCTCGACCATGTTCTTGAAATGACTGAAATTATACTTTGCCACCTTATCTGCAATAAATAGCGGCTTCAGATGACCGAAAAGCTCGGGGATACTCGCACTGGTCATGGCTTTGAATAGTGATAAGGTGAAGGACTGAATCGGATTCTCCACACCTAAGTAGAAGACAGTTTCAACAGGTTCAGGGGATTCAGGTCTGCTCTCGTAGTCATGATTGAGCACTAGCAAATGTGCATCATTGTCATCGAACTCGGGATACACAAGTCTATCATAGAGCAGAACATTACTCCTTAATCGTGGGTCCGACTTAGCTTCACAGAGTTGGAAGTAAGCCTTAACGAAAGTCTTCTCTAGTGAGATTTGATTCCTCCTGGCTCCTGATACAAGCCCAGGCTTTCTTTCGAAGTGAGGCACTACTGTCTTGAATGCTGTATCGTATTCAATAGTGGCCCATGGTATCTTCAGACTATCTCGCTCTTGAAGAGATACCCACTGTAGAATCATCCTGTCTGTGTCAGGTGTGTCTCCCTGTTCACCAGTGAATCCTTTGTCAGATATATCGAGATGATTCAGGACAGGAATTACCTGCCTCTTCAAATCCCTCGCAGATGTGTCTTTGGCAACCCCTACTAGGAGCGTCTTGTTCTGCCAGCATTTCTCGATTGTAAGATACAAAGAAGCTAGGGCAAGGAATGACAAGTCATTAGTTGTCAACCATCGCTTTCCTACTTTAAACCGCTCATCATAGGTGATCGAAGAATCCTCCGAAAAGAGTCGTTCACAGGTTTCTTCTACAAGGGTCTCCAATCTTATCCTGAGGTCTCTATATTCAGGCTTTATGCTGAAGTGCTTGCCTTTGCGTACAAATATGCCTTTGGAAACTCCCTTGCCTCGAATTGCTGATTCCAGTTCCTTATCGAGCCGTTCACGCCTAGGTTCCGAGTCAATACCCAGTCGCGTGGCAAGCTCGTCTCTTGTCAAACCTGAGCTCTCACGAATCAGTTCCGCTATGAGTCGTGGAAGCAAATATTCGCCTCGTGCGGGCGGAGTTCCAAGCTCCATGTTGCCTAGGAGCCTTCTCGCATGAACCCATTCTGTAGCGGTGAAGGGTCTGCCATTTACATCCTGACCAACAAGTCCACACTCTTTCTCAACATCAATTCTGAAATCAGATGTTTCAGCATAGGATGAAGAGATTTCGGAAGAGCAGACTCGGTCCAGGAGCAAGATGTCCACAGGATCCTCCCCGCTGACCAAGCGATAAGCCAGATAGAACTCTGAAAGAGTCATCATATAGTCTGCGAAAGCAGAATTATCAATTATCCAAGAGTCAGAGTGTGCTACAGTATGATCCACACTTCCATCTTCGCCTCGTGCAAGAATTGTCTGATCTATAAGTGGAACCTCATTGATGTAGATAGGGAGTACGCTAGATAGGCCAATACCCCTCTCGAGGAATTGCTCTTCATACTCAAGTTCAATTGTCCCGCTATCATTAATCCGAGCCACTCCATGAGATGAATAGGCTCCTGCAAAGAAGATGATAAGGTCGAACACATCATACTTGCATATTGTGCCATCAATGCCCGCAAATTTCAGTTCGCGCTTACCAAAGAATCGATCCACGAAAGATGGATCCGTCTTCCTATCAGGATATTGATTGATGTAGTCCGACAGAAATTCATCATAGATTCCACTGAGACTATCAAAACGACTCCTATAACTTGTGACCTGTTGTTTGGCCCCACCCAGAAGAAGTTCACCTGTTTTCTTCAGCCTGCGTGTAATTCGTGAGCCTTCTTCTGACAAGCCTGTTCCCCGCTACCTGCTTATGATTATATTACGGAACTAACCGAGATAAGAAGATTCCTCGGTCACTCCGAGTCAAGATTTCTGTCAGCTTTCTTCTTCTCTGACATTGATCTCAGTGCACCACCCAGAAACAGAGCAGAGATGATTCCTCCTATACCTGAGATGGTCCACAATGTCCTGAGACTTCCAGAGACCGTCCAGATATACGCACCAAAGGGTGCTGCAACAAGATTCGTTGAACTTGAGATGAACTGATACGTGCCAAGAGCCCTTCCCTTGTTCTCCTCATCCACATCTTGAACAACCAGTGTTCTCTCAGCACCAATCCACATGACAACGGGAACTGCCCAGATGAAGTTGAGGAGAAAGAGTGTCCAAGCACCACCTGCGAGTGCAAACACTGTAATGATTATTCCATTTCCTAGAATTGCTAGGAATAGAGATTTCTTCAGTCCCCTGTCAACATAGCCACTTATTGTATGCATCAATAGCACAGTGGCTACAGAGAAACCGCTCCATGCGTATCCAAAAGTTGTTTCATCGAGTCCCCATTCACCCACGATGATGTTTCCATAGTAAGCCAGAGCGGAGTTGAAGAAGAATATGAAAGCAATCATTCCCACCGATAGTTTCCAGAAGTTGGACCCCAGTCGTCTGAAGGAAATGAGTGGGCCTTTCTTTGTTCTATCAAGGATTTCTCCACCTAGAGACTCCTGGATCAGGAGGAATGCAGCCAGGCATGCAATAATCGCCCCGATACCTGCCAATGTGTGAAGGTCTCTTGGGATGAAACCTACATTGAGCAAGGTAGCTCCGATTGCAGGACTGATGCCATCTACGATAAAGGCAGGCAAGAGTACCATTGTAAATCGTCGTGCTGCATTATGGCCTCCGGTACTCTCAATCTCATCTGCTGGTATTGCTCTGCTCATTATCAATATGAAGCTCCATCCAAACATGATGGAAGCATACTCTAGAGGGATGAATGGCCACATAGGATAATTGACCAGAAAGAAGAGACCTAATGCTGTAGGTAGGAATGCGAACATCATTGTCTTCTTGCGGCCTATACGATCTGCAATTGTGCCAGAGAGGAAATATCCCAACAGACTAGCGATCGTACTGGTTGAAAATATCAAGCCCATTTGCCAAGGCTCAAGGAAGGTCTCTAGAAAGATACTGAACTCCCAATTCCAAATACTAATGGTAAACTGCGCAATACCTACCACAATTGCAAGACGCCAAAGACTGCTACTCAAACCAAGAAACCCGTAGCTCTCTTCTTCGATTGCTAATGATTCGGCATCAGCCGATAAGTCATTAGGAATATCTGGCATGGAGCATGTTCCCCTTAGTGGTTGCGGAAAACTGTCGAGTGCCTTATGACGCTACCTGTTGCTGTGTTCTGCACGTAATCACAGAATCCTTATAGTGCCTAGTAGAAACGGCTGCTATAAAGAAACCAGTGGATTAGAGGCTAGTACGCTTGATAATAATGGATGATGCTGACTTGAAGCTCAACAGAGCTGTCACGTTTGAATGGCTTTATACAAATGGCATCGGCGGATACGCTTCATCCACAATAGCTGGACTCAATACTAGAGGTTATCATGGTCTCTTGGTATCGTCGTTAAATCCGCCTGTTGATAGATGGCTCACTCTATCTCGCTTAGATGAGGTTGTCGCTACATCTCAAGGAGAATTCAATCTAGCAACAGAACAGACCATCAATGGAGTTGTTCATCGTGGCTATCGAATGCTAGAGAGCTTCCAACTGAATCCGCTTCCTGAGATGAAGTTCGTCAGTGACGGTGTGACTATTGACAAGGCAATGTTCATGGCGTATAGAAAGAATTTTACTATAGTGAACTATGAGCTGAAAAATGACGAGGAGATTGTATTCACTGTCACTCCACTGCAGACCTGCAGAGGCTTTCATGCACGACCCCCTCACCTAGATTTCACACCACAGGTCGAAGCAATCGATGATCACTCATACTTTTCTTTTGATGACCGTCCAAATAGTCCATGGATGCTGTCTTACACACCAGACGCTGAATTCGCAGCATCCGAGATAAGACCCACAGACTCTCAGATCTATAGAAGAGAAAAAGACATGGGCCTCCCACATCAGGAGCAGCTCTATATACCGGGAGTCTTTCACACTGTTTTGGAGCCAGGAGAACACTTCTTGTCACTTCTTTTCGCTGTTGGACCTACAAGAAAGGAGTTGCTAGCAGATCTTGGGGGATTGGCGAAAGCAGAACGCAAAGACTTCGCCAAGCTACGGTTCGAGGAGCTTCGGAGGCGGAAAATACTCAATGATCGTGCATACTCTATGTCTGAAAAGGAACGAGATGAAGACATTGAGTGGCTCGTTCTAAATGCTGACTCCTTCATAGTTGACCGAGCATCTACTGGAATGAGGTCAGTCATCGCTGGTTATCACCAACTGGCAGATATCGGACTAGACGCACTAATTTCTCTTCCAGGATTGACTATGTCAATTGGGAGATTCCAAGATGCTCGAGCAATTCTGACAACATACGCCAGACACTCTCGATATGGCCTCGTTGCGAATGATTTTCCAGATAAGGGCATCCAGCCCGAATATGACTCCGTTGATGCTTCACTTTGGTATATAATGGGCGTCTACAAGTACATCCAAGCCACAAATGATGCCGAATTTCTACGAGGCATCATCTGGGATACAATGGAATCCATCATAGCATCTTTCAGAATTGGAACCAAGTATAACATCCACGAGGACCACGACGGCCTAATCAGTTCAGGAATTGATGGGATTGAGGTCTCTTGGATGAATGAGAAGATTGGAAATTGGGTTGCCACTCCGAGAGTTGGAAAATGTGTTGAGACCAACTCTCTTTGGTACAATTCATTGATGGCGATGGCATCCATGTCGGACCTAATGGGTCGTGACCCCTACGAGTTCAAAGCTGTAGCCTCCTGGATCCAAGAATCTTTCGTGCAGACATTTTACGATGAAGATAAGGGGTATCTCTATGATGTCGTGAATGATGATGAGAACGATGCCTCAGTTCGTCCAAACCAAATCTTCGCTCTGAGCTTGCCCTTTCCGCTTCTGCAGGACAAGATGGCACGGTCTGTTCTCAAGGTTGTAACGAATGAATTAGTCACGCCATTTGGATTGAGGACACTCTCCACCCAAGACGCAAGGTACGCCCGCGCTTGCACTGGTGGCCCTCGCAGCAGGGCTGATGCTACTCATCAAGGCAGCGTGCATCCTTGGCTAATTGGAGCGTATATCTCTGCGTACCTCACAGTTATGGGTAGAGAGCCCTCCACTCGTATGTTCGCGGAGCAAGAGTTCTTTCGCCCAGTATTAAGCTCGGTCAGACGTGGAGCGCTTGGAACAATCTCTGGACTCTTTGATGGATCCTCACCGCACAGGGATCGCGGCTGTTTATCTAGAGCACGTAACGTAGCTGAACTGCTAAGAGTCTACTTTGAGGAGCTGTAGCAGCCCTCCAATAGGAGTGCATCAAGTATGGATATTCCGCGGGAGATTCATCGGATAGAGATTCCGACTCCTTTCGAAGTTGGCACTATGAATTCGTATTTGATTGAAGGCGACCCGGTTATTTTGATTGATACAGGACCCAAGATGGATGAAGCTCTTGCAGCACTTCGGAAGGGACTTCTGCGAGCAGGATACACCCTAGAGGATATAGATCGTGTCATTCTGACTCATGGACACGTGGATCATACGGGCCTAGCAGGAACAATTGCTAGAGAGAATGAACACAAAGGTGATTCTTCAACAGTTGTTAGTATTCATGAAGCAGACAGCAATCGAGTGTTGAACTATGAGACATTTACCAAGGACCGAGTTCAATCCTATATTAGAATTATAGAGATGGCAGGAGTTGGGGCAGATGAACGGCCAATGATGCCAGTTGGATATCTAGAGAGCTATTTTCTCAGATTTGGAGAGTCGGTTCCAGATGTGTTTCTACTGGAGGAGGGAACTACCATCAAGACCAGCATTGGCACCCTCAGGACTATGTGGGTTCCAGGTCACTCTAGTGGCTCATGTTGTTTTGTCTGTGATGACTCAAAACTAGTCTTCAGTGGCGATCATATCCTTGCTACAATCAGTTCGAATCCGAGTCTTGACTATGATATTAGTGAGCAGATATCTATGGTGAAATACATTAGATCTCTGAAGCGGATGGAGTCCCTTTCGGGCTATACCGCTCTACCAGGACACAGGGATCCAGTTTCAGACCTTTCTTCGAGAGTGGCTGAGTTGCAGTCAGAATATAGCTCGAAGCTGGATCAAATGAAGGGCGTCCTTTCCTCCCAACCTCGTACTCTTTATTGGCTTTCACGCAAGCAGTTCGGCGATTATGATGTGAATTCAATGGTCTTAGCTTTGGCTGAAACCTTTGACCTTCTGAGAATACTAGAGAGCAAGGGAGAAGCTATTATCGAAGAAAACGCGGGTATAGTTGAGGCAATAGCATCCAATTAGGGACTGTATGACTCATCCAGTATACCTTAATATGTTCTCAAATCGATGATATACTGCAGTTTGTCGGTTTTTTCCATCAGAGGACAATAGGATTGTACCTCTATGAATGCGCCAAATACGAGAAAACCACCTACAATCTCTTTTCCAAGACGAGATGACAGGCCATCAGATTTTCCCGCCTGTCATGAGAGATGGAATCGGTGGACCTTGGAAAGGTGAAGAATATGAATAAGCAAATTTCGACTGTTGCTATAATCGCGGTATTCGCGGTGAGTGTTGTTGCGACAGCAGGCCTCGTAGCTGCTCAGACTCCTACTGATCCGTTTATTCGAGTGGCATGGCAGGTTGCAGATGATGTTAGACAATTTGACAACTCTGCCGAACACTCCGAGTGGATCTTTGGTCCGCAACCCAAAATCTGGGTAGGCTACGCCAGCAATCTCACCCATATAGCCGATAATAGCTATCTTGTTAATGTTGGGACTGATTTATTGATCAATATCACTGTCCCGAAAATCTTCCTAGGAGAAGGAAATGAACTGGAGGCAATCCAGTTCTGGGGTGTCAAGCAAGGTCCTAGAGCCCCATACTTCGGCCTGGAATACAACGTGACTTCTGACAGATGGAACAGCATGGCTTTCCGATACGTTGGTGTAGCAGAAACACCAGTTGCTGCAAACTTCATCACGCTTGATTCACTCTCTTGTGAATACTCTGAAGAAGCAGACTACTATAGAGTTGTCTTTGCGATCACCTATGAGTTGATGATCGTGCCAGCAATTATGTGGACTGGTATGCAGGCTGTTGATACTATGAATCGACCTGCCTCGCCATCGTGGATTTCCGCTCTAGAAGGCGGTGGATTCATCACGCCACCAATTGGTCTAGGTATGGCTGTAGATCCTAGAGACTTCCAGCTTCCTGACTACTACTATGCAGACATTGTCAATCCTCAGGGCGACATCACACACTTCGTGGATGTGGGTGACACGTTCACGATTAGGATGATGTCGACAGCACAGTTTGGAGAGGTCTTTATTCCTTTCACACAGCTCACATTCAATGAGAGCCTAAAGATTACTGCCAACTGGACCTACCCCGAGGGCCTTCAAGACAGCGACAGTGTTCTCTTCAACAGAGATGTTGCTTGGGAGGAACAGGAGGTGGAGCTCTATCCATTCATGTTCCTGAAACACAATGCAACAGACATCTACGCCCTTGCTGGCTATCTTGATGTCAATTGGACCTGGGTGGATCTTGGTGGAGGCATAGGCTTGTGGTTCCCATTGCTGACTTGCATTGAGAATGCCACAATTCGGATGTCAGACTACTTCGTGACCAATTCAACCTACATGGGTGTCTACGATGGCGGCCACAGACTTCAATGGAGTGGATACTTCACAGACCTAGTTGACCTTGATGAAGGATTTTTCAACGGAGGGACTATTGAGCCAGAGCTCAGTCTTTCAATGGTCTTTGATATCCATGGCAGGCCAATCACAGCGCGACCAGATGTCAGCCACAAGCAGACCATGAAACTAGCTTTCCAGAAGGGCTTCATTGAGGCATTTGTATTCGATGACTTGGGTCATATCGCAGATATCGCACAGCAGGATGATAACTTGAACCTCACTATGCTTGTGCATGCGCCTATGGAGGAAGTCAATGGATCGTTCATCTTTCAACAGGGTGAACCTGTGGCTGACTACAACTTGACCCGAGAGTTAGCGGAGCTTACGATTGAGGTCATGGGAACCGGAATGGATGGTAATGAAACTCACTATTGGAGAGTAGATATTATCCACAGTGTGGTCTTAGACTTCAGGACGGATCTTGCGTCAACTTCATCCACATACTGGGTTAGCATGTTTGAGCATGGTGGTGTCCACTTGTGGACTGTTCCAATCCCAGCCAATCACATAGCTGTTAGTGATTTTGAAATTGAAATTGAGGAATCTCTAACTACGCTTAAGGTTCAATTTGGTTTCACTGCGGATGCGCCTGACATGATCATAGACAGTGCACGTGTGAAAGTCGGTGTGATTGACAATCTCAGAATCTGGGATACAGCAAATGCAACCTGGAACTATCCTTGGTGGTTGAACGGAACAGCTCTTACTGTACCTCAATACAACAACCTTGTTGATGCTTGGACAGATGCCTACAATGAAGTCGACATCTCATCAGATGTCTTCTGGAGTCCACGTCACTTGATACTCGGTGACATTCCAGTCTATAAACCTGAGAAATGGACCATCACTGAGGACGGTGCCATCGACCTTGATGGAAATGTCTACACAACGGATGACCAGTATTTTGTCAAGAGGACTGGATATTGGAGAGAGTGGGGCAATTGGAGCGTTGATGGTATGTGGGTAGGAGTAGGCTTTGATCCAACACCTGGTGATATGGGTGACGAGTTCTGGTCAGAGAACTGGATGGGTGTCGTTCAGCTAAACCTCTGGTATGAGGCCAATGAAACCTTCTACTGGTACCATGCTGACGACTGGACACCTGTTGATGCCGCTGAAATGGTTGATATCCAAGACACTGTCTGGGCAGACATGGGTAATGACGTTGCCAAGCCCGGATACATCTACGCTGCATGGATGACAGTGAATCGGACAATCGACCTCAGTGGAATAACAGGGCTTGAACAGAACCATTGGAAGACGACTTGGTTTGCATGGGGTACAACTCAGAACTTCTGGGTATCCATAGCTGAGAACCAAGCAACTCTAGCTCATTTCCAGGCTGAGTATGCTGGACTTCTCATCTTCAACGATGGTTTTGGTCCTACTCCAGCAGCTCCCGACTTCTCATTTGAGAACGGACAGCTGACAACGGATGAAGTGACACATGTCGTCTTGATAGATGACATTGGAAGCATTGAGTTGAGGCGGCCATTTGGTTCCATTGATGACTCAGGAGACATTAGAGTCACTGCTGATACTGTAGTTGACTTTGGTGTTTCCATCTATGACGTTGATGTGACCATATATCCAATTCGAGTTGAGCACTCAGACTCACTAAGAGGCCCATGGGCCTTCAGAGAGTCATATGATGGCGCTATTGGACTCAATAGGACCAACTTCGACTACTGGATCACACCAGCAACAATTGATGAGATGTCATTTGATGTCACATTCAGTGTTGACATGGTTGAGTACGACCCAGAAGATCCACAGACTTGGAACCATGCTGTCTCATTCAAGATCGATCAGGTCATTGGTGACTGGACACTTCATGAGTTCGGCAACAGTGTCTTGGCGGGACGCAGCTTAGCTGTGAACTACTTCGGAATTCTAGCAACTGGCACCGCAACCCGCTATACTGCTGGTGAGCGACCAGTCACTGACACGAACCAGGACAGCCAAGGTGCTGACTACTACCGGTTTGGCTCAGAGGACAGCCCATTTGCCAATGTGTCTATGGGTGATCTCCCATACCTTTGGGGTGGAGATGGTTATTCAACAATTCACCGCTCAGGTTCATCCACTGCTCCATTAGGTGCATTTAGTGTGATGTTTGAGTCAGAATCTGGTACAAGTGTCACGAACTGGAATGTTCAGGCTTCCATGCTCTTCATGACTGCTGGCTACGAGTACTGGGGTGGACACGACATCATCGTTGATCCGGTGTTCGTTTCCTACTCGAGTGCATTCCTGTCCCTGCAAAGCAATGAGACGACCACAACAACAACTGGTCCAACTACACCTCCACCCCCTCCGCCATCTGGCGGACCATCTACACTATACTTTATGGTTGGAGCAATGGTTGTACTAGTTGTACT
>JAEOTX010000171.1 GCA_016839605.1 Candidatus Thorarchaeota archaeon | reverse complement strand
GAGTTCATCTCTTCATATCTTTTCTTCTTCCTAAGTCGACCTATCCTTCCAGCTGTCTTGAACATGTCCGCATTGTGTAAGACCGGGAGTTCCTTCTCTTTCAGGGCTCCCGCAAGCCCCTCACTCCAGGGCGTATTGAAGTAGGCTCGCGGATATCTGACAAACACTGGAAATGGTATCTCGAGGTCACGAGCTGCAGGAATCACTTGTGCATAGTAGGCTGTTTCTCCGGACCCTCCAATATGAGCGACAACGGGCAATATAGTATCAACGGCTACCTGCCTGCTGTCAACCCGAAGCGAGAGGGATTCAGCATAGTCAGATAGGTCTGGAGAATCCGCGTTTACTTCGATTTCAACATCATCTCCACAGTTTGGGCATTTTCCCTTCAAGACTGCTTTAGATCCCTTCTCATGATATGTTAGCTCAATCCTCGCACGATAGCAATTCTTTCCTATGCACTCGTAGAAGAACGGTACATAGCTTCCGTCCCTTGCTCTGATGCTTGACCTGTACCCGTGCTCCAGAATCTTGGCCGTTGCTGCTTCATATGCTGCTAGGAATTTCTCTCTGTTCTTTCGTGCCAACAGTAACTCGAGACCCATTGTCAACAGCCTTCGAAAGCCATCGTCGGAGGCGGGTAGCAGAGGAATGCCTAAGTTGCCTTCAATATTGAAGAGTCGATTCATGATTCTCATGCTCCACTCTCCAAGAGTCTCAGAGTTATGATATGCCCACCGTGTCAATGCCAAGGCCTGTTCAAGCCGCTCATCAATAACAACACGAGCTGCTCCTTCTACCGACTTCATTAGTGGTCGGTAGCTATTTCGAATGTCCTCCTCTACTTGATTATACCATTTATCCCCTGGAAGTGGAACCGCACTCACAGGGGAAAACTCGTACTCCTTGGTAACTGGGAATCTCACAAGATTCCCCTCTTGTCCCATGTTTGGAGTTCGGTGGTTGATGAGTTCTGGCTGAACCCCATCATAGTCTGCAACGAAGAAGAAAGATGAAAGCTGAAGACCTGAAGCAGTACCCATCGCGGCAAGACTTAGTGCTGAGGCTGCCTTGTTGAGAATGTAGCATGGTCCACCCATTACTATGCTCTGATGTCCTGCTTCGACAGAGCCCATATACAATTGCTCTATCGTTTCAGTGATTTTTGGAGTCAATGAGCCTAGCTTTCGATTTGCATTTCGGATTACTTTGATTGCTTCTTCTCTTCTCTCCTCAGCATGCCATCCGGTGCTGGCATATTCCTCACGAATCCTCCTTGCCCTCTCAATGAATCCACCCATTGTTGTAACAGGGACATCGAAAAGATACTTGGCCAGGTCCGAGTGTTCTCCTTTCCAAATGAAACGCTGATAGACTTCCAGAGTACTCGGATTCATTCTCTGGCCTCCTTATTCTCCAATTACTTGCTTGAAAACATTCTCATATTCTGTGACGATGTCATCCGCAGAGAAGCTCTCTTCCACGCGTTTCCTTCCCGCCTTACCTATTTTGACCCTTAGTGCGTCATCATCAAGAAGCTCGATAACTGCTTGGGCATACTCATCAATCTCAAATCCTTCAGTTACGACTCCATCCTTGTTTGGTCGGACAAGCTCTGGAATTCCACCTGCTGGTGTTGTTACGACTGGAAGACTGCACGACATGGCTTCAAGAAGGACTAGTGGCATCCCTTCAAGAGTCGAATTGAGAAGAAATGCATCGGCTGAACACATTATCTCCTGCATGTTACTCTTCACGCCAAGCAGATGAACATTGTCGCATAGGTCAAGAGCCTCAATCTTTCTTTCTACCTCGATTCGAGTGGGTCCGTCTCCTGCAATGATAAGACGAACATTGGGGTAGTGATCCGCTACAATTCTCATTATTTCTATCATTTCAACAACGCGTTTTACCTTGCGAAAGTTAGAGGCATGTAGGAGTATTTTGGCTTCGGGATCCAACTCCTTTGCCTCTTCCTCCTTACGAACAGATACACATCCACTTTCTACCATGAGTCTGGTTCCATTGAGATGCTTGAACTGTTCAACATCGATGAAATTTGGAATCACTTTTATCTCACGGTCTATGCCAAGCTCTTCATGGGCTTTCCTTTTGAGAAAGTTAGAAACCGCAGTGACGGCATCGGCATTCTCAATTGTGTGCTTGACAACCGGCTGATATGCAGGGTCTAAACCGAGAGTATGCACATCGGATCCATGCAGTGTGACTACGTAAGGCACACCGATTATCTCACGCGCCATATATGCTGACATGGCATGAGGAATCGCATAATGGGAATGTATCAGGTCCAGCTTTGAATCCTTAACCGTCTTGATGATCTTTGATGTAAGTGCCATGCCATAAGGCGGGCCAATGTTCTTGAACAAAGGATAATCAAATCTGTCAACAAGATCCACATAGACGCCAGTTGTCTGCTCCCACATCAAAGAGAAAGGCCGCTGGTAAGTTATGAAATGGATGATATGGTTTCGACTGGCTAGCTTTTGGCCAAGTCTGGTTGCAAGATATCCTGAACCACCCACTGAAGGATACAGGTTAACTCCTATCCTCAATCGCTACACCTTGTGAAAAAGACTATGAAGAGCCCCTTTAAGGGGAATGGTTTCGACATCTAATCGACGTTTGGAATATTCCCCACATTAATGGCTTGTGATGTGCCAAAGCTTGATTAGCAGCCATGGCGTTAACCGCCTTATGAGCGGCCCAACTGAGAAAACGATTCTTGTGATCGTTGCACATCCCGATGACGAGACCTTAGGTGCTGGAGGAACCATTAGGAGGCATGTGGAGCAAGGAGTTTCAGTTGATGTTCATTGCATGACTGGCAATGATACACGCAATGCTGAGATGAGAGCTGCCTGTGCTATCTTAGGAGTTCGTCATCTGTTCCTAAGTGAGAGAGATGATTTTGCGATTAATGCATCCTTGACAAAAGAAGTGATAGGGGCAATTCTGAAATCACGACCAACTATAGTGATTACACACTCACTAGAAGACTACAATAAAAACCACGTCGAGTGCGCCAATATGGTCGCTGAGGCTGTTGAATGGGCGTCTCATGCGACAATCTTCGATAATGCACATCGAGTTGAGAGAATCTATCACATGGAGATCAATAGCCTCTTTTCGATGCCAAATGTTCATGTCGATATCTCAAACAGCTATGATGCAGCACTACAAGCTCTGAAGGAACACAAGTCACAAATTCCAAAATCGGACCAGTACTACGTGAAATTGTATGATGCAAGAACTCGGTTAAGGGGAGTACAATCAGCGTGTGATAGAGCTGAAGCTTTCACAATCACTCTACCTACCCATTCTGGACCCTTCTATAAGGAAAACAGTGTGAAGAGTCTGCTTTAGATTTAAACGTCTAAACTATTGACTACCCTCAGTCTTTCGCCTTCTAGCTGCAAGCAGCATCTTGAGCTCACCCATCATTCCACCGGGGCCCGAAGGTGCTCTTGGGGGAGGAGCTTTGGCGATGGGCGCCTTTGCCATTGGCTCACCGCTTGCTGCTGCCGCTGCCGGTGAAGGACTAGCTGCAGCGACGCCACCTCGCTGGAGCGCGTTGATTTTGGCATCAAACGAAGACTCGATTTTTGACAGCTGGCCTTGGAGCTCATAAACATCCTCCATGACCTTACTGACGGCCTCTGTAAGTTTGGTTGTGATTATACTGACGACTTCTCCTAGAGCACGCAGTTTCTCCTCTGTTGGGTCTTTGAGAGCCCACTCAAACTCATCAAGGATAAAGTCTCCGCCTTCTTTGCTCATTTCATGGACCTCTTCAGCGACTGAAAGTGGGGGTTTTGTCTATAAACATATTCCGCGTGCAGCTGAATCTCAGAAACCGTTTATTGCCCTCTCTACCTCTGCCTTCGCATCTGCGAGTATCTTTTCCACCTGTTCATCAGTAGGTGCTTCACAAGTAATTCTAATGACTGGTTCAGTTCCTGATGGTCGAACAAGAACCCATCCTGCTTCTAGAGAGATGCCGATTCCATCCACCGTTATGACTTCTACTGTGTCCTCCATTGCTTTTGGCAATGATTTGGCAAGGGTGGACATGATTGCGCTTTTCTTCGTATTCTCACATTTCATCTTAGCCTTTCTAAGCGGATAAACTGGGATCTCTGAGATGAGTTCCCCAAAAGACCGCCCAGTGGATGCCATCAACTCAAGAATCCTGCATGCAGTCAGAAATGGTTCTGGAGCGTAATGAAACTCTGAGAAGATGAACACACCTGCTGCCTCTCCTCCGAATACCGATCCAGTTTCCTTCATCTTGAGAGCTACCTGAATATCACCAACAGGCGTTCTGAGTGTCTTCCCGCCTGCCTTTTCGACGGTTTCGTCAACAATCTTCGAGCTATCCACGGTTGTTACAATGGGCTTCTTTTTGGAGCGTTTCAGTTCCTCTCGTGCGAGTAAAGCAATAGTTCTGTCTCCTCTGATCACCTCTCCTTTTTCGGTGACAAAGACGACTCTGTCTGCGTCACCATCATGTGCAATGCCTAGGTCCGCACCGGTGTCTTTGACCATCTTGATGAGGTCTGTGAGAGACTCCTTGTCAGGTTCAGATACTCTTCCGGGAAAGTGCCCATCTGGTTGGCTGTTTATTGAGATGACTTTACAGGCAAGGCTTCTCATCAGGTAAGGCGCTAGAACCGAGCCAGCACCATTTCCAGGATCCACGACAACATTGTATTTCTTAGACTCGATACTTTTGGAATCAATCTGTTCAAGAATGGAGGCAACATGGTCATCTACGGCATTGTCTATGGTCTGTTCTTGACCCAATCTATTCCATTTGGCGACTTGAAATTCCTCTTCAGTATAGATACGCTCAATCTCACTCTCCATCTCAGGAGTGTACCCCATGCTATCTGGACCCCAGAACTTGACACCAGTATACTCAGGTGGATTGTGAGACGCTGTCACCATGAGCCCTGCGTTGTATCCCCGATGCATGGTGATGAAGGCTAGAGTGGGTGTTGGAATCATGCCTGCTTTTACGACGTTGACACCTGTTGATAGAATTCCAGCTGCAAGAGCGTCCTCAATCATTGGACCGGTCGTGCGAGCATCTCTTGCCAATACTACTGACCCCTCCCCTAGGTATGTCCCCAGTGCTTTGCCCAGTTTCAGAGCCATCGAGAGGTCAAACTCAGTGCCGTAGACCTTTCGAACGCCTGTAGTACCAAAGAGTTTGCCAGTCATCTTGTACACAGAGTGCAGTCTACCACTGCTGGAGAAAAAGGTACCTACTGACAGTGTGGTGTACAAAATATCTCTATATAATCAAGGGTGAATGAAGTCGGTAGACTTTGGAGGTTCATCTGCTTTGCCTTTCTTTGATTATCAAGGCATGAGGCTTTACTACCAGGACACTGACAAGCGAGAGGACAAGACCAGAGGCTTGCCTGTTGTCTTTGTGCACGGTGCTGGCTCATCGCGCAGGACCTGGCACATGCAGATTGGTGCCTTTGAATCAATGTACCGCGTGATTATACCTGATCTCTCGGGACATGGAGACTCCGACCCTGGTCCTGATGATACCACCATTGAGGATTTCACTTCAGAGGTTGCCGCTCTGATTGAACATCTAGACCTTTCTGATTTTGTAATGGTTGGTCACTCCATGGGCGGCGGAATTGTGATGTCTTATACATTGACTGAAGGATTCCGGAGGCCTCTTGCAATTGCGCTTGTTGACACTTGTCCTGACCTCGAACTGTCAAGACTAGCTACTGGCCTGGCAATCGAAACGGTAGAGACCCAGCTATACTTGTTCAAGGGACGGAAGGAACGAGGGAAGAACGGTCCCTATGACATCATCCGTCAGGAAGAAGATATCAAGAGGAAAAATCCGCGGATAATTAGCAGAGACCTTGCCGCAGCTGACAAGTTCAATGTGACTGACCGCGTTGGTGAGATTGATTTGCCAGTCTTTGTGATTGTTGGAGAGAAGGACAACATTGTGACTCCAGCCATGGCGAATAAGTTTCAAGAATCTCTTCCCCGAGCTGACATCGCAGTAGTTAGGAATGCGGATCACGTTCCAATGCTTCAAAATCCTGATGACTTCAATACAATCCTCCGGAAGTTCCTTGAATGGGTAGAGAACAAGTCAAGTGGGCTCTGATTCCACCTCAGCTTTGTGTCTGTAGGAGTCCGCTCTAGGTCAGGGGCAATATAGAACGAAACCTTATTAGTGCGCTAGAACTCTTAT
>JAEOTX010000170.1 GCA_016839605.1 Candidatus Thorarchaeota archaeon | reverse complement strand
AGCGAAAGCAATTCGTTCTGCACCAAGGAAGTTTGAGCTTCGAGCTCTGTTGAGGACTTCTGTGGTGAAGCCTCTGACGGCTTCCGCTAAATGAGTTAACTATCAGGGACTGCTGCGCAATCTTAATAACAGCATGTTCGAGTCCGATGCTCCAATGCCCCGGTAGTGTAGCCCGGCCCAGCATTTTGGCCTTTCGAGTCAACGACCCGGGTTCGAATCCCGGCCGGGGCACCATTTTCTTTATTCTATAATGTGAATCCTCTTTTCCTGAGATTCCCAATTGCAGTGTCGATTTCATCCTTCGACCTGCTTTGTAACCAGTTTTTCAAGCGCAGAGATTTAGTAGGATGTCTTGGAAACATAACTAGTGCAACCATGATTTTAGAGGAAATACTATTGATGTTAGCACTCCAGCTTACGGTGACTCTCTCACTGTTCTTGTGGTAGGAAAGTCTACGTGGTGCAACACTAACAGAAAATCCGAGTTTCTTCAGAAGATTAGTTTTATCATCAATTAACCTATTTCGATTGTGTTCGATGACCTCAATCAATTCCGCAGCTATAACTGATTCTTTTGAGTGTCTGTTATTCTTCAAATCAGCAAGTCGTCCCAAAGCTATGTATCTCTCTCTGATTTTCTCGTAACCTTTGGCTTTCTTTAACTCCCTCATTTGTCCAGATGTCTTCAGGAAATTGTAAGCATCTACAGAAATTTGTGATTTGAAGTTGTAGGCTTGAGTCTTCTTTCCAGCATATAAAGCATTAGTGCGGCCCCAAACAATGCGACCATTGGAATCGATTTTACTCTCTTGTGCAATCATTTGTTTGAAGTATTCACAGATTGCAGGTATTGACCAAGTCATGCTAAGTTCTGGCAAACCATAGTTCAAAATTGTTCGATCACCAGGTGGAATTCCAGCTAACCGAATCATCTTATCGATT
This sequence comes from Candidatus Thorarchaeota archaeon, assembly GCA_016839605.1. GTDB lineage: Archaea > Asgardarchaeota > Thorarchaeia > Thorarchaeales > Thorarchaeaceae > SMTZ1-83. Next base: position 35,180 of record JAEOTX010000170.1, on the reverse strand, counting down.
ACTGTGGGCATCCATAAATCACGAGTTCCATTCCTCATCTTTGGTAATGACCGAGTTACTGATTGGCTTTCTACATAGGGGTTTCAACCCCATTTATAGTTCGATTCATACCACAGTTCCTGCTGTGTTGGCATCCCCGCCGATGTGGTTTCAATCCTACATGTAGTTCGATTCATACAGGTAAATCTAGCGGGTTGGGCCTCTGGGCAATACTTGTTTCAATCCTACTTGTAGTTCGATTCATACCGCCATTTCTTATAGCCCTTTTCGCCAAAATAAGCATTATGAGGCCCCTTTCTTCAAGCAGTTTCTGAAAACCTCCAGTTCTGCAAGAACCTCAGAGTGTTCACAGTCTTTGGTTATCTAAAGAGTGAACATTTCTCAGAGAATTTGAGAGAACCTCTTATTAGCGCACAGAGTTCTAGCTACATGCGCGTCACTCACGCACGCTCATAGGAGGTACTGGGGGTAGAGGAAACGAGAATTCGTTTGGTCATTATTCCAGAGATGACATCTGGACCGTGTGTCATCGACTACAATTATCAGCATTCAGTAGCATCAGCTCTGTTTAGCTTGCTCAAAGGGACAGAATATGACGCTCTTCACGATCAGAAATCTTACAAATTCTTCTCATTCTCTCGGCTATACATCGATTCGATACAGACACGGAAGAATGGGATAAAAGCCCTTGGGGGCGCGACTCTTTGGTATAGCACACCTGACAATAACCTGTTAGATGTGATGATCTCATCTCTGAATGATGTTGATTCAATCAGCATTCAGGGAGTTCCCTTCAGAGTCTTATCTGTTTCCGAGCCCTATGAGTATTCCAACAGTAGAGGTGAGGACACGTTAATCTCAATGTCACCCACGCTCGTGAGGACAATCATCCAGAAGGACGGACAGACCAAACAATGGGAGATTGGACCAGACGATATGGATTATGCAGAGCTGCTTGTAGAGAAACTAAGGAGGAAGTACTCAGAGTTCAAGAAGGAAGAACCTGGTGACCTTGAAGTTGTGTCGATTTGGGATGTTCAGCGGAAAATGGTACGCATCGTGGACATCTGGCACCGCTCCTACTATTACAAAATCAGACTGAGAGGCGACCCGCAGCTCATTGACTTCGCATATGACTGCGGCTTGGGTGAGAAGAACAGCATGGGTTTCGGAATGGTCCGGTCAATTCTGGATGGCATTCCGATTCAGACCTTAGAACATCTTAAGGGGACTGTGAGATGATCATTCAACAGCTTGTACGTATTGGAGCACTTGTGGATACAGATTATTATAGTGCCCTGATAGAACAGAGCTATAAAGGCCGCATAAAACTACTGGCTGTGTTAGACTGCAATATATGGGATAACGACTCACCTTTGGTTCCCAAGTCTTACGAGTTCAAAGACGAAGAAAAGGCCCTCTATGCTCTTGGATATGCCCCTGGCAACTCCCTCCCATCCATCTGTCATCCAATTGATTTTCGTAAGTGGGAGGCGGCAAGGGATGACGAGAATCAATCTATGAACCTAAAGAAAAAGAGTCAGCTAGGACGGATTGTGACTCGAACAAGAGGGACGAATGACGTTCTAGTGTCACAGCTGAATCAATGGCTATCGCATAATCTTGAAAGGATCTATGATGTTGTTTCCGAATACTTGTTCATATCCAACGAATTCACTTCCAATACCGCACCAAAGTGGCTGATTCTAAGAATACTTGATGCTCCTGAAGATGGCGCTTATCGTTGGCCTGGCGAATTGGAACAGCTAAGACAACTCTTTGTCAATTCATTCACTAGTAGCTCCATTGTTGAGGACTCAGGAGTCGTGTGTCATGGATGTGGTAAGAGAAGGAATTCAGTTTCAAGCTTTGCAGCAGCGAAGATGTTCACACTCGATCAGGTAGGATATTCTATTGGGTTCAATCCCAATAATTCTACGCAGTTTCCCCTCTGTGAGGAGTGTACTACTCAGGCCACCGTTGGTTTGAACATAATTGAGTCTGAGATGACGTTCTATGCCTACTCTGTACGAAGAGGTCGTGGAACGACTCCTGTCAGATATCAGATTATTCCTAATACAGAGAACAAGACAAGCCTGGAACAGTGCGTAAGAGCACTCATCAATGTTTCAAGAAGAGGACAAGCTCGTGCTGTTCAATCTATCAAGGACGCTTTGGAAAAGGTCGAACGTCGACGGGAAAATGTAGACCTTGCTGAGGCCCTATCAGTTCTCCCTCACAGGTTGTCGTATACTGTGGCCTTCTATTACGAGTCAGCCCAATCCAGGATGAAGAATATGGTTGGTTCATATTTCTTTCCTGGAACACGCTTGAGGGAGATTACATCCATTCTGGAAGATATCTCGCGTGGGTTTGGTCTATCAAGAATGACTGAAATCAAGACTCAGCGACTGTTTCACATCATGGGACCAAAGGTCCTCCCAGCATTCCTTGGCGCACTCTTTCTTGGCACACGTGTGGATAGACGATTACTTCTAAGAGCTGGAGCTACGTATCGACCTGATGACAGAGAGGACACTATCAGACACATGTTTCTGGACATGATACGTGAGAAGGATGGCAAGAGAAAGTTACAGACTCAGAGATTCGTGGGACGCAGAGTGCGAGACCTTCTAACCCTGTACGACACTCTTTACAATCATGATTTACTAGGGGGTAAAAAATAATGACAGAAAATCAAGACGAGAAATCAATTGTTGACAATGTGATTGAGGACATGAGCAAGTCTTTCAATTCGCATTTCTATAAGAAGACAGATGTGAGAGCGGCGTGCGCAACTGGTGCATTCTTGAGTTATGCAGTCTACCTTCAGGAAACTGAGTTCCGAACAAAAGGGCTTGCAAAAGCTGTAGCAAGGTCATTCGACCATCTTGACCGAAAAAGACTGGAGAGCATGATGGCAGAAGCCAGCTCTCTGATATTCAAAGTTCAAAGCAGAGCAGAGGGAAGAGTGAGTTGGAAACATAGAGCATTTGCATCTGAGCTTCTAACTCAAGCAGAGTGGACTAGTAGACCAGAGGAGCTGCAGATTGCATTTGTATATGGATATGATTCTTTCAACAGAGTAAGAGGTGAAAGAAATGAGTAAGAAACGAAAAACAGACGGCGAACTGGAAAACAGGCGAGAGATACTCTTTGCCTATGAGGTTAAGGACTCTAACCCAAATGGTGATCCTGATAGTGGAAACCTACCTAGGGTGGATGATGAGGGCTATAATATTGTAACAGACCTAAGGTTGAAACGTACAATACGCGATTACTGGGATACTGTACATCATGGTACGAAGCATATGGATATCCTAGTGAAGCAAAAATACAGTCCCGAGGGCTATGTAATGTCTATGGCTCATCTTGCACTCGAAAAACTCGGACTCAAAAAGATTAGCAAGAGTGAGGGGAAGAAAGTACGAAAGACAATCATGGACAAGTTTCCAAAGGAGTTCATTGATGTGCGATGTTTTGGTGCTGCAGTGACTCTTGAGTCCGCTAATACATCAATTGTTGGTCCTGTTCAGTTCAACATTGGTAGATCATTGAACAAACCCAATGTTATAACATATGGACTGAGTGCAAGTCTATCCTCTGGAGAGGAGAAAGGCGCTGGCACTCTTGGTGAGTTTCATGTTGTGGATTACTCCTTAATCCTTTTCCATGGTATAGCTTGTGAACGTAGTGCAAAGATAACAGGAATGACGGAAGAGGATATGTTAGAGGTATATCGAGGACTGTGGTGGGGAACTAAGGCTCTCAATACTAGGTCTAAATCTCAACAGATACCCCGCTTTATTGTTTCAGCTGTATCAAAGAAGGCAAAGTTCCAGATTGGTGATTTATGGCGTCATGTTATGATTGACAAGGAGGATGGAGTCTTAAGAATCGATGATGCTATCATCGATATCACCGCCTTGGTGACCCGGCTTGAGGAGAACATCGAACACATTGATCGGATTGAGTACTACTCTGACGGACAAACAACCTTCAGGTACGAGGATGAGCAATCAACAGACCTTGAAGGGTTCCTATCAAAGACAGGGATACGCACTGGTATGATAGGTATGTAGGAGTCTGCGAGATGACCGAGTTCTTGGTCTTCGATGTATCAGGAAGATATGCAACCTTCAAGACTCCTGAAACCACGCGAAGTGCTCTTACCTTTCCATTTCCACCTAGGACTGCAATCATTGGACTCATTGGAGCAATCCTTGGTCTTCCGAGGAACTCCTATTGGGATCTGGCAAATCCATTTAGAAACTCAGTTATCGCGGTAGAGGTTCTACAACCAAGTCATAAGCTTGGAATGACTGTTAATTTCACACAGACCAAGTTTCCGACTAGAATCGGAGAGATGATGATACCAATACCCTCAGACCCTGAAACACAACGTGGTATGAACACTCAGCAGCGACTTGACCTTCTTGTTGAACCAAGATTCAGATTTTATGTCGGCTTGAATGATGATGATATGATGGATGAATTGGAGAATGCACTACGAAACCATCTCTTCACATACCCCCCGTATCTTGGACATGCAAATATGCTAGCTGAGGTGGAGTTCATCTCTCGGAGCCAATACAAACCTCTTGATTCAGGAGAACACTCTGTTTCAAGCATTGTTTCTCTCTCAGTTGATCGTCGTATGAGAATGACTGGAGACTTTGTACTTGTTCATGGTGTTCCAATGTCAATGAAGACTACCCCTGTCGAATTATACGGGGATTATGTCCATCCATTTGGTAGTGCCGACTTGGTTGATTCCGTTGCATATCAAATCAAAGATCAAGAACGTCCAATCGTAGTAAAGACGAAGAAACATGGTGTTGTTGCTCTTGTTGAAGCCACACCAGATACGTTTGTGGTACCTCTTCCCGTTGGTCCCTTAGGTGGTTCTTGATGGACAGGTCGAAGGCACGACCGCATCAATCGCTTAGGACACATAACGATGTAGTTGCATCTGGAACCCTAGCAATTCTCAAAGATGTTCATCCACATTATGAAAGACTTGAATCATTTCTTGGAGATAGGGAAACACAAAAGCGACTCGAACAACTTGTCCAAACAATCGCGTATTGCCATGACTTTGGCAAGTCTTCCCCAGTCTTTCAGCGCAAGGTGAATGATGAAATCATTCCTACTGCTGAAATTCCTCTGTCTTATCATACACATGTTGGTTCACTCCTCGGGTTCTTGGCAACAAGGCAGTTGTTTTCAGATATCCCTGAAGATGTCAGATTCTGTCTATCTGGATTTGCAATGTTAGCAATCCTTCAACATCACTCCCCTCAGGCCATCAATCCATTGCCAACAAAGGACTCAGCAGTGTCATTAATCGAAATGCTGCGAGAGGAGGTCGACAATACATCTCAGATTCTTAGCCTTCTGAGAGAGCTTTTCAAAGAGGACCCACAATTGACAGATTCTGTCTTCCCACAGAGCAGTTTTGCAATATTAGATTCGGTCAATGAACTCCTAGGACTCGACCATAACGGTTTGCTGTGTCTTTTAGATGACATTGAAGACGTCCTTGAAGTATATCGAAAGAACTCATCACTTGATGATTACATTCTCTACCGATTTCTCTACTCCATTCTATGTGACATGGACGAGTACGACGCGGGATTCTCTCTTGGAGATACTGGCAAACACTCAGTGGTGCGTGATTTGCCTAGGAGCACAATCAAGGAGAATGTCATTGACCTCTATCGGACGCGACAAATCCAGAGTGGTGTCTGGCGGTCGCCAACCAATGAACGAGAGGAACGCATCAAACACTTGAGAGAGGACACATATCATCTCACAAATGAGGCATTAAGTTCAACTTCTCGAATCTTATCCCTACAGGCACCAACAGGGTCTGGAAAGACGCTTGCAATGATGTCATACGCAATCAGGATACGTGAAAAAATCCGCAGACAAGAGAGTTTCACACCAAGAATCATCTATGCATTACCATTCATCTCTATTGCAGAACAAGTTGAGAACCTCGTCAGGGACATCTTTGACATAGACCATGAGGAGAATGATGCCCTCCTCACGGTGCATCACTCGTTGAGCGAGATGAAGTGGCGTTCTGAAGGTGAGTATTACGACCCAAAGAGCATCAGTGTCTTTGTGGACAGGTGGCGTTCTGATATCATCATCACGACAACAGTGCGGCTATGTGAAACTATTTTGGGTTCATCCAAGCGGGACTCTATCCGCTTCAATAGGCTTGCACGCTCGATAATCCTGATGGACGAGGTACAATCCTTCCCTGTAAAATATTGGGACATCATTGCTGAAACGATACGAGCACTCACTAGAAACCTTGGCTGTCATGTTCTGCTTGCAACTGCAACTATGCCTACAATTCTCAAACCTGAGGAAATGCTAACTACAATTGTGGATGGGACCGGAGTCAATAGGTACCAGGTGCAATATGACTCGACCCGTATACCTCTTGAAGAGTTCACTCAGGAGGTCATTGAGGGGCTAGGAGAGAACCCCGCCTCGAATGTGTTGGTGGTGCTAAACACAAAAGCTGCTGCTGCCTCTGTGTACTCGAAAATTCAGAGCTGCCTTGGTCCAAATGATATAATCTATTTCCTCTCAGGTTGGGTTGCTCCAGTCCATAGAAGGCAGACAATTGTTTCACTTAGAGAGTCACTCAAATCACGCAAGTCGCGTGTCATCCTAGTCTGTACTCAAGTGATTGAGGCAGGTGTAGATGTTTCTTTTGACATCGCTTTTAGAGATCTAGCACCACTGGACTCAATCATTCAGGTTGCAGGCCGCTGTAACAGAAACTGGGAACATGAACAACTTGGCATCGTCAATGTGAGATGTGTATTCGATCCTGAAACGAATCGAGGGTATGCACAGAGTGTCTATGACGAAGTAGACCTTGAGATGACCAGAGAGGTCTTACAAGAGCAGGGAGGAAACTCATACAGTGAGGAGAAACTAAGAGAAAGGCTCTCTCAGTATTTTGTTGATATTCGGGAGCGAAAGGTAACGAATGTGGCACTCAATCATGCAGAACATCTAGAGTGGGATGACCTTGGACGAAAGTTCAGACTCATTGATAGAAACGAGTCTGCATGCCAGATTTTCATCAACTGCGACAATAAATCTGAATCAATTTTGACCGAGATAGATAGCAAGTTAATTGAGAAGAAGCTGAGCATACCTTCTGCATTCTATAGATATAGCATTGATCTAAGCAGCAGGCATTATGAAGACCTCAGAGGCAAGATAGAAAGTGTTTGTGACCACGAGGGACGTCTATTATTTGGTATAATATACATGAATAGAGATCAAGATGTTTATTCACCGGATACGGGTCTTAATGTGTCGCAATCCTAATCCTAGATATAGTTCGATTCATGCGAGAGCCGTCTGTCGTCGGTGTTATTGTGTGGGTGTAGTTTCAATCCTACATGTAGTTCGATTCATACAGTTCAGATAACTGCAATCGACGACGACACGTTCTAGCTTCAATCCTACTTGTAGTTCGATTCATACTCACTCTTGCGGATTTCCTGCCGTTCTTCTATTACCTTCTTCAATCCTACTTGTAGTTCGATTCATACCGCCATTCTTTATAGCCCTTTTCGCCGAAATAAGCATTATGAGGGCTGCGTTTTGGACCGTTTCTCCAAAACCACCAGTCTTGCACGTTATTCGAAATAAGTAATTCATCCCTCTCTATTGTACCAATCTTGAAGTCCTCTAGTTTTATCTGTCTGTTTTTGTATGACAATCCCGGGTTCAAATCCCGGTCGGGGCACCACCTTTCTGAAACTCCCTATGTAAATGACAGGAGCATATTGAAGTCTGCTGAGTCGTATGAGTGAGTCAATGCTCCAGAAGAGATGATGTCCACTCCACTCTGCGCATAGTCCTTGATATTGTCCTCATTAATTCCTCCTGATGCCTCCAGCAAGACTTTATGCCGCATCTCTCGTTGAGTAAGAACCTCATGGACTCCCCCTACATCTTGAGCAGTGAAGTTGTCCAGCAGTACAATGTCAGCACCCGCTTCTATAGCCTCTATAGCCTCTTGAAGCGTACGAACTTCACATGATATCTTCTTACTAAACGATACCCCCTCTCTGGCAGCCTTGACGGCATCACCTGCTCCTCCAACAACAGCGATATGGTTGTTCTTGATCAAGACCATGTCATCAAGTGCATAACGATGAGGGTCTCCACCGCCTACCTGGACTGCTCTCTTCTCGAAGTATCTGAAGCCTGGAGTTGTTTTTCTTGTGGCCGCCACACGTACATTTGGGTTCATTTCTCTTGCAGCTTGAACCATTCTATAGGTCTTTGTTGCTATCCCACTCATCCGTTGGATGATGTTGAGACAGACTCGTTCCACTCCCAGAAGAGTGCGTGCAAGCCCTCTCAGACCCACTATGGGCTCTTGCGGTCCCACCCAATTTCCCTCGAAGGCAAAAACCTCGTAATCAAGCCCTGTGAGTTCTGCTATGGCGGTCAATTCCTTTACTCCGGCCAGTACAGCCTTACTCTTTGCATAGACTGTTGCAGATCCTATTGCATCGTCAGGCACTGTAACATTGGAGGTCAGGTCTCCTGTTCTGATATCTTCTTTCAAATACTCCTTGAGGGTTTCAATCACAGCTGATGGCAAGTCGTTCACGGTATCATTCTCCTCTAACATCGGGGATGCTCTGGGTTTCTTACAATCTCCTCTCTGGGGGCAGTTTCACCAAAGATCTCGGCTCGAAATGACATGAACTCCACATCAGGAGCTCGCCATAGGTCGCTCGGAAGTCCTGCCTTTTGGCAAGTGTGTTCCAAAAATGTCTTCGTGTCCCATCCATACTGCACAGGGACTTGCGGAAGTAGAAGCCCACGCATCATTCCTCTACTGACTATGAGTCCATCTCTTCCAACCTGCACAAGATTGAAGAGCTCGTCAGGGCTGTCATATTCCAATTTGCGCGGAGGAGTGAGAACGCTTAGATCAACGATGATAGAATCAATTTCATTTGGGCTCACTGGCCTGAAGCGGGGGTCATTTACCGCAGAATCTACAGCGGAATCAATTGTGGCCTCTATCAATGGTTGCGTTGGATATGGACGACCAATACACCCCCTAAGTCTAACATGGCCCTCTTCCAGAAGGTTGAGAGTTACAAACACGCCCGACTTCTCCCATAATTTGGGAGGTGCATCATCTGGAGGACTGGGCTTAGTCTTGTCTAGCACATAACTGTCAACAGTCTGTCTTGCAAGTTTCACAAGAAGCGTTCCTTCATCGTCAGAATATGCGTAGTCCAATCCATGTCCACCGACATTTCTCAACACATGATACCGGTTATGCTTTTCGCAGCTATCGTAAACGCCGCAAAGGCACTCTACCAACCACTCCTGGGTCAGCAAAGAATCCCCCATAGCTGTAGACCACCTCGCCGCCAACGATTGTAATGACAGGACGTGCCTTAACGTTCTGTCCTTCAAATGGAGTAATCTTAGCCTTGGAGTGGAAATCTCTACCACGAATCTCCCAGTTCTCTCTTGAAACGACGGTGATGTCTGCATCATACCCTTTGGCAATAACTCCCTTGCCTGTAATGCCAAGAATTCTAGCAGGACCTGAGCTGCAGACTCTGAGATAATCTAGCCAAGATATCTTGTCCTCAAAGACTGCTGTCAGCATTAGGGGCAATAATGTTTCAAGTCCAGGTATGCCTGATTCTGCATCCCTAAACGGGAGTCTCTTTTCGAAGGTCTCATGAGGTGCATGATCTGACACAACACAATCAATGCCACAGGTTGAACTAAGCCCTTGTAGAAGCGCTTCATTATCATAGGGCGACCGTAATGGAGGAAGCATTTTAGCTCGACCGTCATCGTGTGAGAATTCTCCCCCAGTTAGGAAGAGATGATGCGGTGTGACCTCTGCAGTCAGTGTATCTTCTGCACGATGTTCCAATAGTATTCGCGCAGTTGTACCACAGCTGACATGACAGACATGCAATCTGCTCTCATAGAATTCTGCCTTGATTTCCAGAAATTGCTTTAGAGACTCTACCTCGTTTTCACAGCTGTGGAGCTGAAAGAAGTCATCATGAGTTTTTGGCTTTGCGTCAATCTCAGCTGAGGCGGGGTGAAACAGCAGAGGTATGCCATACTCGGCTGATAGTTTCATACATTCCCTTAGGCGCTCTTTGGTATAGTGTGTGCCTTCTGTTAATGGAGTGTGTGGGTAGACCTTGAATCCCAGAATCTGGGGTATCAGACGCTCCTCCACATGCCTGATTTTGCTCGGAATACCAGCGTAGAATCCCACGTTGACGTATCGTTTTTCCGTAGCTATGGCTATTTTCTCCTCAAGATCCTTATGGGTTATAGTCGGTGGGACTGAGTTTGGCATATCTACTACAGTAGTCACACCGCCTGCAGCAGCAGCCATAGTTCCCGTAGAGAACTCTTCTTTGTCATCTTGCTCTAGATCCCTCATATGAACATGGATATCGATTACTCCAGGTAGAATGTATAGTCCCTCGCAACTGATTCTCTCAGATGCAGGGGGCTCAGAGCCAGGTTCGTAAATACCCTCAATTATGCCTGCATCTATTGTGACTGAACGGACAACTTCTATTCCGTCCACTATCACAATCCCTCTTTCTAGGATGCGGTCTACAGGCATAGCTACTTCTGTGTCACGGCACGATATGATTTTGTCGCCAAGGGCTATTCTTCTGATTCTGGGACCTTAAACTTGTTAGCAACGAAACGGGTTAGATCAGTTGCACTGATAATACCCAAGAGTTTGTTTCCCTTACCCACCACAGGAAGTGTGTTCAGATTTGCTTTCGTCATCTTCTCAATAGCTACAGCAAGGGGCTCTCCTGGAGATACTAATGGAGGCTCCCTTATCATGGCATCTACAACTCGTATCTGTCTAACTTGGTTTCTGCGGTGCTTATCAGGGACCTCCACACTGAATCTCGCCATCGCTTCTGCAACAGCTCTCTCAGTGAGTAATCCTAAAACCCTTGGACCATCTGTAACTGGAAGTCCCGAGTATCCTTTATCGAGCATTTCACTCCTCGCCTTCACCAGACGCTCTACGGGATTGACGACAAGGATATCTTTTGTTGTCATTAGGTCTTCCACCTTGATGTCCTCAAACTTGGTCACAAGAGAGCAAAGCTCTGTCTTCGAGATTACACCAACGAGTTTGTCATTCTTATCAACAACGGGACATCCGCTCATACCTCTATCCACCATGAGCTGAGCAACTTCGGTGACGTCGTCATCCGGAGATACGGTAATTACGGTATCAGTCATCGCGCTTGAAACATGTAGTCTTCCGATTGAAACGGCAACTACCTTACTAACACTAAGCCTGTCTGCGATGTCTGCATACGTGAGAATACCTGTTACGGTACCATTCTGAGTAACAATTAGTCTATCCACACGCTTCTTGTCAAGAAGCTCAAGAGCGTATGATAGTCTCTGATCTTTGTCGATAGTGACTGGTTCTGCCATAATTTGACTTACTTCCAACATGCAATCCTCCTATCACCGTGCTTACCGAACTGAATGCACTCCTTTAGTTTGACCAACTAGCTCCGACACACATCACAGAGATATCTTCCATCAACAAGTGCCAATTCAGTAGAGTACTCTCCGCAGCTGTCACAAGTTCCACCATACGCGATCAGTTCGTCTTCCTCCTCTTCATCGGATCTATCTGCAATCTCAGAACGGAGCTTCAAAGATTCCATGAGCACGTCAATGAGTTCGGGTGACCAACGCAGAATGTCTCTTGAAGTGATTATTCCTGCCAAAGAGTTGTTCTTTAGCACTGCCACTCTGCGAATATTGCCGCGAGCCATTATTCTCATGGCTTCAGTTAGGGCGGTATTTGGTGTGACATGAACAAGAGGTGAGCTCATAATATCTTTGGCTTTAGCATCCTTTGGATCCTTATCCTCTGACACCACTCTTCTAACGATATCAGACTCTGTTATGATTCCTAGTGGCCGACCCTTATCAGAGATTACTATCGATCCTATGTCCATCTCGCTCATTGAGCGTGCCACCTCACGCACACTAGCATCTGGTGGCATCGTCACTACATTGACAGACATGATTTCTCTCACAGACATTGATTGTGAAGGGTCAGACATCAGTTAATACCTCGGCGCATCAGAAAGCTGGTTAATAACCACCCAGAGCATCTAGGCTTCAGGGTGCCTTCTTGACTGACTCAACCTAGTTGGAATTTAAACATGTCTGTATTGTCTGACCGTTTCAATAAATCATAATCAACCTCTTGAGTCACGAGAGACCAATTCGCCTCCACCCCCAGGCAGGACGCGCATCATGTCTTCTTGAGGTATCTGGTCGATCAAATGCTTCTTATCCTCTGGCACCAATTTCTTCAGCTGGTTGAGAATTTCCTTCACAAGCTTGCCTTTCTTTCCTTTGCCTGGAGCAACCCTTACAGTGTACTGTGTGTGAGCTGATAGTGCCGAGGGTGGTCCAGATACCGGAATCGCATCATCATCCTCAATCATCACGCCCACAGCAAGTTCCAGCGGAACTCTTCGAATGTAGTTCTTTGAGCCGTAGATCATAACTGCCCCTGATGGGAGATACTCTCCAGAAGGCGGAGTGAAACTGACCTGCTCGGGGTCAACCCAATAGGCATCACCTGATGACAGACCGTCTTGCCACGCTCGAGAGAAGGTAACGGCGAACTGTGCAGCTTCAGTGAGAGTCTGTTCTCCTGGTGGATCTCCTGAAACCTTGACAACTATGTAGGGTGCACCGTGCAGAGCGGCATGGAGAAACACATCGTTTGACTCCATCTGTCGCTTTGCGAGTCTTTCATTGGTCTTTGCATCTCTTCCTCCAATGACAAGATGACCCTCTGAGGACAGAAACCATCGAAACTTCTCATACCACCGCTTTTTCCTGATTCTGACCGGGACTTTCACCTTTGTATCAGGTTTGACTGCCTTTTCCTCTAGTTCCTTTAGTTTTGCGATTGTCTTATCGATTTGCTTCTGCGCTCCCTTGGTCTTTGCCTCAGATTTCTTGGCCTGTTCATATGCCAGTGATGCATTGTCTTGTGCACTCTTTCTGATATCGAGGCTCACATCGACATCTGCAAGCTTCACTAAGATCTTGCCCTGAGAAGGAATTATTCTTTCAATGATAACTGCAGATGGCATACCCTTCTCTTTACCTTCTTCGACCCTAGATGAAATCTCTGCCCAGGATAGACCACCTGCTCTTGCACTTGAGATTGTTTCAAGAACCTCATGTACCATTTGAAAGTGGTTGTAGATGGCTTCTCCTGCCAGCCTTAAATTGACAGCCTTGGTTTCTAATCGTGTAATCCCTTCTTTCTGTTTCTCAATAATCCTCTCAAGGCGCATGCGTTCTTTGTCATGAGCCTCGAGAATCTCCTCATCTTCAAGTTCCATGTCAGATATGCCATAGAAGTTGTCAATAGCCTGACTGAATGTAGGGAATACCGTGGTGGGCAAGCCGTTATAGACCTCCAACATGAAGGGAACGAATGCAACTTGTTCCTCCTCGTCTTCATCATCTATGACTATTCGAGGCTCGCTAATTCCATTCTTGAGTTTCTCGATAAAGCGAGAGAGTCCACCTGAAAGGTCCTTTACTGCTTGCTCATCCAAATCAGGGACCTTTGCTTGAGGATTCACTCCTCCAAGGGCGCATATCTCCTCACAGCTAAGGGAGTCAAGGTTTAGCCTGCTTGCTAGAGTTCGAACCACGTTTGCTTTCGACTCAGAGAGAACCCCTACTAGTGCATCCGCCTCTAGGTTCATGACATCCATGCCGCGCGGAGGCGGAAATTCGTACTTTGCCTTGGGAATGACATCACGGTCCTTCATTCTCCTGTAACGCATTGCAACGAATATCGTGTCTTCTGGATCGAGAAGAAGGACATTACCATTGCCAAAAAGCTCCACGACTAATTTGTGTGAACTTGATTCATCACCGATTTCTATCACCACAATTCGGTCCAAATCGTGTTGATCGACTGACATGACTCTTCGGTCCCGGAGGTATTTCCTGAGTGCTGTACAGAATTTCGGTGGGATCCTAGGAGCAACTCGACGATATTCTGTGAGATGAACTCGACGACCGACTTCGAACAGAAGATGTGACGTGCCTCCTGCGGGCTGGTAGAGTTTGAGTACGAAGACATCTCCATATTGGTATACATTCTTGATGAATGCACCTTCTGCGGACTCCTTTAGCTCTGGCAGAATCAGCCGAATGTCAATATTGCTCATCGTTTCTTTCATTGTCAAGCGCCACTCCAGTCCGATATTGTTATAACCTAGTCGATTGACAGACGCATAACTCCGGCAGGTGTCACACTATGTCATCAGTGATAGAGCCTCTCCAGAATATCTTCAAACGTCTTTTCAGTAGATGGGCTGACTCTGCAGACGAACAACAGACCTATGTTAAGATATTCTTCGCATTAATCACCGCGCTAATCTGTGGACTTGCTGGACCTGCTTTTCGTGGCTCAAGAGGTCTGATTTTTGGCCTGCTTATGTATGCGCTAACTCTGTACGTTGTTGTTTACCTGTTAGAGATAGATCCCAAAGAGATTGGAGGTCGACAAAAGCTCGTTACAGCTGGTCTACCTACGTTTCTATTGCTATGGGTGCTTGTCTGGACCCTACTCTATACCTTTTCCCTTCCGGCGGCCGTGCTCTAAAAAAGTGCCAATACCTGGATCAGAACATAGGCCACGCTAAGAAAGGGAATCAGTGGCGTGCCTCTTTCATTGTCTTTCCTTGACCAATTAGAGTACGCATAACCAAAGGTCAACATAATTAACATCTCAAGACCGCCTCCAATAACTGCTTCAAGAATCGGGTCTATCCACACGGCTAATTCTATCCCGGGACTGATGATGCTCAAGATGACCAACGCTTTGAAATCAGCACCACCAATGGCCTTGATATGAAAGAGAACATAGGAGAGTACAATCACAAAGATTGGTGCCGTTAAATGCTGCACTGGGTTTTGAATCAAATGTCCCGAGAGAAATACAATGACTAAGCCAATCACGCCTCCTACTAGCACATAGTGATTGGATACCTTTCTCTCACGAATGTCCATCATACTGAATACTATGAGAATAGCGAGGGCGGTGACAAAGGAGATTATAGATGTCAAGGTCAGGTCTAGTGTCATGAAGTCATCATCTCACACAGAAGCGTCCTCTTCTAATGTATATAGTCCTACAATATATCCAAACAGTAAGAAAGATTAGGTAGGTAATTGGCTGCGAGTCCGTGCAAGGGGTAAATCATTTGCCTCTTCAACAGCAATTCCAAGAAGCTGATACAATGAAGGATCCAATGCAAGTCATTGAAGACACTACTTTTCGTCTTCTCAAGATGGCTGTGACAAAACTGCCTAAGGATGTTGAAGATGTATTGAGGGCGGCTCGTGATCGCGAGGATAACGAAACCGCCAAGACCCAGCTCTCAGCAATCATTCAGAATATGGATATTGCAGATACTGGAGTTCCAATGTGCCAAGACACGGGCATAATAATCTTCTATGTCAAAGTCGGCAGCAAGTTTCCATTTATGGATGAGATTAAAGAAGCCCTCACCAAAGCCACGAGAAAGGCTACAGCGGAAGTACCAATCCGACCAAATGCAGTGAATCCGATTGTAGGTGGTAACTCGGGTGATAATACTGGTGTGAAAATCCCTTGGATTAACTGGGATGTTGTGCCTGGTGATTCACTGGAAATAATCGCATATCCTAAGGGTGGAGGTAGTGAGAACGTGTCCATTGTTGGCATGCTCAAACCCGGAGTTGGATTAACAGGCGTCAAGAAACTGGTTGTAGATAATGCAATGAGCTATATGGGCAAGGCATGCGCTCCAAACATCATCGGTGTGGGAATTGGCGGTGGTGCAGATATTTCAATCAAGATTGCTAAGCAGCAGTTGCTGCGACCACTCGATGACAAACATCCTGAGCCTGAAGTGGCCAAGATTGAGCAGGAACTCATGGATGCAATTAATGCCACAGATATTGGTCCAATGGGTCTTGGAGGCAAGACAACAGTTCTAGCAGTGAAGGTCGACTATGCCATGCGTCATCCTGCAAGTCTACCCGTGGGAGTTGCCGTTCAGTGCTGGGCTGCAAGGCACAGCAAAGCAGTGATATCAAAGGATCTAGGAGTCACGTATGTGACACACCCACTGGAGGGCGAGTGAAATGGCTGAATATCACTTTACGACACCAATCTCGGAAGAAGACGCACGGAAGCTCAAAGTCGGTGATGTGATTTACGTCAGTGGTGAGCATGTTTACACCGCACGTGATGAGGCCCATGAGCGTGCCCTACACATGTATGAGAAAGGAGAAGCACCTCCTGTGGACTTTGAGGGCAGTGTTGTCTATCATGTAGGACCTGTGGCATGGCAGAAGGGCGGCAAGTGGCAGATAGTTTCTGCTGGCCCCACCACAAGCATCAGAATGGAACTCTTTGAGGACGAATTTCTCCGAAAGTACAAAGCCCGAGTCATCATTGGGAAGGGAGGTATGGGTGAGAAGACACTCGCAGCACTCAAGGAGGTTGGTGCAGTCTATTGCAGCTTCACCGGTGGGTGTGGTGCTCTTGCTGCAAAGGGACTGAAAGAAGTACGCGCCTACGAGTGGAGCGACCTAGGCATGCCAGAGGCTCTTTGGGTCATAACCGCAGAGAAGTTTGGTCCATTGCTTGTTACGATGGACTCTCATGGTGGGAGCTTACACAAGGTAATGGATGATAGAGTGTCAGCGCGCAAAGCAGAAGTCTATGCTAAGATTGGCATAAAGGACTAAGCAATGGCATTATGGCAAGGGCTTTTACATTGGAAACACATATTCCCCACAATGTAGATGTTAATAGTTGGGTTTCAGCGAGGTCTCTCATTGAGGAAAATCGTCCAGATTGTGTATAATGCAAATCCCGAGCTCACACTTGATGTTGCTCTCTATTATCCCGAAAGCACAGAATACAGAATTCGATATATCCATCCAAGTCATCATGCTGAGGTAGAAAACATATCGAAGCTCTTGAAGGGAATCGAGTTCGACGACCCAAAGACGCTCACGGACTGGCATGGGTTCATGAACGCACTCAGAATGCTACCCGACCAATACATTCGTTCGCTCGATGTCATATACTTGACACAAACAGGAGAAGTAGTTGAAGACCCGAAGTAGTTGGGGCTTTGCGTGATATTCTAAAGCGCCACAGACGGTGGGTGGCCTTTTCATTGAATCCTCGCCCTCATTCTGTTTCCTAGATTATGTCCCCAATGCTGCGATTATTGGCACTGAAATTCCGTAGAGTGCCACCACTAGTATCACCAGCATCGCGATGACTAGAAGGAGATCCTCCGAATCCATTCTCATGCACCCCTGATGACTTCAAGCAGTATGTATTATTCACATATAGTGGTTACTTTTCGAGTAACTTGTGTGATTTCTTGCACAGCTGATAGGCGCCAAGCCAACTAATGAATCCTCTCTATCCAAAATTGGATTCTTACACGGGATGTTTCCTCACTAACCCCAACAGTAAGTCTTAAACGGTCGCCACGTGCCGACCGGTCAGGCTCGGAGAGCCCTTTCCATCGGAGGACTGTAGTTGAACTACAAGACGATTATGTGCGATGTTCTCGTTGTTGGTGCTGGCGGTGCAGGATGCCGTGCAGCCATTGAGGCAGCCTCGCACAATCTGGATGTTATCATGCTGAGTAAGGAGCTCCTCGGTAAGGCTCATACAGCTATGGCCGAGGGTGGCTATAATGTATCACTTGGGAATGTGGACCCTGACGACAATCCTGAGACCCACTTCAAGGACACAATCGTAGGAGGCAATTACCTGAATAATCAGAAACTCGCTGAGATTCTGGTACGCGATGCCTCTGAGAGAGTTTTCGACCTTGAGGAATATGGCGCAGTTTTTGACAGGACCCCTGAGGGGAAGATTGCTCAGAGACCCTTCGGCAAGCAGTCATGGAGGCGCACAGCATATGCCTCAGACAGGACTGGTTCTGAAATCATGGTTACACTGACAGAGGCCATAAGGAAGACCTCAGTTCGTGTCTTCGATGAGGTGTTTGCCACCAAGATTCTGGTTGAGGAAGGAAGGGTGGCAGGGGTCACCGCTATCGATCTGAAATACGGTGACTATCTTGTGTTCCGTGCCAAGTCTGTGGTCATGGCGACCGGTGGAGCGGGACGAATCTACGAGGTCACAAGCAACGCTCAGCTGGATGTAGGTGATGGTTATGGAATGGCCTACGAAGCCGGCTGTGAACTCATCGACATGGAAATGATACAATTCCATCCGACGGGACAATGCGCACCACCATCCGCGAAAGGACGACTTGTCACTGAAGCTGTAAGAGGTGAAGGCGGAATTCTCCTAAACAATAAGGGTGAACGTTTCATGAAGAACTACTACCCCGAAGTCATGGAGCTGGCTGGAAGAGACCAAGTAGCACGTTCCATCATGACCGAAGTCGTTGAAGGCCGAGGCTCACCAGATGGCGGAGTCTACCTGAGCATAGCACACCTCCCGAAGTCCATAGTGGAGTTTCGACTTGAGAGCATGATTGAGCAGTTCGAGGATGCTGGAGTGGACATCCGGGAGGAGCCAATGCAGGTGTCACCGACATGCCACCACTTCATGGGCGGCATCAAGATAGACGAGGAGTCTGGAACCAACATTCCTGGCTTATACGCGTCAGGTGAGTGCACTGGTGGAGTGCATGGCGGAAACAGACTAGGTGGTAACGCTCTGGCTGACACTCAAGTCTATGGCGCCCTCTCTGGTGAGAGTGCAGCCAATTTTGCAAAGGAGAACACCCACACAGGCATCAATCAAGATGTGATTGTAAAAGAGTTTGAGAAACTGGAGGCCATGCTAGAACGCAAGGAAGGTATATCCCCAGCAGACGCGAGAGATGAACTAACGAAGCTGATGTGGGAGAAGGTCCAAATCTTCAGAAAAGAAGAAGACATGCAATACGCGGTCAAGGAGCTCCGTCGAATTGAGAAGGATGTCGTTCCAAACATCAAGGTAGACGTGCGAGTCAAACGGTTCAACCCGGGGTGGCATCAGGCGATGGAGTTCGAGCATATGGTGATGACAGCTCGAATGGTGGCCGAAGCTGCAGTGATACGTAAGGGCAGTAGGGGCGCACACTACCGTGTGGACGCCGACCCCAATGATAAGGGCTATTACAATATCGTCATTCGGAAGGGCGAAGACGGCAAGATGGAACTTCGAAAGGAAGACCTCGTTATCACCAAGATCATACCCCCATAGGAGGTGCCAAGAATTGACAAAGACAATCAAGACAAAGGTTCTAAGATATAACCCGGATTCTGACAATGAGCCCTATTTCCAAGACTTCGATGTCGAGTATGAGCCTGGAATGACAGTCCTAGATGCTCTGCTTTTCATTCAGGACAAGTTTGACTCCAGCCTGGCTTTCCGTTGGGAGTGTAGAGGTGGCCAGTGTGGTTCTTGCGCAGTAAAGGTGAACACCATTGCACGGATTGCCTGCAGAACCAAGGTCGAACCAGACGAAGAGCTAGTTCTAGAGCCCTTGGAGAAGATGCCCGTCATCAAGGATCTGGTCGTTGACATGGCACAGACCACATTCAGACTTAGGCGAATCCGACCCTATGTTGCACGTGACAAGAAGCCAGAGCGACCTGAGATTATTCATGCTGAAGAGATTGAGAAGGTTCGAGAGATACGCAAATGTATCGAATGTAGTGCGTGCTTGTCAAATTGCCCAATTGTTCACGAAACATGGGACTATCCGGGACCAATGATAATTCGTCAGCTTGCTAGGCTCGAGCTTGACCCACGTGATGTTGAAGACCGTGTGGCTATGGCCATGAACGAGTCAATCTACAGCTGTACCACTTGCAAGATGTGTGAGGACATCTGCCCAAAGAAAATCAAAATCCCCGCCTTGGCAGTCGAGCTTCTACGGGCAAAGGCCGTTGAAGCAGGCTATCCGCTGGCTGAGGGTCAACAAGGATTTGTCGATCAAATCAACAAGACGGGTAGAGCAGTACCTGAAAAGAATCCTCCACTATTGAAAGCCATCGAAACCGAAGAATTCTTTGTTGATAACCCAAATGGTCGAGTTGCTTTCTTCACAGGATGTCTTATTGACTACAGGATGCAGAATACTGGAAAAGCATTGATTGACGTCCTCAATAGAAACAACATTGATGTAGTCGTTCCAAAGGAACAATGGTGTTGTGCGAGTCCAGCCTTCAGGACTGGTGATCTCAATACCGCTCATGCTGCAGCGCGAAGAGTCACTGAGATTTTTGAGGAGGCCTGTAAGAAGTATGACTGTGACACAGTAGTTGTTGCATGTGCTGGATGTGGTAAAACACTACGTGAAGACCATCGCCCTTTCATTGAGGAAGAGCGTGGTGAACCACCCCTATACAAGGTATATGATATGGCTGAGTACATGATTCATGTGATCGGTAAGGAGAATATAGTTCCACCAAAGGGTGAAATCAAGATGAAAGTCACCTATCATGAGCCCTGCCACTTGGGTAGGGGTCAGCATGTTTTTGATGAGCCTATTGAGGTTCTCAAACTGATTCCAGGTGTGGAATACATTGAGGATCCATACAAGAATCGATGTTGTGGTGCTGGTGGTGGAGTCCGTGCAGGACAACGTGAGCTCTCTCAAAAGATTGCCACTACAAGGAAGGAGTACATAGAGGCCACAGGTGCTGACATGGTCACGACCGAGTGCCCGTTCTGCACTATTCAGCTCAACGACATGATGAAGGAAAGCTCGACTGGGATGAAAGTCCGCTACATCCCTGATCTTCTGGCTGAGTCTTACAGAAAGGGCGATGCATAGAGATTGAGGAGAGGCTAGAGTCCTCTCCCTTCTTTTCTCTGATTTCTATTACTTCATATTTGGAAAGTGACTTTCCAGCTTCACACTTTGAAACTTAAATACTTCAGATTTTAAAGTATTATATAGTGAAAACAATGAGTACAGCCACAAATCGACCGCACACGTCGAACACAAGCTATCGCGTGATGGCATGGTATCTTCGGTTTCGTGAAAGATTCAGGAAACCTGCAGAATTCGTAAGTGCGCTTGGAATTGAGGACGGGCATCATGTCTTGGATTATGGATGCGGCATTGGAAGCTACACCGTCCCCACAGCAAGGCTTGTCGGAGAGTCTGGAAGGGTCTATGCACTAGATATTCATCCCCTCGCCATTGAACGGGTCAAGGAACGAGCCAAGAAAGAAGGTCTCTCAAACGTTGAAACAATTGAATCTGATCTGGCTACAGGTCTTCCTGATAATCATCTTGACTTTGCGCTTCTCATCGATGTGTACACATGGATAGATGATAAGATCGGCCTTATGAAGGAAATGCACAGGACATTGCAGCCTTCAGGAAAACTAGTCTTCCTCATTGATCATGCCTCTCCTGAGGGATGTAAGGCGACGGTTGAGAAGTCAGGTCTGTTCAGACTCATTCTTCAAGAGGAGAATGTGCTCCAATACGAGAAGGTCTGACAACACTACCTGCCCTTGAGATATTGCTTCAGCATTCTGTGAACCTGAAGAGCAGCAAGAGAGTTGTCAATCAGTCCCTGTTCGGCTAATGACCAGACTGCCTGAGTGAAGATGATGACATGTGATGCTCTAGGTGATCCGTTAAGGGCAGACATAGCATACTGCGCTGCTCTCACAACGGGCCAGTCCTTCTTTGATATATCAGGGATTATCTTCTCAAAGACATCTGACTTCAATTCCATCATTTTGTCCCAGTAGTCAGTGGCGTTCTTGACCAGCCATAGTCTGACCTTTCCTGAGTTCGGCAGGTCTATGCCACTCGGTAGCTGGTCCCAGTCAGTCCCTGATTTCTTCTTTATGATTTTATCAACAGATAATTGCTGTGTGGTTAGAGGCTTCGTTTTGACGTTCTGCTTCAATCTATCTAGCAACCAATCAACAGTGTAACTATGTACAAGCCCTGTTTCTGCTGCAGAGGCTATTCTTTGTGCCAAAATCCCGTTGTGCCCAAGAATTCCGTACTCAACAATGGATGTGGCCACGAGGTTCTTATGCTTCGATAGGCTCGTCGGTGAGGCCATCTTCTCCATCTGATCATCTACTTTGAACCCATCAGGTTGCTTTCTTGGCACCTTTCTGACAAGAAACTCTGTTAGATGCCATAAAGCCGCCTGATACGGGAGTTTGTAGTTAGATTGTGGGAGTTCGGTAACTAGAGAAACTGGCATGATGAAGGCGTGCCCAATGTTATCGGCGTCTTCTGCTGCTAGAGATGCGGTCGTACGTCGGAGTCGAATAGGATCATCACGGCTTCCAAGTCGTAGTGCAAAACTGAGTGCACTCATGTGTGCTTGTTTCCTGACCGACTGAGTGTAGTTGCGCATGGTCATATCTAAAGAATCGAGTCTAGTGTCAACATTGTATCTGGGTCCACGGTCCTTAATCCAGTGATCAATTGCTGCTAGATGCAATGCCAGGCGTTCGAGGAGTGCCTTTTGCAGAGGTTCGACAAGGTCATTCGGTGTCTTAAGCTTGGGAGTGGGAGGCTTTACTGCTAAGACATCAGGATTGGGTCCAAGTTCCTGAATCATTCGGTGAATTGAGTGAGTTATGATAGTAGAGTGAGGAGTATCAAAGTCGCGTTGTTCATTCCAGGCAGCGGCATGCATTAAAATCGCCCAGATGGCTGATGGCTGACTCTTCGACACCATCTCGCTGACATGGGATGCTGCTCCAGGCTCATCACCAGTCAAACACGCCTTGAAGAGAGTCATCTAGAAACACCTGAATTGGATATAGCTCTAACGCACTTATCTCTTCAGAAATCCATTGATTCCAATACCCTTCATCTAAGACACGATGAATGACTCTCGGCACATGGTACAGGTGATTGTTTCTCCCTTCACTGCAATTCGTTCCAAATCGCTCTTGCAGTAGGGACAAGCACCAATTGTCTTCGGAGGTGGGCCAGTCCCAGTCCCAAGAACGAAGTCTCCTGCATCATGGTCAATCCTGCCAGACAATTCGCGTCCATCCAAGAGGTCACTTAGGATACGCGTGACGTTCATGGCGCTGATACCCGAATCCTGAGCGATTCGTTCTATTGAGATTCGGCGCATTGCCTGAACGGTCTTCTTGACTGCAGTGACCGGGTCCGTCATTGCGGGCTTTATGGAAGGTGTAGGTGTAAGTGCTTCACGTGCCTCTGAGAGACCTGTAGGTACTCCTCCTGCCTCTCTCAACTGTACTCTTAGATTGCCAGTCTTTCTATTGTATTCATCTTCAGACAGCAATCCGCGCATAAAGTCAAGGTCTAATTCCTTGATCGCAATTTCTATCTTCTTAATCTCATCAGGGTCATTCATTTCCTAAATCGCTCCGTGTTATGCGCATCTTTTCAGATATGACCATTCAATATAAGCGAAATTCGCTCAAATCCCCCATCTCGTTTCTATAGCCGAACACCTTCAGGTAATTCGTCTAGTAGCATGCCTTTAGACTCTGCAGTCTTCACGGCATCAGTAGCCTTCTTGCCACCTATATTCTCTAGGGCTCCTGCCACAGTCTGCCTAACAAACAACGACTTGTCTTTAAGTGCATCAATCAGTGGACCTACTGATGTCTTATCCCTACGCTCGCCAAGTTGTGCTGCTACGTGTATCCGTACCATATACCGTGAATCGCCAAGTGCCTGTACAAGCACTCCAGTGGCACGCTTGTCTTGAAGTGTCCCTAGACGTTCGATTGCTCCCATAGCTATTTGTTCGTCATTGCTCTGGATTTCTTTTGCCAGTTCGTCCAAAATGGATGAATCCTTCTTTGCAGTCTTCTTCCTCACTTTCTTAGTAGGTTTTTTGGCAGCTTTCTTCTTGGTTGCTTTGGCTTTCTTGGGAGTAGGCTTCTTCTTCGCTGCAGTTTTCTTCTCAGTCTTCTTTGTCTTTGTGCTTGCTGCGCTCTTCTTCTGCTTCGATGTACCCGTCTTTGTTGCTTTCTTCTTAGTTGTCTTCTTGGACTTAGAAGCTTTGGACACTCTCTCCATTCCCCTGAGGTGATGATTTCTGGTGCGGAACATCCTACTTGACTGTTTTGACTGAACCTACCACATCAAAAACGCCTTAACAATC
This sequence comes from Candidatus Thorarchaeota archaeon, assembly GCA_016839605.1. Lineage (GTDB taxonomy): Archaea > Asgardarchaeota > Thorarchaeia > Thorarchaeales > Thorarchaeaceae > SMTZ1-83. The sequence goes on along the minus strand of JAEOTX010000170.1, from coordinate 10,913 downwards.
AGCAAACAGTCCGAAGACAGGAGTATCATAGCATGCACGAGTTCTCAGCCGCGTGTTCAATCGTAGAGGCCGCAGTCCAGGCAGCTGAAACTCACGATGTGAAGAGGGTGACCGCTGTTAACGTCGAGGTGGGCGAGTTCACTTTTCTAATACCTGAACAGCTGGAGTTCAACTTTGAGATAGCGAGCAAGAAGACGATACTTGAGGGTGCTAGGTTGAACATCAAGAAAGTGAGGGGGCGCATCAAATGTCAGCAATGCCGCCATGAAGGTGAGGCCCAGGTACAGGATGAAATACCTTCGCAGGTTGCCATGTTTGCCCCAATGAAGTGTCCAAAATGTCAAAGCAGTGCAACTATGATTACGGGCGGCAAGGACTTTGTCATTACGAATATTGAAGCTGAGGTCGTAGCTCCATAGGCTTTAGATGTGTTCTATTACATTGATACAAACACACGAAAAGCATACAAAGTGCCGCCGATAGGCTATACGAGGGAGTCAACATATGAATGAAGATCAGTCCGAAACGATTGAACTTGAATCCTTCAGGTCGACTAGTTCGTCCAAGATTATCGCAGTTGGTGCCATACTATCGGCAGTTTATGCAATTGCAGTTGTTCTTCCTATGAGTCAGTTTATAGGTCCTGCGGGGTCGGGAAGCATTTTGAGCTTCGCTATATGCATTGCACCCCTGTTTGGCCTGGTACTTGGCCCTCGTTATGGCTTTGTCTTTGGGGGAATCGCAGGTTTCTTGGCAACAATAGTTTCCATCCAATTTGCAGGACTATATCTTGCAATCCCGACAATAATCTTAGGCCCCGCTATCTCTGGTCTGTTGACAGGACTGTGTCTACGGCCAATCACAGAGTTTCAGGGGATCAAAGTGCCTGGACCCTTGATAACTGCAGTCTACATCTTGCTTGTTATTTTGCTATACTTGCTACCATTATACGAAGCATGGTGGTTTATCCTACCATATGCACTAACCGCACTGGTAGCAATAGTTCTTCAGGCTTTCAAGTTCCGCTTTGACTCAGCTGCTTCCTTCTCAAGAATCCCCATCCAAATACTACCATTGACCCTCATCGGATCGTTGGCAGACTTCTCGATGATGACACTGGGATCCGTCTACCTCCTCGGGCTTGACGCTTTTCTCTTCGGGACTGTGATTTTCCCAGTCATGCTACTCGAACGGACTGCATCAGTAATCATCAGTGCAATCATTGCAGGTGTGCTGTTCACTGCTTTCAGGAACGAATTGTTTGTGGAAGCCTGAATTCGACTTGGATAAAACTGCTGCAGCCTAATGCCGTCAGTTAAATCAGGACTGCGTTAAGAATTCCATCCTGTCCAGGTCTGCTAGTGACTTTAGCGCGACCCTTCTCAGTCTTGATAATAGTGCCTCTCGTGATGACCTTCCGGCGTTGGTAGTCCATGCTGGCAGGGTTCATCTCTACATCCTGAATTTCTACACGATAGGTCTCTTTCTTTTTCGGGTCTGTGATATTCACCATAGTGACTCTAAGAGCTGGGCTCTTGGTCTTCATACCCTTGCTCTCAATGAGCGTCCTCTTGGTATCTCCTATCACTGTTTCAGTGGGAGTGCGGCCCATCTGATGCTTTCTCTTCCCTCTGAACCGCTTGAGCCTTGCACCTGTCTTTGTGCGACCTGATCGTCTATGCCAGACACCCATTTCTGACTACCTCTTAGTTGGGTCACTGTCGCTCACTGCAGAGTGGTTTTAAGTCTTACTTACTGGCCAAGTTATAGTGACCAATGACCGTCCAAACAGTCCGGTTCAAATACGACTATGGGCGATGATAACCTGAGCGGAGGCAAAAGAATGACTCGAATAGAGACCGCACATGGCGCGGGCGGAAGGGTGATGCAACGCCTACTAGAGGATGTGATAATTCCTTCATTCAGTCACAGGAAACTCGGATCAATAGGTCTCGATGAGATGGATGATGGTGCCACATTCCAACTTAATGACGCAAGGTTCATTGTCTGTACTGATGCTCATACTGTCCATCCATTGTTCTTCCCTGGAGGTAATATCGGAACACTAACAGCTTGTGGCACAGTGAACGACCTTGCAGTTATGGGTGCGCAACCGGTAGCTATGACGAACACAGTCATTGTGGAAGAGGGCTTTGAGATTGACACCTTGCAGAGTATCCTCAAGTCGCTAAACGATGTGATTGAACCAATTGGCGTGGCGATGATTGCTGGTGACACAAAGGTCATGCCCAAAGGCACACTTGACAGTCTTGTTATGTCTACCACTGGCATTGGTGTTATCTACGGAGATAAACCAGTAGCAGACAGCGGTGCACAACCCGGTGATGACATCATCGTGACGGGACCAATAGGTGACCATGGAACATCATTACTTGCTCATAGAGAGGGTCTTGAGTTCGACACCGACCTCACCAGTGATGTTGCACCACTCTGGGAACCAATCCGTGCCTGCCTAGATACGGGAGGGGTGCATGCAATGAAGGACCCCACACGTGGAGGTACAGCAGTTGCATTGAATGAGGTTGCATCCAAGTCCGGAGTGGAATTTGAGATTCAAGAAAGTCATATTCCAGTACGACCTGCAGTTGTTTCATTGTGCGAGATTCTTGGACTCGATGCTCTACACATGAGCTGTGAGGGGACTGCGGTTATGGCTGTTGACTCCTCCAATACCGATGACATTCTAGAAGCTCTGCGAAAACACAGGGCAACAAATGAATGCCGTATTATTGGAAGCGTCACTGAAGGCACGCCTCGAGTTGTTATGAAGACGGAGATTGGCGGGAAAAAGATAGTGCAGGTCCCATACGGAGAGCCAATTCCACGAGTTTGCTAAGAGTATGCTTGAATGGAATTCGACTGAGTGGAACTGCCAAAACAGGATGGCTGTTGCACTATTTTAAGTCCTATTCATTGTGTACTGGTTTCGGAATGTGCATCAGCTAGTACTCGACAAAGGAATACATATTGAGTGTACAGAAGCTGTAGAAGGAATTTCTGCCATGGAAACCAGAGTGTCATTTTGATTATAATGACAATACACCAAGACAATCCGTTCACACCCCCACCAGAGCCCTGGACCACCGATAATCCCTTTACACCTCCTCCAGAACCCTGGTAAGGACAGCATCTCTAGGGTGGATCACTCACTTTGAGCGGTCCCCCCTGCTTTCCATTTTAACCCCCAATATACCGTAGAAATACCTGCGGTGTTTTTAGCTTCATAATGATATAGCATGATTCTCAAGTACGTGCATTAAATCCTAAGTCCGCTCTGGCTTCAAGCTCTTGCTGATCCTGTAGAATCTTCTTCATTTGATGACGAAGTTGCGCTTTGAGCTTGATTCGATCATGGTCAAGACCGAAGTAATCAGCAAAGAGGGTTGTAGTCTTTAGCAGTTTACTCCGCCCTTCAGGCACGGCATCAATGAATTTCTTTTCAGTCAGTTCTTTGATATGGTCATAGCAATGAGTTCCCCTTTCAGAAACAAGCTTTGATTGAAGGATGGGCTGCTTCAGGGCGACATATACCAGAGTCTGAAGTGTGGCGAATGATAGGAGTCCGCCTGGAATTAGCTTTGCAACATGAGGGGTCAATTCGGGTCTGAGTTGCATCACCCATCGCTCTCGAGGAAGCTCTACAACCTCAAGAGCTCCTTTTCGCTTGTTGTACGCGTGGCCAATCTCTTCCAGCACCCGTTTTGTGGAAGACTCAGCTTTCCCGATGACAGCAGCCAGTTCTTCTATTGAGATGGGCCTGCCTGCTACATATAGAGCCGCTTCCAATTTCACCTTGTCATCATCCATGGAAATCACTTCGTTTCAATAGATGGATGTATCTCTTCCTCCTCTTCCGAAGGTGGCGGGGGTGTGAGCATCTTCACCCAGATGATATCCTCATCATCCATCCAGATGTCAATGAACGCACGACCATAGAGGTGAAGTAAGGCGAAGAAGACACGGACAATCTCCCTTCTTGTATTGTTCATAAGAATATCAACGAACTTTGCCGTTTCACCAATCTCCATTATTTTCAAGAGGTCATCGTAGACCTCAGTTATGTTCTCCTCCACGTCTGCCCGTGTTGTTTCCATTTTGAAATCCATAGGTTCTATGCTGGGCCGATACCTTTTCTTACGAGGAACAGGGCGTGGACGAGGATCTTTGCTGAGCATTCTATCCATCGCTATCAGCAATTCTTGAAGAGTGACCCGTTGGTTGCTTACTCTGAATGGAGGTCTAATTAGAGGAATAACGAGTTCATCATCGTCACCGACTGATTCCGGAGGAAGAATTCCAAGCTCAACAAGCTCACGGGTCTTCTTCATGAAGATGACAGAAGCCGAATATAATGCACTTCCAGAGATTCTGAAGTCAATGTCCCCAAGCCGCTTCATCTCACGAATGAATCCAGCAACAAGCTTGCCAACATCAACATTCCATGGTTTAATCTTATCCAATTGAAGTACATCAGTGAGGAGAATGTACGGCGGAGAAGCCCAGAACGGTGAGCTGTCTTCATCACTCATGCTACTTCCGCCACCTCCTCTAAGTCGAGTTTGACGATTCTTGATATGCCGTCCTGATTTGAAACGCCAACTAGAAGGTCTGCTTTTCTAACGGTGGTCGTTCTTAATGACACAACAATGAACTGAGAAGACTTTGCCATCTCTGCGATAAGAAGGGCTACATTATGGGCATTGACGTCATCTAACGCAGCATCGATCTCATCGAATACATAGAAGCTTGCTGGATTAAACATCTGGATGGCAAATATGAGCGCAAGACCAGTGATAGTCTTTTCACCGCCACTCATTGCATCCAGTGTGACAAGCTCTTTTCCTCTTGGTTTGGACCTAACTGTGATACCTCCCATCAAGGGATGTTCTGGATTCTCAAGCATGAGTGTTGCTTCGCCACCAGGCGAGAGCTTTGCAAAGACCTTTGCAAAGTTATCTGCAATATCATTGTACACCTGCAGAAACTTCCTGGTCTTCTCAGCCTCAATCTCTTCCATAAATGTGAGAATCTCTTTATGCTCCTCTTCAAGCCGAGTCTTCTTGTCTACAATCTCTTCGTACTGGTCTTTCTCGATATCATAGTCTGTAAGGGCCTTCAAGTTGACAGGCCCAAGAACATCGAGCTCTCTCTCGAATTCTTTTACCTTGTCATCGAAGGCATCAATCTCCTTGTAGGTCAGTTCCCGTTCTTTCGACCTTTTGGCCATCTCCTCACTGGCATCTGCCAGTTCATTCAGTTCAGCAGTTAGGCCAACCAAATCGGTTTCGAGGCGCGATTGTTCAGTCTGGAGCCTATATACTGCTTTCTCATTTGCTGTCTGTTCCTCACGAATTTCCTCTTGACGGAATCTGAGGTTTCGAAGATGCTCTTTCAACTCAAGCTGACGTACTCGCTTGTCCTTCACCGCCTCGTCTATCTTTTCGCGTTCAGCCTTTAGTTTCTCGAAGTCCTGCTCCTTTTCCGTCACATCAGATTGCAGCGTATTTACACGCTCTTCAAGGGTTGGAATGCCCTTTTGCACTGCTTTCAGACGTACATCTAGCTCAGAGAGCTTTGGTTTGAGGCGTTCATCTAGGGCTACTTTGAGGCCGGTAATCTCACTAGTAAGAACCTCGCGTTCCTGATTGTGATGATTCAGAACTTCCTTGAGGTCTTTCAAGTATTGAGTCAGCTTAGCGGTGTCAGAAGTGGCTAGGGTTTCATTGGCATCATCTCTCTGTCCTCTGACTCTCTCCCTCTGCTCTGACAGCTCCGAGTCCCGTTCTTGAAGCTCGGAAATCTGAGTTTCCAGCTCCTTTATTGTGATTTGTGCCTTGCTGATCTTATCCTTGAGAAGCGCTGTCCTGTTCTCTTTCTCTTCCATGCGCTCTTCAAGCCCCTCCAATTCAAGCTTTGCCCGATAGTTGTTCTTCGACAGGTCCTGAATCTCCAAGTCCAGCTTACTCTTCTGCTTTCGAAGATCATCTCGCTGACTGCGCAGCCCAGACAATATCTCACTGAGTCCCTTGAGACGCTCGACTATCTCTGGACTTATGTCTTCCACTTGGAGGGAGAGTCCGGCTGCGAGTTTGTGATAGTGTCCACCTGTTATCAGACCTGATCGTTCAACCAGGTCGCCCTCAAGTGAAACGGCTCTACGCCCTTTGAATCCCATTGCTTTTGCTGTTTCAAAGTCCTCTGTGACCAATGTGTCCTGAAAGACGAACTCGAATGCTGGACGCACTCTCTCATCGAATTTCACCAGTTCAATTGCCAGACCTATGACTCCCCTGTCCCGTGGGATCTTTCCTGGCTTTTTTGTGCTAATTCTATTGAGCGGGATGAAAGAAGCTCGACCTACCTTCTCAATCTTCAGTATGTTCACACATTTAGTGGCAACGTCGTCATTTTCGACAACGATATGAGTAAGCCTATTTCCTCCAGCGATTTCCATGGCTGATGCATACTCAGGGTCAATGGTGCCCAGTTCTGCCACTGTTCCATAGATGCCTTTCACCGTTTTCGAGTCGCGCAACTCTAGAATTCGGCGGATGGCACGTCGTCTCTTTAGGAACGCCTCTTCTGCCTCTCTCAGCGCATCCTGTCTGGCCTGTACGCGAATTAGCTCTTCTTTCGTCTTCTCAACTATCTGTGCTGACTCTCGAACCTCGGCCTCCGCAGTTTTGAGCGTGTTCTCTATTCTTTCTACTTCGGTCCTCTTACTCTCTTCATGCTCTTCCGCCTGCTTAAGACTCTCACGTCTTTCAGGTATAACTCTGCGGAGATCTGTGAGTTCCTCCTCCGTCTTCTCCATCAATTCAGTCGAATCACGGAGCTCCTCATAGGTCATTCCAAGTTCTTTATTGTCCGTCTTTATAGTTGATCTAACTTCAGACACACCTTCATCGAGTGCCCGCATTTGATTGTTTAGATCTTGCAATCGAAGGGTAACCTCAAATGACGTTGCCTGCTCCTTCTCTATTCGCTCTTCTAGGCCGCTGATTTTGTTGGAGCAGCTTTGTATCTCCTCATCCAACCTGGCTAATTCTTGATCTTTTTCCTTGACGAGACCCTTTGATCCACTCACTTGTTCTTGGATTGACTGAATCTCAACCTCGACCGAGTTTCGCTCTTCCATATTTGTGTCGTACTCACCCTGCACTCGTTCAAGGTCTGCCTTGGCATGGTCGACCGCTGCTGAAACAACTCCGTATTGCTCCGAAACTCTAGCCGAGTCTCCACCGGTTATCTGGTCAATCTCTCCATCTATGCTCTCAATCTCAATTTCTGTGTCGCTAACACCCTTCTCCACTTCTACAAGCTCTCTGGAGAGATTCTCTGCCTCCTCCACTCTCTCAGCCAGAGTTTCATGGATAGTGTCGATTCTGCTTTTACCCTTGATGGTCCGCCATGCGATACTGTCAACTCTAACCTGTTCTATTTGCTTGTGGAGATTCTGATGTCTGAGTGCGTCAGTCATCTCCTCCTCTAGCTTCTCCAGCTGGCGCCTTCGCTCCTGAAGCTGCATCTCCACTTTTCCAAGATTTGTTTCACTCTCAGCCAGTCTCTTGAGAGCACGTTCCTTTTGCTCATCGTAAGCAGAAATTCCTGCAATCTCTTCTATCAGTTTGCGTCTATCGGTGGGGCTCACCTTCACAATTTGCGCTATTTCTCCTTGCAGGACCAGATTGTATCCGTTGGGATCGACACCAATTGCCCCCAAGACCTCAATGACCTGAGTTCTTGTTACTACCTTGCCATTGATACGACACGTAGACTTGCCGGAATCATCAAGTTCTCTCTCAATCACAACTTTGTCTGATTCTACCTGCAGCTTCCTATCCTTGTTATCAAAGTGAAGCTCTACGGTGGCAGTCTTGGCCTTTGGAGGCATATCCGGTTTTGGTGGGGAATAAAGAAGGTCTGAGAATACGTTTGCTCGAAGTGTCTTTGCACTGAGCTGTCCAAGTACAAACAACACCGCATCGATGACATTTGATTTGCCGGACCCATTAGGTCCAACAATACATGTGAAGCCCTCGTTGAGCCTGATGGTGATGCTGTCTCGTCCAAATGACTTGAAGCCCTTGCATACTAGCTTCTCTATGTGGACCAAGACGCTCCCTTCCCGGCTAAAGACGATTCTCAGGTGATAGGCGTGTCTGTTGTACAGCCTTGATATTGCACGGCCCTAAATATGATTGGTACTACCTAGGTATTACCTGGGCCTTATTCAGGTATGCCAGTGCATCTTCGATTAGCAAAATATCCACTCAAAAAGGTAACTCTGCGGCACATTGGATTGAAATTCAGGACACCATCGTCATCAAGGCACGCTTTAGAGCCATTCTCAGCAGTCCCATGGACTCGCGGGCACCGTCTCCAGCAATTCCAGCGAGAACAACCTTCACATCGCCCAGAATCACAATGAAGCCATGGTCAGCCGCGACTGAAACCTCTTTCAGTCCTCCTTTGTCTAGTCCGCTTGATAGCTGCGAGGAGTTACCAGCAATCTTGACAGCAAGATTTGCGACGTCTGAATGTTTGATGGCCCCACTGATAGTATGACCGAATATCACTTTCCCTTTTGCATCGCATACCACTATGCCCTCTAAGTTCTCATTAGCAGCCATTGTATCGGCGATTACTTGTTTTACCTTTGCTTCATCCACTTTGACTACTCTCCGTGGGCACTGACTCTCTCAGTGTTGTTATTCTTCTAAAAACCATTTCTGCTATAAATGGGAGTATTTCCTTTGGGGATAATTTTCGTAGCTTAGGTTAAATACGCACTTCAAAAAAGACGCCTAATGCAGGAAATCAAGACGATTGGATAGCACTTGAAGACTGTAGCTATGAATCTGTAAGGCTATGTGTTGAACAAACACGTGAAAATGGAAATACTACTCTGCAAGCTCCTCACTAGCTTCTGGCAAAAGCCAAAAATCTATCACTACGTTTCGAATTCAGATGCTCCAGACTTGTTATAGTTTGGCTTGACATTGAAAACGAATGCAAGTGATAATGCTGGTAAAACTAGAGCTACTAGGAATGCCCTCAGAAAAAGATCTGGTACATCAGCTAACGGAATGTAATGAAAATATCCTCTGGAGAAGGGTCGGAGGATGGCGGCAACAGGCAGTAGTAGCAGCAGAAAAACCAGAAAGTATGCAGCCCATAAGCGAGGATTAAGAATACTGGAAGTAAGGTGGCGCCTCTTGTTTTCAACCGAATGGACAGAGATTAGAAGCACGTAGATTAGAACAATAGCACAAAGAATTGACAGATAGTACGGAATTGCTTCCCAGAGGCCCCAAGTCACCTCTTGAGCAACTATAACAAGGTATACCATTATCATCAACAACGGCAACGCGATGACTGTTCCAAATATTGTTCCTGTAACGATAATGCTTTGTGACGGAGGTCTGTTGTTGACAATTCCTCTAAACCACATGAAGTTCAGATTGAATACAATGAGCAACGGTAAGAATGAAATGAATATGCCGAGGGCAATGCTTGACACGTGATAGATAATCGGGCTCGTAATCCAGAACCAGTAGAAGCTTGCAGGAATCAATCCGCCCTGAGCACCTAGTAGGATTGCTGCAACGATGGCCAGACAGTACATGAAAGTAAATGTTAGATAGGACTGCACAGCGGTTTGGGTACTATACGAAGCCTCTGAATCTATACCAGACACCAAAATTCCACCCAATTCCACTTTCAATCTTCTATAATGGTTCAAATCATTAAAGGTTTACTTCATTCCCAAGTGCTAAGCAAGCGCTTGAAATTCTAAAAGAGTTTAATACCGCAAATGTGAACCTAGCCCCAAGACTTTTGGAGTCGAATTATATGCCTATGCTGAGAACTACTTCGGAGGCTTTTCCTTCATCAAAGGATGTAATGAAAGACCTCCCATACGTCCTGCGAGTTGAATTTGGAGACTTGGCACGAGACGTTACCAAGATTGTTGGTAAGCCAATTGCTTGCCACAAATGCAATGGCTTCCTTCTCAGTGTAGATCAGATACAAGAGAACGACAAAGTCGGAAAGCACTTTGTCTGTCCATTCTGTAGTACACTGAACGTAATCGAAGGCGAGATTGTCGTCGCAGGCGATGATACCGACTTCGTAGTGAAGCCACCACAAGAGATAGAGACCGGTACTGAAACAATCTCGACAGGCGGCCGGTCATTCTTAGCGCTGATAGATGTTTCCGGATCCATGGCTGGTGAGAACTTAGCCGCTGTCAAGCGTAGCTTAAACACATCGATTGACAGTCTGGCAGCCAACACTCCGGACACAATGTTTGGTCTAATTGAGTTTGAGAGTACTGTAGTCTGCAGGAACCTGGAGACTGGAGAAGCTATCGAACTCCCAAGAGAGTCCTTCCAGAATATTGATGATATCAAGAACTCGACAAAACGCCTGTTGGACAAGATCAAGATGGTGAAGGTTGGTGATAAGTCATCAGACCTGAAACGCCACGTTGCTGCTCTGCGAGACCAGGGTGGAACTGCACTTGGTCCCGCCGTTGGAATGGCGTATACCATTGCTAAGCACCGAGAGGTTGGCCGAATTGTCCTCCTTACGGATGGACTAGCAAATGAGGGAATTGGCGCCCTTGAGGGGTACCAGGTGACTCCAGCGGCCAAGTTTTACGAGAATCTCGGAGACGAGTTCAGAAAGATAGGTGCATCACTTGATGTTGTAGGCATCGCATCTGGAGGAGCAATGGAACTCAAGACACTGGGTCTGTTACCTGAGGCTACTGGAGGCACAATGTACTATGTGACACCCAACGAACTGGATAGAAGCCTCTCAGAGCTTGCAGGAGCATCTCTTCTAGGTCGTGATGTCGAGGTGAAACTCATCACGCCTGCCGGTGT
>JAEOTX010000169.1 GCA_016839605.1 Candidatus Thorarchaeota archaeon | reverse complement strand
CAGGAATCAGAACGCCATTACCATCCAACTGACGGGCTGACTCAACTAGAATCCAACCATCTTTCGGTAGGCAATACCCTCCGACACCAAGACCTGGGTTGAGAATGCTGACACGTGGATGAAGATTTGCTAATTTGATGACCTCATTCACGTCTATTGACAATGATGTACAAAGCCGTGCAAGTTCGTTTGCATAGGCGATTCCGACGTCCCTGTACGCGTTTTCTGCGAGTTTCGTGGTCTCTGATACCTTAGCACTTGTAGGATGAATTAGCTCGGGTTTGAAGACTGTTTTCAGAAATGCAACAGCAAGGGAAGTGGACAGCTCAGATACACCTCCTGCAAGGCGATGATTAGTGTCCATCTCTTCTACAACTTGGCCGGGAAGGACTCTCTCAGGGCAATGAGCAAACCAGAAGTCCTTGTCAGGAGTCTTTCCACTGGATTCTGCAAAAAGATCAGATAGATGCTCGGTTGTGCCGACTGGAACTGTGCTCTCAACAATCACTAGACACTCTCTATTGACCAAGGACGCAATCTCTGCAGCAGAATTTTCAAGATATCTAGTGACGGGTTTGCCATTCTCATCAATGGGACTAGGTAGACAGAGCACAATAACATCACTCTTGGCGATTCTATCGTAAGAGGTGTCTAGCGTAATTTCGGGCAGGTGTTTTTTGGCCATCCGCTCAAGGCCCTCTTCCTTCATCCGGATTTCGCCATCTTTTAGTTCAGCTACTAGTTCTTCGTTTGTGTCAATACCAGTTATAGCTAGTCCGCTCCTCTTGTAGAAAAGAGCGGTAGGAAGTCCAATGTAACCGAGCCCAACAATCGTGACCTTTACCTCTTTACTCTCAATCTTCTTCAGGAGCTTACCGTGCCCGCTCAACCTAATTACCTCCGCTCACCGGACGAGGCACCAGTCTATGGCCTTAAAAGTTGCCCATGAGGGAAGGATTGAACAAGTGGTCGTACGCTTCTAATGGTGGCTGGAGAATATGCTGACTCTGAAAGGTGATGAGATTGAAGATCTCATTCGCAGGGTGATTTCCTATGGCCCTCCACAATGGGCAAAGAAGGATGACGACATCAGGCGCTTGGAGGTTCTCGGCTCTCTATTTCATAACATCCCTTTGCTGGAGGCGCGAGCGCTCCAAATTGCAGCGGGACGGATAGGCTGCAGAACTGTGAGACTCGGCTGGGATGATGCCCAAAGAATGTCTACTGAATCAATTCAGAGAGAGGCCAATACATTCAGTAAGGCCATCGATGTACTTCTGACTGCTTTTGCTGATAGTGATACATTTGGTGCTGGTCGTCGTGTTGTAGAGCAGCTTTGTGCTGTTTCAAGAGTTCCACTTGTCAACCTATCTGATGACCTCTATGCTCCTCAATCAGCTCTTGCTTTGACTTCCGCACTGTGGGATCGTCTAGGGGGGCTCAAGGGGAAAAGAGTCGCGGTTTCCTGGGGATTTGGTTCCAAACACATCCTACCTTCCACGGCTCACAGTCTCTGCTTAATGGGAGCCTCGCTAGGAGCAGACATCAGAGTGGTCACTCCTCGGGAATTTCCTCTATTGAACCGAGTCCTTCGAGATACACAAGACCGTGTCAAAACTGCTGAAGGGACTTTCGAGGAGCGCCATGATTTCGATTCTTTTGAAGACGTCGATGCAGTATATGCCATGAACTGGTGTCGACTAGATGATTTTAATCGGCCTGAGAGAAATGCTGAGCATGCGTCCAAATACCGAAACTGGCATTTCACTAAAGATGTATTACCTCAGAAGACCCTCTTTATCACAGACCCGCCAGTACAGACAGAACTCTTGGCAACCCGCGCAGTAATCGATAGTGCGAATAATCTCACTCCTGATATGTTTGCCTGGATGGTACAGGCACTCCTAGCATCTATCTCCTATGTAATCGATGATAACACGAAGCATTCAGTATTGCTCTAGAGTCAGATAAAAAGGAATCAACAGACCTTTTATCATCAATTGTCATTATGCCAAGGACAATGTGGAAGATATATCGGCCTGACTCCATTCGGGTTTGGAAAGACGCAGAGGTAGTGCGCCGACTCAGAAGATACAGGCATATCATCGATCAAGAGCGGTACGCCAAGTACATGATTGCAAAAGACATAGTTACCAGTCTACCTCTTGACTCTTCATTAGAAGATCTATGGATAGAGCATCATGCACTATCTGCTAAGCACTCAGACTATGTCCATGAAGTTGATTCTGGAGCAGAACGTCATCCTGCCATTTTGCCTTCAGCTCGGTCATTTCTTGATCTTAAGATTGAGATAGCGCAAAGAATTCTTCAGGACTGCCATTTCTGCGAACGCAAATGTGGAGTTGACCGTACTAAGGATGACAAAGGCTGGTGCAAGCTAGGCAGCGAGTCCAGAGTTTCATCCGCCTTCCTCCATTCTGGAGAGGAAGCGCCTCTGGTTCCCAGCGGCACCATCTTTTTTTCCTCTTGTTGTTTTGGTTGTGTTTTTTGTCAGAATGAGGACATCTCCACCAATCCAAATTCAGGACAAGTCATTACCACAAAAGAGCTGGCCATCCTTGCTGAGTCTTTATTCAGAGATGGTGCGCTGAACATCAATTATGTTGGTGGAGACCCAATACCCAACACCCATACCATATTGGGGTCCTTGTCGCATCAAACATCTAACATGACACAGTTATGGAACTCTAACCTTTATTGTTCAGAGGAAACTATGAAGCTCCTTGTGGATGTGTTCGATGTCTGGCTGCCTGATTTCAAGTACGGCAACAACGAATGTGCTGAGCGACTATCTGGAGTCAAGGAATATTTCAACGTGGTCTCTAGAAATCATTCTTTGGCCTATCAGTATGGAGAGGTCATTATCCGTCATCTTGTCATGCCCAACCATATTGAATGTTGCACATTTCCAATCCTCGAATGGGTTGCTGAGCATATGCCTAATTGCATTGTCAACATTATGGGCCAGTACCGACCAGAACATAGGGTTCGCAGGGAGCGTGATAAGTTCCAAGACATCTCTCGAAGGGTCAGTCGAGAAGAGATGCAGCTTGCTCAAGCCAAAGCTGATGCGCTGGGAATCTGTTGGAGACCAGTGAGTTAGAACGCTGATATACGTCATGTCATAACATTCTAAAGAACGAGCCTTGTTTCCTCTGTATCATGTGTCTTGCAGTTCCTGGCCTCGTTGAGAGTATTGATGAAGACTACGCAGAGGTAGACTTTGGAGGGGTTCGGAAGAGAGTATGCGTTACACTACTTCCAGGACTGAAGACTGGTGAATACGTTATCGTACATACTGGCTATGCAATAGAGCGATTAAAACCTGAAGAGGCCAAAAAAAGACTTGAGCTATGGGAAGAGCTGGCACAGATGTCTGACGATCCTGAATAGAGCACGCTTCCCATCTCTCAGAAAATGCTATCAGGTCATTCCTTGATGATTCAGTTGAGCATCAATGGCAGACACTCTTGAATCCATAATGGACGAGCTGAAATCTCGTATCAATACTGAAGATCCTGCTATAAAAATCTCCCAAGACGAGATTGAGGATCTTATTCCCAACACAGTCGTCGTCATGCCTGCTGGAGGGAAGGGTACCAGAATACGTGCTGAGACACAGAGCGAGGGCATCAACAAGGTGATGATAAGCATCGATGGGACACAGAGCATGATAGAGAAGGCTATCAATGACTATGCATCCATTGGCATTTCCAAGTTTGTTGTGCTCACCGGATTCCTAGCTGACAAGGTCGAGGAACATCTTGGAGACGGTTCCAGGTGGGGTGTCAAAATCTCGTATTCTGAGGACCCCGAAGGAAGAAAGGTTGGAAATGCAGGCGCTATCCTTCATGCTCTCAACAATGGTACTATCGATGATTCATTGACAGCAATTGTACACAATCCTGATGACATGATAATTGGTCTTCAACGTCCCTATGGTGAGGTGTTTCTTGAAGGACATCTGAAGGGCAAAAAGAATGGCTGTATCAGCACCTTCGTGGTTGTGCCTGAAACTCCTTTCCAGTATTCGGGGATGATCATCAACAAAGGCAGAGTGTCCGATATCACGAAATATCCACCAATCGCAATACCAGCACACACAGGCATTACTCTCTTTGATCCAGAGGCATATGACTACTTTAGGCGACTTGTTTCACTTGAGAGAGAGTCATCTTTCGAGAATATTGTTAGTCCCGAATTAGCGAAGGACGGACGACTCTATGCAGTCAATATACCATCTGAGAACTGGATTCCGGTCAATGATCTAAAAGGGATTGAAATGGCTAGGGCAGCAATGGAGAATTCCAATTGATTTATCAGCACTATCTCTCTCCTTTAGTATTCCAGAACCTTCATAATACTAGACACACTCAGAGTGTCTATCTGGTGCGGATCGTTTCTCATGAGGGGCGCTTTCATCCATGAAGACGGTGATAATACCCACGCTCAATGAAGAGGCTAACATTGAGCGTCTTATACCAGCTATCTTTGATTATTTGGGTGAAGAGGATGTTTCAGTGGTTGTTGTGGATGATTCGAGTGAAGACCGCACCTGTGAAGTTGTGGAGAAGCTGGCTGAGGAATACAACGTGAAGCTCCTCGAACGCAAAGGACAGCGTGGAATCTCTAGTGCTGTTCAATACGCGTCAAGGAAAGCTGGAAATGGTCATATTGCCGTCATGGATGCAGACTTCTCACACCATCCAAAATACCTCCCTGCACTGTTCAAGAAGATTGGACTAGGCTACGACGTCGCTGT
>JAEOTX010000168.1 GCA_016839605.1 Candidatus Thorarchaeota archaeon | reverse complement strand
TTTGACAGAAGAACGACGCCATCAAGATGGAGCTCGTCTAATGCGTACTCAAGCTCTGCAAATGCTCCATCTATATCTGGCAGAGGTACAGATGCAAATCCTCCATAGCGGTCTGGATGTTGTTTGATCATCTCCGCGAGAAAGAGGTTTGTCTTCCTAGTTATTCCTCGAAGGAAATCGGCATCCTTGTAGCATGAACGAGGAAGTCCTGCGTAAGGCGTCGAGATGACCGCCTTTTCGATTCCCAACTTATCCATGTCCGAGAGGCATTTGTCAGGGCTATATTCGGGAATGGGGATTCCAGAGAGCTCAGTGACACCTATCTCTGCAAGGGTCTTCAAGTAGACATCCGGAATGACATGATGATGCAGGTCAATCCAATTGTAATCGTCTGACACTTATATTCACCATAATATTCGAATTCGATTCGAATTCTATTTATTCGTCAAGGCTTATAATGTTTTCGAATATGATTCGAATTCGAACTGCTTATATCTGGAGTTGCTGTACGAGTCATAGAAGATGAGGAAATCCAAGGCTAAACAGGGCATTGTCAACACAGCAGAGAAGCTGATCAAGAAGAAGGGTTACTCTAGCCTCAACGTGACAGACATAGCATATGTTGCCAAGGTGAGTGTTGGTACTCTTTACTACCACTTTCCGAAAGGCAAGGTCGACATCCTTGCCGAGATCATGTCACAAAGGGTAGAGGGCTTCGTGGAAGAGTTCAATCGACAGGCAGGAGTGGATGGAGTCCTCGAGAAAGGCATGAGCCTTGACGACACACTTCGATGGTTCTTCAAGAAAGTCATAGAACTCCGTAGACCAGACCGATACTTTCTCTCAGCTATCCAGAGTGAGATGCTAGATAATCCAAGCGAGTACATGGAGTTTGTCAAGAAGTACCAGAGCACTGATGGCCTGCAACAGGCAATGGGAGTGCTCTCAGAAGCCCTGGTTAAGGCAGCAAAGTCTGAAGCAGGTGGTACAGACAAAGTCATGGAAAGACAGGAGAAAATCCAGAGAGTCGTCGGACTCCTGATGAGTTATCAGATCATCTTTCCAGACTATTTCGGCAATGATGATGAGTTTGTCGATCTCGCATTGAGAATATTCTTCGAGATTCTGAGGTCCTGAATCTGGTCAAGCTTCACTTATTACTCAAGGTAAGCACGGCTACGCAAAGGGGTAGGCTTCGCATGAGAATCGAGAGAAAGACTACGACCATTCTAGTGTCCATCCTTATTGTATCACTCTTACTATCATTCATTCCTCAGGCATCATTCAACCAGGAAACAACCGTACAAGGGATAGAAGAGACTTGGATTGAACGAGTAGTAGAAGATACATTGATTGCAGGAACTCCGCATTCACCCATTTTCATTACTGGTAATGGCGGGTTTCAGGGGTTAGCAGAAGCCGAAGGATGGCCCGGGGATGGCAACGAGAGTAGCCCATACATTATTGAGGGCTTCGACTTCGATCTTGGCGGGTCATCTGTAAGGGGCATTGATATAGTGGACACAACTGTTCACTTCATCATCCGAGACTGCATTGTAGCAAATTCATCAGCTGGGGGAGGTATTGGGATTCGCCTACATAATGTATCTAATTATGAGGTATCTAACAACACACTGTACAACAACTGGGCTGGCATGGTTCTCAGAGGAGAGAATGCTACTATAGTCAACAACGACATTGATCCGGTCTCAGGGAATATTTGTATCGAAGCTAATGACTTCAGAAATTCGGTGATATCCGAAAATACGATGAATGGAGGGATGATTGGTTTGAGTCTGTTTGATTTAGACCAATGTGACATTAGCCATAATAATGTCACAGGTTCACCTGACATAGCTATGTATCTCTTCGGTTCTGAATTTGTCACCGTTTCTGAAAATGATTTCAGCGGCGCTGTTAGCGTGGGAATCTATCTTGAATTTACTAACAACTGCACAATCATTCGAAATAACGCCAGCCATTCTATATTTGGAATCCTACTCGACCAATCCAATGATAATCTAATCAGAGAGTGTACCGTAAAAGGGAACACAAATGGCATGTCATTCCGCCTTTCGTGGGATAATGAAGTGGAATTCTGCGACATACGAGATAGCCCAGAATATGGAGTACTGTTAGACTCCTCGTCAACCAGAAATCTGTTCAAATGGAACATCCTTCTGAATCTTACATTGGGGGAGGTTCAATGTAATGGAATAGTCAATTTATTCGATTACAACCTCTATGGCTATTATGTAGGATCTGATGAGAACGGTGATGGAATAGGAGACTTCCCGTATCCGATGCAGGGCACGGCTGATGCTACAGACTATCACCCACTACTCATCGAACCAACATTTCCAGGATGGAACCCCTCTCCTTCGAATCAGGTCTTGGAATTCGGGGAGAGAATCAGCTATGAACTCGATGTGTCATCCCTAGTACCCATAACGGACTGGGAGATAGACGATACAACGCATTTCATGATAGATGATGCTGGGACAATCATGGATGTAGGCGTTCTTGATGTTGGGACCTATCCAATAGACGTCGTGATAACAAATACACATGCCCTCTCAGTGGAAGGCAGCTTCACGGTCACAGTAACAGACTCTATGAGCCCTGTCTGGATCTCCCAGGTCCAGGATAAGACCTATAGCTTTGGAGAAGATATCGAGATTCAATTAATCGCCTGGGACCTTGCAGGTATTGACAGTTGGGATATCAGCGACTCAGAGAACTTCAATATAGCCTCTACTTCATTCGCTGAAAATGGAATCGTGACGATTACCGATATTGGGAACATAGCTGCAGGTACATATCCCCTCACTATCACAGCCTACGATCCAACGGGGAACTTTGTTACGGCATCTTTCTCTATTACAGTGACTGCTTCCGGTCCTACAGGAGCAATCGAGTTTGAGTTCATCATGTCTACTGCAGGTCTAGGACTTGGACTAGTGGCTCTGATAGTTGCTCTTGTGGCGGTTGTCAATTCTCGAAAAGGATCAGCATGATTCCGGAGCTGAGCATCTATGAGTCCAGACTCCATCCGTGAGATTGCCTTGTCATTCTTCGACCTAGTAGTTTCAGGAGAAGTTCGCAAGTGGTTCGACAAACACACTAGTCAAGACTTTATACATCACAACCAGTACTTCAAAGGCGACCGAGAAACTCTGATACTGGCTATCGAAGAGGATGCAAGAGCAAACCCTGACAAACAAGTAGAGGTCAAAATGTCCCTTTAGGATGGAGACCTGGTCTCCACATATTCACATGTTCAACAAAATCCAGATGACCTAGGTTTCGCCCTCATGCATATATTCCGATTCAAAGACTCCACCATCGTGGAGATGTGGGACATCAATCATGCTATTTTGAGGGACTCTCCAAATGAGCACGGAATGTTTTGAGTGAGGTTCTTCCTGGCCCTTAGTGTTTTTCACCGATGAATTAAGTAAAAGAGCAATTAGATACACATATAAGTAAGTTAACTATAGTTAAATCACTCAGTGTGAAACTGAGTATAAGGTGTTTAAAACGAAACAAGAAACCGACGCGTACGAAATGACAAAAATGATCGCCGAGTCTCCACCAGAGCAAAGACGGTCAATGCTTAATGATAGACTGAAGATGATATCCTCCCAACCTGAAGAACAAAGGACTCAGTCCGTCAAAGGCATAGTGATAGGAATGTCCAAGCTCAATGAGAAACAGAGATCTACGTTTCAATGCGCTCTTGCTGAAGCTCTTACTGAACGAACAGAAGAAGAGCGAGAAGCCATATTCATTGGCCGAGCAAAAGCTGGGCTATTAGTATCAAAAGATATTGACACCTCCATCTACCAAGGCATAGTTGATGAAGTTCATAACTGGCCAGAGGAGAAACGCTACAAGATCATAGGTGGTCTTGAGCAGGCTCACGAGAAACTCAATCTGACCAAGCCTGACTTTCAGTCGATGTTAGAGAAAGCTGAGGCTGCGGCATAAGCGGACTTCTGAAACTCAAATCGAGAGAGGATCTTCCTCTCTCCCTCACTGTTTTTTCTCACCAGTAGCTAGACTGATATTTCACATTGTTATGTCTACACGAGGGGTTATACTAGAGTCGGGTCTTCTACACAGATATGTAAGATTTTTACTGGAGTCACTAACGTCACGCTCGATGACCTGGTCATCAAAATCCCTGATTTTTCGGGCGATATGAAGAACCTCTTGGACTGTCAGACCTAGTCGTTCAGCTACAAGTGTGAGGTTGGTTTCGGGTCGTTTCTTCACAATATCTCGTACCAGCTGCTCCCAAAGATTCTTGAAAGCTAGACGCAGACTGGAGAGAGCTACAAAATCAAGCAACCATTTGTTTGACGGGTTGCCCGGAGGAGTTGCAGGTCCTTTTCTCTCGCCGTCAACAGTAGGTGCCAGTAGATTCCGATGAATCATTAGTTCTTTTACGAAGGTTGCGGTTCCTGTTCTTGTCGTATACCAATCGGGATGACTAGCTTTGAGTGTAGTGGTATCAATACTAGGATATCCCTCATCCTTCCAGAATGACGCTGCGAATTCAAATCTCTTCTCCCATCGATTCCATTTTACATAACGAGACTCGTCTAGTCTCTGCATTTCTTCTCGTGCTGTTTCAGCATCAGAAGAAAAAGTTCCTGTTGCTAGTCTTACTAGGAGTGCTTCAGCTATTCCATCATCTCCAGCCAGAAATTCCTTCTCGGCCTGTCTCAAAGACTCCTCTGCATATCTCAAATCATCCGGAAAATCCAATAGAATCACTCCACTCTTGTGCAGTATTGTAGGAGCGCGTAAGCAGATAAGACAGCTGTAATGGTGATCTGGCTTTCAGCTTTCAAATAACAGAGGATCTTCCTCTCTCCCTCGTTTGATTGGACATCCTCAGGGAGTTGCTGTAGTTTTTCCTGTGCGATCCCAAGCATCTCAGGAGAAAGCTCAATTCCAATGATCTCGTAACCTGCTTGTGCAAGAGTGAGGGTGATTCTTCCTGTCCCACAGGCGAGCTCCAGGATAGGCGATCCAAATCTTTTGGCAAGCTCTAGGTAAAAGGTTTCATCTGGGCGCTCTGCAAATGCGTCATAGAATCTTGCTGTATCTCGATAGTACTTCTCTCTTGGTCGCTCTAGCACTAGGAATCCTCCTTGATACAGTGAAACATTCTCCAATCACCTTAATCTTGCTATTCGATGATTGATGACTATTGGAAAAAATGGAAAAGGGGAGCAGAAGTCCCCAGTTGTAGGCAAAACGGGCGATTCCGGCATGTCGAAGAAGATTGGTCCTTTGAGAGTTGTTTGGGTCTAGTTCATATCGGTAAGCCTTGGTTACCAACAACAGAGGATAGTCCTGATAGAACCATAAAAGCGCATACCAATTCAAGAGTATCCTATTCTAATTGACATAAAGCAGGAAAGCCGTCCAAGTCTAAGCCTCGATAGTGGTTCAATTTCTCTCGTCTGGCAACAGGGTCTTTATCGCAAATCATACCTTTGAACAGGCATTTCATCACTCAATGTTACCGTTCTTCATTCTGCCCTGTGTGTCGTCTTAGTCGCTCGGCCAACTTCCGAATGTGTTTATGGCTCCGCTCGACACATCAAGCCCAGACGCTATCGTGAGCGTACTCCTCAGACGGCATTCAAATTATTAACTAAATTTTGTAATAAAGGTTCCTATACGTTGAAATGCTATGTTAGCAGGCCCTGAGCGCGTAGAATCGTATCGAGGTATATATTTGGCGGAATTTGAATCACATTGGCATGGTCTACATTGATTATGTAGATGTTGTCAATCTCTGACATGGCGAGGGCTTCTAAGAGAATCGGAGGTGATTTGTAGTATAGATCGCACTCCTTCTTCATCTGCAGGATTTCATCCATGTTTCGAAGTGCTGGAGGCTTAAGCAAAATTCCTGGAATCTGCAATACATGGTAGTTCGGTGTCGCTAGACCAAAACGATGACTGTATCTACAATAGCGAGCAATCTTTGCTGCAATCCTTGTCTGACGATAATGGGTGGGGTATAGCGCAGCCTTGGGTGGAACATAGCCTGTCTCTATCTCCACAACTAACGCTTCTTTTTCTACAGGAAGCCCGAGACGTTCAGAGATCATAACGTTCTCAATGTCATGTTCTAGCTCAGGCTCTCTATCACGAACGGCAAATAGGTCCGCTATGAGTTGACCCCCAACAAGCGGGTGTTCGCTCTTCACCTCATAGCCTTGCTCGATGAGGTGTTTAGCGCAGAGCAGCTGCATCACACTGTGGTTGATCTTAACAAGTCGCTTTCGGTTCAATTCCACGAGATGGTCACGGATTTCAGTGAGTTGGTGCATGGTCTCTGCGTCTATTGTTGATCGAAGCTGATTCATTAGCTTATCCAGGTCGCGAGAGAACTTGTTTTTGGCCAAGTAACCACCAGCGGGTCTTGTTTTCTCAGGTTATGTCCTAACTGTCTTAACACTCAGTCAGACTTGTCGCTTCCTTTTAACATATCTCAACTCACGATTCAGCAAACAATCAATTTGGCTGATGTGGACCTTTCATAGAACACGTGTTCTAAGAGCTATTCTTCTTTATCTTGAAGCAGCCCGTCTGGAATTCCCGAAAGAAGCCCCTTCAACTTGACGATGTACTCTCGAAAAGTTTCTGCACCTGAGGGTGTGATCTCGATGATGACCAGTGGCCTCCATGA
>JAEOTX010000023.1 GCA_016839605.1 Candidatus Thorarchaeota archaeon | reverse complement strand
TTGTCAACCGCTGGCATGGGCCATTATTCACGGCCTGGAACCGTTCCTGACTTGGATGAGAGCAAGCTCCCAGACTATGTGAAGGGAGTGGAGAACCCGAATGAGGCAATGAACAATGCCGCGCGATGGATGGTGAAGAACGGCTATTCAGATGAGGAGATTATCAAGGTCATCGGCGGAAATGCCATGGCTCTACTGAAGAAAGTGTGGCGATAATCAAGCTTCATGCTCAAAGAGCATTACCCGAATCCTAGACCAATAGGCCATGCCATGTTCTTTGATGCGGCCTCCAAACTCTGTCCAGAGGCTTTCAAAGCTCCGAGCTGAAACACCGAACTCTGAGAAGAGTGAAGGAGCGACATCACAGGCAAACTTCAGCTCTTCCTTCGCCTGAGCAGCGGTCATCTTCTTTGGATAGATGAACTGCTCTTCCAACAGCAGACGCATACCAAGGGCTTCGAGTACTTGATGATACCACTCTCTAGTTTCAAACACGGGATTCAGTCCAGTTGCATTCCAGACAGCTCGAGCAAGTCTTTCCTCCGGGAATTCCCCGTACTCAACTAAACTAATTTGGAGCAGACCTTTGGCGTCAAGTACACGTGCCATTTCAGAGAGAGCGAGTTTGACCCCCTCCGCACCTCTAGTCATCTTGATGTCTTCCAATCCAAGGAAGTTTATGACAAGGTCAATGACTCCATTTGAAAATGGAATCTTCATTGCATCGCACGCAAGGTAGTCAACATGAGTCCAGACATCCTGAGGATATGAGTCGGATTTTCTTAAAGCGATATGAGATTCGACATCATTTCTAAGGCCCAGAGCGAGAATCTGACTTGATGGAAATAGTTGGGCAAACTCCGCACTGAGATAGCCATGACCCGCGGGGACATCCAGCACTAAACTTGCGTTCCCTTCAGTTGCAGATTGTACGAGCTCAGCTATTGCTTTGCGTATATTGCCAAATCTATGAAATGCTTCTGCATATTCAAGGTCAGTAAGGAACTCGAAAGACAATTCAGTTCCACCGAATATCCTAGCAATCTTCCTTTCTTAAGACCTTAGTAAATGGAAAGCAACTACTAGAAGAATCCCTAGGAGGCCGAATGTAAGCAAACCATTCATGTGCTCTACATCCTTGTATCGAATAGATTGTGCCCTTCAAATCAGTAGCCAGCTTTGACAGACTAAGAACTCCACTTGTGCGATAATCAGGACTTGGATGAATGCTGTGAACCCTGAAATGGACTGATTCAAAGATCCCTAGGTCCGTACCGCAATGCAGGTTTCAGTACGAATGATGCCAGGAATAGTATGAACCGAATCCATGACATCTCGAAGATCCTCCACAGGCATGTTAAGGTGGACAATAATGTCATAGGGACCAGTGACGACATGAACCTTTTCCACATGCTCTATTTTCTCTAGAGCTTCGGACACAGCCCACATCTGTCCTGATTCCGCTTGAATCAGAATGTGTACAGATGCCATTATGTTGACCTCGGTAATACAGCAAGATAGCTCGATATAAGTGCGTCCCATTCCTTCAGGACTGAATGGATTCTCACTCACCGCGTCCCAAATCACGCAAAAGACGAACAACATGAGTCTTTGTTGTATTCCCTATGACATAGTAGGAGGCAACAATCGAGCCTATCAAGGACAAAACTACAAGAAACACGATTTTTTCATCTATGAGGGTAACCTGTCCGCCAGTGAATCTTCCAACTATCTCAGACAAAGCAACTTGAACCAGAAGTCCCATGATTGCACCCACACCCACACCTGCTATCATCCCGTTAGCACTTTCAGCAGTCAGTGTTTGAGCAATCTCCGACTGAGTCATTCCCAAAGCGGATAACATCCCAATCTCACGCCTCCGAGTAGAAGCGATAGACCAGCTACTCAAGAGAGCACTAGCCAGCGTTGTGATGAAAAGCGTTACAAGTGCTGCGTTTACTACAACTTGGATTGCACTCAACGCCGCTTCGTAATCTGCTTCCAAAGAAGACACTCTGACTGGATGTGCATTCGTAGTGAGCGCTATCTCTGCAATTGTTTCATCAGGATCGGTAGATTCAATCAAAATACTTCCAATTGTGAAATCCTGTTCACGGACTTCTACCCAGGTTTCTGGACCAATAATGACGAAAACCGGATTCACTACACTAACGACAAATACTGGAACAGCTGATTCGCAAACTCCCACTACCCGAATGTTTGTTGCTGCTCCAACCTCGATGAAATCCCCAACTTGTATATTCAATTCATAGGCTGTGTATTCGGAAATGATACACGTGTTTCTCTCGTCTATAGAAAAGAAACCCAGAGATGCGTTCTCCTGTTCTATCATTGACAGTGATGCTAGCTGTGCAAACCCTTCAGGTTGAATACCTATTATCAACCCGAACTGGGTACTGAAAGGGGTGCCTATGTTGCCTAATCCTTGATCCATAGCGACTGCTTCCGTAACATTCGCCATGTTCTCCACTTCATCAATGAAGTTCACTTGTTCTGGAGGATCCATGTACACAACGATGTTAGCAGAACTGGTCTGCCAGCCAAGATTCGAGTTCCAGGACTCTGTAACAGCCAGGCCAACATTCGTTGAAGCAAAGAAAAGAACGGTGACTGCAACGAATAGGTTGAACACAATAAGTCCGCTGAGTGTATTGCGTCGAATATTCTTGTTCGACATCGATCGGACTACCTGTGATGATCTGGATACTAATGGTCGAATCACTAGTTCGGAATTTGCGAGCTTTGGAGATAGTGTGACAACGGCAAGCAAGAACGCTGGAATCGAAGATATTCTAATAAAATCTGATGAGATCCAACGAAAATCGAACAGATCTGAAATCACCTGTAAAATGACCAGCGAGACGAGTATCAGAGAGATAATTCCAAGAGCTCCTTGAATTTGATTTCTGGCTCGTTGAGATACAGCGCTTCTGTTTCTTGATGGTGCAATTGGGCCTGTACCAAGACTCTCAATAACAGATCCCCTTGATGCCCTCCAAGCTGGTAGATAGCCTGCGAAGAGCGTAAGTAAGATGCCACAGAAGCCAGCCAGCAGTACCATCACGGGGTCAAACGCGTTCACTGACTGAATGAAATTCGCAGTTGGTGAGATTGTCGTTATTGATAGCATTAACGTCACAAACTGAATGACGATGGCACCCATCGCAAGGCCTAGGATGCCTCCGAATATTGCACCCACGAAGCCAATTACGCCAATCTCTGACATGAACAGCATGAGCACCTTAGGTCTCGGTGCGCCAAACGCAAGAACAACACCTGTTTCATATCGTCGTTCGTTGAACACCATCGCAAAAGCAGAGAAGACACGGAACACAGCAATGAAGCCTGCGGCAACAACAAGAGCAAGGAGTATGGTCCGTGCTTGGGTGAGAAAGATGCTGGCGAGCTCAAGGGGATAGACCTTGATATTAGAAACAATGTAATCCTCATCAAGAATGCTTGAGATGTGATTCACAATATTCGGGGCCAGAAAGATATCATCGATTTCCACTAAAAGCTTCCCGACTGAATAGTCTGGGTATCTGATATGGTAAATAGAATGTGCAGTTTCAAGAGAAACAAAGACTACCGGCCCAATGACACCCTTATCAAGTGCTAACCCAGAGCCGCTAACATTCAAGAATTGAAGTCCTGCAGTGGTTGTTAATTGAAGCTCGTCACCAACACTTAGGTTTAGAAGATTTATCGCCTCTCGTGTTAGGAAACATTGATTGTCAGAGAGGTCGAGGATTCCCTCGGTGGAGTTGAGACTTCCTATATGTTGCTCCTCGTGCAGATCTAGGCCAACCAAGATTAGGTAAAGATTACTCGTTCCGTTCTCTACCCATACATATTCTTCGATTCTGGGAATAGTGTTCGTTACGCCCGCGATTCGCTCAATTTCTACACGCATTTCAGTTGTTATGCGTCGATTCCATTGCCCACCATTTGAAACCGTGATGTCGATTGGCGAAAGTGTGTCTTGAAGGAAAAGGTTTGCACTATTCTGAAGGTTTGTACTTGCGGAGAGAGCTGTGTAGAGGAGACTCACTGATATCGCAATTGAGATGACGGTGAACATGGCAACGCGCTTTCTTCGAAAAGCGTTTCTGAATCCCATGCGCACTATTTCTCTACTCAAAGGTGCCTCGTCTCCAAGTCACAAGATAGGCCTGAGAGGTCAGTACTTCGTAATAAGAAATATGAATAGATAAAACAATCCTCTTCGGCTGGCAAGAGCCATAATATAGGTCCACCCTGCTAGCTGGATTTGATCAAGACTGTCGGATAGAAGAGGTTTCAATGTTAAATCAATCCTGCGGAGGATTGCAGACCTCCCCTTTTTGTTAACTGAACCAGCGCCTGAGGTAGAGTCAGGAGGTCCGACACTAAAAGCAAGGTATGTATCGACTGCATTGTTTGCCGGGTGTGTTGTTTTTCCTATATTGCAGATAACAAGTGTCGTCATTCAGGGGATGCCGCTTTACACCGTAATGACATTAATCGCTGCTTGCCTATATCTAGTCAGCAGGACACGATATTATGAGGTTGCAGCAAAGATCGGGATTGTTCTCATCTCTATCCTACCATTCATAGCATTGTCTTCTAATCCAGTTTGGGATCAACGGAGCCTTATGTTCCAAGTCATTACATGGCCCGTATTGGCAGTAGTGATTGGCAGTCAAATTCTTAGTCCAAAAGCGGAAACCCTTTTGGCCACGCTATTGAATGCAGGTCTTGTTATTTCAGCTGTGGTCCATCCAGGGATTGCGATTCCAGT
>JAEOTX010000167.1 GCA_016839605.1 Candidatus Thorarchaeota archaeon | reverse complement strand
GGTTAACGCCGGGACTAACTATGAGTCTCTTAAGGTAGCCAAATGCCTTGTCGGTTAAATGCCGACGTGCATGAAGGGAGCAATGAGGTCCCCACTGTCCCCAGGAGGGCTCCGGTGAACCTACACCGTACCGAACAGTGTACGTACTCCCAATGGGAAGAGAAGTCCCTGCGGAGGTTTACTACGCAGTCTGTCATTGCCATTTCGGGTATCGTGCAGAGCATAGTCAGGAGCGTTGAACCACACTCTCCGGGGTGTGGGAATGCAACCGTGTAATACTGACCATGTTATCTGGGATGGCTAACCTAAACCAAGCGAGTCTAGGGACACTGGCAGATAGGCAGTTGGGCTGGGGCGGCACAGGGCTGACAAGAGATCAGCCCTGACCAATACTGAGCTCAGAGGCGATGGAAACGTCTCGTTGAGATCAAGGGCAGAAGCTCGGTTGACAGGTTCCCGAACAATAACGGAACCTGGGTGGAAACACTGGCCTAGCGAACCACTTCATAGCTAATTGCATGCGGAAGTGATGACAAAAAACTTACCCCAGGGGTAACAGAGTTGTCGCGTGCAAGAGTTCATATCGACCACGCGGCTTGCTTCCTCGATGTCGGCTCTTGGTATCCTGGCGTTGCATAATGCGCCAAGGGTGCGGGTGCTCACCGATTAAAACCGAACGTGAGCTGGGTTTAGACCGTTGCGAGACAGGTTGGTTTCTATCTATTGGGAGTGTCGGATGTCTGATGGCAAGGGGAAGCCGGTACGAGAGGAACGCTTCGCCGCGACCTATGGTGTATCGATTGTCTGAGAAGGCACTGTCGAGTAGCTAAGTCGTAACGGATAAACGCTGAATGCATCTAAGCGTGAAGCCGGACCAAAAAATAGACATCCACTTAATAGACGACCCCCACCGAGGGGCAGCGGGGCTGGTGACAGCAACGTTGAGTCTAGAAACGAGGGCTCTGGTAGAAGACCAGGTAAATAGGGCAGGGATGTAAGTACCAAGCTTCGGCGAGGTATTCAGTCCACTGCTACTAATGCCCGAGGCGTGTAGTCAGAAACAGTGGCTCGCGCAGTACCTAGAGTTGTCAAGGTTCAAGAGTTGTAACGAATGCCATCATCCTTTGTAGGTCAACCTCATTGGTTTTCTTCTGATATGATATTTGTAATGCAACTGTTGAAAATTCACCACTATAGTCCCCCAGTACAGAGTGTTCGGTGTCGATGCGCTAACGCCTACGTTTTTTAGTTTGGCAATTCTGATGGAATAGAGTCATGCCAAGGCAAAGCGTTAAGATTGGATTTGCAGTGATCCTGACGGCAACATTGCTGATTACTGCGGTCGTCTTTATTCCAATGACTACTGGAATGGAAGGCGTTCAAGTAGCCATATACACTGATAGAGGAGTTCAGGCTACGAGTCGCATAGCGCTTCAGAATATGTTCGAATGGATGCATGCCGAGGTCTCTATTATAGAAGCCGTTGACATCAATGATGGTATACTTGATACTGTAGACATTCTTGTCATGCCTAGTGGCTGTTGGTGCACTGAACGGTGTCAAATCATGGGGGATGAGATGAACATCATCCGTGAGTTCATTGAGAATGGGGGCTCGTACTTTGGCATTGATGGAGGCGCATCTTATGCGACAAGCTACAGGCTTGATATCTTCCACGGAACACTCTACCCGGACACATATGGCGCAGGCGATTTCCTTCTGGAAGTGACCGTCAACACCAATCTGGATTCTCCTGACCTCTCTCAAGAACCTGAATCATACGAAATCCTCTATGAAGCATCAGGCTATTTCGATGCAGATGACATGACTGGGATAGCCACAGTAGCTACATACGTCAATACTAGTTTGCCATGCATGATCGTCTTCAAGTTTGGAAATGGAACAGTCTTCCTTTCAAGCCCACATCCTGAGTACGAAGAGGGTAGTGATAGGGATGGAACTGATGTTTATGATTCAGCGCAGGACCCTGACTCCGAATGGGATTTCATGTTGAGGATATGCAAGTGGCTAGTTGCTGAATCGTGATGGAAGACGTCAGAAACACAAAGATTTCACTCAAAACCAAGAGATGAAGTCGGAAACATGAGCTCGCGCAGTACCTAGAGTTGTCAAGGTTCAAGAGTTGTAACGAATGCCTTCATCCTGTGCAGGTCAACCTCATTGGTTCTCTTTGACTCAATGTTTATTTCAGTAAATACGCATATTTTAGCTAGAAACACGTTGACAGAAAGACAATCAGAGGATCAAAGTGTGACTCCAATCAGAAGGAGAGTTGGGAAGGTTGCTTTAGTGACCGGTGTCTTTCTAATGGCGTCACTCATTATTCTCGGAGCATGTGTATCGCTAGTCGCGGCATATACTGGCGCAGCAGGCTTGAATCAAACCTATCTCGATATCGCAATACCCGGTTCTGTAATTAGCCTTCTGTTGATGGTAGTAGGTCTTATCGCTGTTTTGTTGCCAGACGGTCTTTCCAAAGATGGACTTTGGATCATCCAAACAGGACCATACATCAGATAGTCGTAGGACTTTTGGTTGAGTTCCAACTAGACTACGGTGAACTGAGCAGACTTGAGTAATGCAATTATGATTCGCAAGACTCTACTATTCAAGAATCTAGTGGACAACATCCCGAAGAACATTGGACTCTATGCAGTTGGCATCCTACTTCTTGTAATTTCTGGATATGGTTTCGAAGTTGTAGCCACACTCGTGGGTTTGATTGCATTCATTATCTCCTATTCTTCAGTCTACGTGCTCAATGATTTGTTCGATATTGCAGAAGATGAAATGACTCCGGTAAAAACCATGAGAAAACCACTGGTTTTGGGGTCAATTGAGAAAGATGAGGCAATCAAAATTGGCTTATCCCTCCTTATCATAGGTCTTCTACTCTCCCTCCTTGTTGACTTGAAGTTCTTTGGCATTGTGTCTATTCTGATAATCATCAATGCTCTTTATTCAATTCCAATATTCAGTCTATCAAACAAACGGTCTCTCCTCCAAGAATCTCAAGACAATAAGACACACCCAATCAGCTTCAAGCATTCTATTGCTGCATTGCCACTAATATCAGCAATGCAGATTCTGAAATTGCTTCTTCCATGGGCATTCACAACGAATCTTACTCAGTTCCCATTTCTTTTTGCTCTTGGATTTTCTCTCATGTATGTGGTTCTTTTCAAAGGCTACAAGAAGAATCTAACCTTGGGCGAATCGGTGACGCATGAGCCGCTACTATTTTGCGCAACCGCACTAATCTTTTGCCTATCCCTGCTTGTGCATTCCCAGCCAATACTTCAAGCATCAATATTCCTCTACCTATTCGCTGGCATAGTCATCTTCAGAAATTTCAGACTCATCGATAAGAGAGTCATAATCCTGAGTCCAGTCTATGTTCTACTAGGCATCATTATACTGTTCTGGTTGATATTCACCATCTGAATACTAGCTTCGAGAGATACTCCTAGCGAATTGAGTCCGTGAAGCTACCTAGCTGACTACATGCCATGATTATTCGTGGCGCAACCTCCTTGACGAACTCGTTAGGATTTCGCCATGCTCTTTTTGGGTCGGCCCTAAATCGCTCCAGTGCACCCTCTCCATCATAGTCAACAGTGGCTACTCGAATGCAAAAATCATCGGATTGCATCCCAAAGTCCATACCCGGAAGGCTTGCTACGTTCCATTTCTCTAGAATTGTTCCCGCCAGCTCGACGGATGTGGTGATTCCTCCTCTTTGCATTACATCCCTGTCGCTATTCCAATCCGGAAATAGATAGAATGCACCTTGTGGACGAGGACACCGAATTCCGTGAGTTATTAGTTTCTGGTGAACACTTCTAGTAACCAATTCGTGAATCGATGTGCAGTCCGCAATGTATTGAGTGATCTCAGGAGTTGGTCGGTAAGCTTCAAGGGACGCATATTGTATTGGTGCCGCCACACATGACCAAGTGTTACTTGCGACCGCCAAAATTGCCTTCAGAAGATCTTGTTCCTGTTCTGGGAGCAGCATGACTCCTACTCGAAATCCTCCCGCAGATCGGTCCTTAGAAAGACCACCTGTTAAGATAGTCCCCTCAGGATAGAACTCGGCAATACTGTGATGTTCATGATCTCGGAAACTCAGAAGCGCATAGATCTCATCTGAGAGTATCTGCACGTTATGGTTTCGAGCAGTGTCTGCTAGCTCTTTCAACTGAGTTTTAGAATAACTACAGCCAGTAGGATTGCATGGGTAATTCAATACTAGTATCTTCTGCTGTCCAAGAGTTGGGCTATGTTGCCTAATCGCACTTTCCAAAGCCTCCGGAGTCAACAGATACGAAGTCTCTGGATGTGTTTCAATGTAGTGAATGTCCTTCCCCAAAAGATGTGCTTCTTGGTCATAGCTGACCCAAGACGGAGAAGGCAGGAAGACGGAGCCCTCCAAACACATCATCGCATCGAAGAGGAGTATTTTGCTGCCAGGACCAATGATAATCTGCTCTGAAGAATAGTCCAACCCAAACATCTTGGAATAGAACTCCGAAACCTGGTTTCGAAGAGCATGTATTCCTTGAGTAGGAAGATACCTTCTTTCATCTGCATGATTGCAAAGAGCCTCACGAATACTAGGATGAATTGGGAATGGAGACTGACCAAATCCCATATGATAGACTTGTTCTCCTCTTCGCTGCTTTTCAGAAATCAACTCATTCATAGCTAAAGTAGCAGAAGGCTTCAGATTCTTTGTAACAAGCGATAAGCGCATGCTATCACCCTCTTCATTTACCCAGCAATCCCACTCAATGCTGGCAAGAACTCAGTGTACACAATGCTGAATAAGAAGTCAGCGGCTCATTGTGGTAACGGTGTTCAGAATTACAGTCCGGAGTTTTAGCGATGGAGAAACTGATAATCACTGTTGCTCCCACTGGATCCGTCCCGCGGAAGAAGGATACACCTCATGTGCCCATAACACCAGACGAGATTGCTGAAACAGCATACCTGTGCCAGCAAGAGGGCGCGTCCGTTGTACATGTCCATTGTCGGGACGAGAATGAGAATCCCACCTCAGATTATCAGTTGTTTCAGGAAACAGTAGACAAGATACGTAAACGAACTACCCTCGTTGTGATGGTGTCCACCAGTGGTATTGCTGGCAAGTCTGATGAGGAAAGAGCTGAACCACTCAAAACAAATCCGGAATTGGCTAGTCTTACGACTGGGTCACTTAATTTTGCAGGGAGAAAACCATCTTTGGTGTATGTGAATACATGGGAAACCATAACCTATCTTGCAGAAACAATGAGCAAGCTAAACATTAAACCAGAGCTTGAGGCCTTTGATGTGGGTTTCATACAACAGGGCATCAAGCTCATTGAACAGGGCTTAGTTCGTCTGCCCGCCCTATTTCAACTAGTCATGGGCGTTGATGGAGGTATTCCTGGCACAACCGAAAACCTTCTGCATATGATACGGCAACTTCCAAAGAGTAGTATATTCACGGTGGCAGGCATTGGTAGAACACAGCTCAGTATGACAACCCTGTCGATAGAAGCAGGAGGTCATGTGAGAGTTGGACTTGAAGATAGCCTCTACCTCTCAAAGGGCAGACTGGCTACAAATGAGGAACTCGTTGCTAGAGCATCTACGCTTGCTGAAACTATGGGTCGAAAAGTAGCGACGCCTAAAGACGCAAGAGCAATTCTTAACCTGTAAACATTACTAGATGGTTCTCTTCGCAACACATAAGGTCCAGCGTCTGTCCAGGTTAATACAGACTCTGGAGTTTGTTGTCAATGGATCACGACCTAATTCAGGACTGGGCTGAACTTCCTTGGGAATCCATAAGACCAGACGTCACTGCTGGAGTTCTAGGAAGCAGAATTGTTCCTAAGGGGGCTGATGTACATTCTGTGACATTCACGAGAGTTGAGCCTAAAGGCGAATTCTCCATTCATGCTGACGACTTCAATCACATCTTCCTATTCCTGAAGGGTAAGGGCGAAGGTTGGTTGGGAGCTGAATCCTATGAGATTAAGCCGGGACTGATTGTGAGAGTCCCAGCTGGACAGTCGCATGGTTACAGAAACACCAACGACTTGGACCTAATCCTCCTGACCATCAACTACTCAGATATCTAGTCCCATTAGCACTAATGGATGGATCTAGAAGTCAACTCGTTTCCCGCAATGAAAGCACGGTATTGCGTCGTCTGTTATGTTGAGATCCCGAAAGTCTGTTTCTTGACCACATGATAGACATCTATAGACGGGTATCAAAAGAGCAGAATCATAGGGATCCTGTCGTCTCTCCAACAACCCTTCCTGCTCAGCAAATCTAGCTGCTCTGAATAGCAAGTCATCCTTCGGGGTATCAGAAACGCCTCTTGGAGCTGGATGTGGTCTTGTGGGAGTTGGAGCATAGGATTGATCTCCCTCCTCCCCTCCTGCAATTGAACCAGCGACGGTCAGACACAAACCAACTACCAAAAAGGGTGCCGCAATACCCCAGCCGTAGTATCCAAACGAGTAGAAGAACGCCATACCGAGGACTATGAAGACCATTCCACATCCTCTAACAGAACCGCGAGAAATGCCAGGTACTCCTACACCACCGCCACCCCCGCTACTTCCACTGTCACCTCGTCTACATGATCTGCCACAAACACAAGTTATCAGCATCACCACAAACAATGTGATGAGGAAATTCATACTAGGGTCTGATGTAAACTGCATCTACATTCCCCCCGCTCCTCTGGCCTTAGACCAAGGATTCAGGCGAAACCATGAGAGCACACGCTCTATTTATCAGTTCTGAACCTCTGACAAGTCGATTGACTGTAAGACAGTCAATGAACCTATTTCTTATATCGCGAAGCCACGTCCTGATTAGGAGAAAGCAATGCCCTCCGACAGGATTCAGACTTTTGAACCAGGAGATGAAGAAGAGATAGTAGGATTGTTCGAAACATCCTTTGGCGAGGCGGATTATTACTTTCCACGAACTGTTTCGTCCTGGATCTGGAGATATATACAAAGGCCCGGCTTTGACCCCGAGTCAATTCTCATGATTCGGAAAGAGGACGAACTTGCCGCCGCATTATCAATGACCTATGGAACAATAATGGTCAATGGAAATCCGAAGAAAGTCGCATTGATTGATGATGTATCGACTCACCCGCAGTGGAGGCGACAGGGACTTGCCACCACACTGATGAGGCATGCCATTAATCGAGCACGCGAAACGAATTGCTGGGGAGTTCACCTTAGCGCAGATCCAAATGGTTCAGCTATTCGCATCTACAAACGTGTAGGCTTTGAGATTAGTACTCACTGCATCAATATGCTGAGTGTTCTTCAATATAGGCGCGCGGCAAGGTTTGGTAAACGTCGACAGGCTATACCTCTACTAGCACTGAGTCTGCTTGATTCCTTCAGAAACATGCGGATTGACAAGAACCTATGCCAAATCGAAATTACTGAAGGTAGAACTGTTGGTGAAGTTGCACTACGCGCCCAAAAGGAGAATGAGCTTCCTAACGGGACTTTACAACTAGACGAAGAGTACGTCAAGTGGATGACAAATCCACGAGCCGATGGAGCACTCAAGATGATCTCCATCACCAAGGACCATGAGTTCTCCGGGATGCTCACGGTATCTTCATCTGATTTCTCTGGACCCGGAGCAACAGATAGAATGGCCGTGATTGGCAATCTGATTCTCAGTGAGGCCATGCAGACTAAAGATGTGATCGCCACAGTTCTTCACAGAGCTAAAGAGATTGCCAAGGATACACTGGACTGTCCAATGGCAAACCTGTTCGTTGACTCAAGGGCTGAAACTCTTAGGAGTGCCTGCAAGAAGGCCGGGTTCATGGAAGTTGGACAATCTGCCTCCATGTTCCATTCTCTTGGTCGACTCCAAAGGATGGCTGAGCTCGAAAAAGGAATCTGGAGTCAACCGGTCGAAACCGCAGCCTCAAATCCATGAGTAGAATAGGCGTATCGTCTAGTTTTTCTATTGCTGCTGGTTGACGATATTAGGATGGTTTCCATATGCATCATCAGTTCTTGAGCACCGCACTGAAACGTCATCTTGATGAAACACAACCCCTCATTGATCAAATAGTCGATCAAGATCTAGCGAAAGTCCCTATCAAGGATGGACGACCTGTGGGTGAAATCCTTCTTCACATGCTCAGATCTATTGATTTCTATATGGTAGGTCTCACACAGAATGAATGGGTTCCCTTATCATATTCACTTAAAGAATACAATACCGCTGAGGCCGTTAAGGGGCTGAGCCGTGAGGTTTTTGACAGAGCACGCGAATGTGTGGATAAGTTAAGCGATAGAGACCTCGAGAAGTCTACCAGTTCGTTCAATCGCCCTGCAAAGGCCTCAGAGATTCTCCTAGAGGTGATTGAGCACTCCATCCATCATCGCGGCCAGATAACAGTCTATTATCGCCTGCTTGGAATCGATGTGCCTCAAATACCATACATCATCTAAGAGGTCCAATAATCATTCCTTTGCAAGAGAAGCAGGGAGGCTTTCTCCAATCACAGGCTTCTGCTCAAAGTCCATTGACATATCTGGGTTGTATCTGGGCTCATTCATGACCAGTCTTGCATGGATGTCTTCTCCCTCATCGAATTTCCCTCTTATTGTCATCTCAAGAACTGGGCTGTAGAAGATGAGGGGTGCAAAGATCGCAATCATCACATACCTGAACGGCCAAAGATAGTAATCGGTGGGATCAAAGAGTATCTGATTTAGCTTAAACCCAATCTCAATAATGCCCCAACCAAAGGCAAGCAGAAGACTGCCCTGTCGAAGGTGCTTCAGTCGCATGAAGAGACTAAACGTATCATCCTTCCATTCGTCATACTGTACGTTCCCCAATGTGTAATCCGAAACTCCGCCCCTTCGGGACACAAATACTGAGAGTTTTCCTATGAACTCGATATTCTCCTTTCCTATGATGACAATAGTGCGATAGCGTCTCTTCACGAATCCGCCAATGGTCACAATTGAGAACGCAATCATCACAACAGACCATACGATCGCAAAAACTGCCATTATTATGGCTACAACGATGAGACACAGGAGTTCGCCTTCACCACCACCACCGCCACCACAATCTGATCCTTCGAAGTGTGTGTGGATCTCCGACTTAACCGTGACAGTTCCTGTTTCTTTGGAATGAATGGATTTTCCTCCTGGATGAACGCCCATGATTGTTTCAATTCCACTCTTCACAGTGCTCCCTGAAGCACCATAGACACGCATTACTGCGAGTTTGGAAGCGTTTGGCTTCTCTTCGGACTCCAAACTCAGTCACCTCCTAAACGCAGTAGACCTCTTGCGAAGGGTCCTTATTTGTGCTGCCCCCGGTCATTGGTTGCTTGAGCCTGTATATTCAAGATTTGTCGCTGGCCGATTACTGCTTCCTAGTCAGCTTCAGCCAATTTCTTTCTCCAGACCTTCTCTATTTTCTTCTCTCTGTTGTAGTGTCCCATCTCTCCCTTTGATGGACTTGGATTGCCGCTATACACAACATATCCCTCAAAGAGCAGCAGGACGACTGCAGGTATGAATCCAGTGACATCGCCGCCTATAACGAGTCCTACCATCCCCAATATTATTGAAGTAATAACAGTCCAAAAACCTGCAAAGAAGAAGAACCACTTTCTCTTGGGAGGCGGGGCTTTTAGGAAGGTCACATAGTCAATCTTGATTGTAGGTTCATAGTATTGGTCTCTGCATATCCCTAGGAGACGTATTCCCAGTGCCTTTCCTGCAATCAACCGTCCTACGGGATAGAACAACGCGACAACACCCATGATGCAGAGAAATCGGAAGATAAACTGCCAGATATCATCCATAGTCCAACCTAGGATGTTACTCCAAATGAGTGGTGTCTGGAGCAGCCATAGATACACAAGTAGTGGTACCATTCCTATGAGAATCATAATCCCAAGAGTCACACCTAATCGGTAGGTCTTACCTCGACTAGCTTCGAACAGAAGGTCCCGGACCTCAGCGGCCACGGCAATCTCTTTCTCATTGGGACTCGTTTCTCTCTTAATCTGACGCACCAACTTCCAGAAGTACTTCCTCGTATCGTCCGACACATTGTGGGGGTCCTGTCTAACCTCTTCATGTACACGTTCGAGTTCCTTGAGTCTTTCAGTCAATCCAGCACGCCTCATGCTTAGGAGTGCAGTCCTACAGATGAATTCTCCGCATTGCCTTGCTCACACAAGTAGCCTTCTCGCGATTGGAGTCGTATTCCTATCAATGGAGATTATTGAACTAGTTACAGGAGTCCCTTATTTTGGGGGCTATGGCATTTTAGGCTGGCCTTGCTTCCTCGGGTGGATTGCTGAAAGGGAGAGGACCCGTAAATAATCGGATATTCCTAGTCTTTTCTGAAGTGTTTACTTAGTTCCCAGAAAGGAGGAACTAGTCCCAACTCCGTGAATATGTCATAAAAACAGAATGCTCCCCATCGGTCCACTACCTTCCCCTCTGGACTGATATAGAGTATAGTTGCGCCCTCATACTCGAATTCTTTCTCGGTGGGCTTAAAGCCCCAGGCATTCCCCTTGTGCGTCGCTTTCCCTCTGTATCGTATCCAAACCTTTTCTTCGGTCCCTATCACATCCACTATTTCATATTTCAGGTCGGGAAAGACTGACCTGAAGTACTTGATCTCGTGTTTTATCTGGTCCGGGCCTACTGCATCAATTGATACCCAGCTTGGATTGTAGTCTTTGTCTACTAATTCGTCAGCCAAATCTGGATTGGGTTTACCCCACATGTCAACAAACCATCGTCTTCCTATTTCCTCGTTCCTCTCTTTCAACATTTTATCAGCTCGCTATTGTCCATGACTTACGCATGGTAGTCATTCCAGCATATGAATAGAGCCATGCCAAGACATAAAAAGAATTAACTATAGTTTAGTTCAGTGATTATTATGGCAATTTACATGCTTTATCGCACAAAATCGAAAGATGGCACTCCGGGTAAACTCGATGAGCTAAGATCTGAGTTCGAGGGCATCTATAAGAAATACAAAGTGAACATCATCGGCTTCTGGGAGAACGCTGCTGATTCGCAAGAGGCCTACTATCTCTCAAAATATGAGGATGAGGCTGACTACAAAAGCAAGACTGACCAACTGCGCAGCGATGAACGCTACGCTGACCTGACAAAGAAACTTGAAGCGATTCGTCTAGAGTCAGAAGCTGTCAAACTGAAGCCGCTGTGGATTCCAGAATAGATTACAATTAATCCCATTTCTGCTGAACGATTAGATATGGCTAGCTCACATGCTTGGCATAACTAGTTTGTATTCCGTTCAGCAAACTTTTCTTGTACCCCGTCTGAACCATCTCTATGATTCGTGTCGCAGGAATCCAGATTGCTCCTGTATTTCTCAATGCCAGAGAAACTTGGAAGAAACTGGCCTCTAGTATACGAGAGGCCAAGACCAAAGGTGCAGAGCTGGTGACTTGGGGTGAAACGCTGATTCCTGGCTATCCTGTCTGGTTATCGCCCTCTGGCGGAGCTCGGTTCAATGATTCAGATCAGAAGACTGCTTATTCCACATACTGGAGAGAGGCGCTGAGTCTTGATGGGCCTATTGTTGAAGAGATGAGGTCTTTAGCACGAGAACTAGGAATCATGTTCATGGGTGGAATCGCAGAGAAGGAAGGGAGTTCAATCTACTGCACATTGCTTACTATAGGCCAAGACGGGGGCATCTTGGGCCGTCATCGCAAAGTCAAGCCTACCTATGAGGAGCGATTAGTCTGGGCAGATGGTGATGGTGCGGGGTTGAGAACTTACCCTTTGAAAGACGCTAGAGTTGGAGGACTCAACTGCTGGGAGAACTGGCTTCCCCTAGCACGAGCATCTCTGCATATGCAAGGGGAGCTCATCCATGTAGCTGTATGGCCCGGCAACCTAAGAAACACGCAGGACATAACTCGGTTCATCGCACTCGAGGGGCGTTCATGGGTCATTTCGGTGTCTGGATTCCTTCGTCCAACGGACTTCTCTCATCTGACAAAGGATGAATTTCCAATGATAGCAGCGATGGAGTCGTTTGATGCAAATTGGATGAACGGTGGAACTGTTGTTTCTAATCCAACTGGACGCTTTGTTACTGAGCCACTTGTAGATGAAGAAGGGATAGTCTACGTTGATATGGACACTCAAACTGCAATTGAGGAGCGTCAGAATTTTGATATCAGCGGCCACTACTCACGATTTGATATATTCAACAAGCCGCTGAAAGACATTGAATGACAGGATTCCACCACATCTTTATCCTGCCGACCCCCTAACCGAGAGGCGTGATGTCAATGGAACGAAGAATGCCATCTGATGAAGAAATGAAACGATTCATGGCTGAGGCAATAGCTGAAGCGAAGAAGGGCCTAGCCGCGGGAGGGATACCAATCGGATCTGTGCTAGTAATCGATGGCAAGGTTGTTGGTAGAGGGCACAATCAAAGAATGCAGAAGGGGAGTGCGATTCTTCATGCTGAGATGGACGCTCTCGAGAATGCAGGTCGTCTATCTCCTTCTGATTACGGTAGATCGACTCTGTACTCCACCCTCTCGCCATGTGACATGTGCAGTGGAGCTGCGTTGTTATACGGGATCCCAATTGTTATTGTTGGTGAAAATAAGACATTCCAAGGTCCCGAGGACTATGTGCGAAGTCGAGGAGTTCATGTTGTCGTATTGCATGATGAACAATGTATTGAGATGATGGAGGAGTTCACCCGAGATAATCCTGACATATGGAATGAGGACATCGGAGAGGAGTGACGCTTAGCTCAAAGTTTTCCGAAGGCTTTTCTCTTCAGGAATCTTCCGTGTCCAACCTCACCTACAAACTTGCCATCTTCAGCAACCACTTTCCCTCTGGAAATCGTCACGGCAGGGTATCCAACTAACTTCCACCCCTCAAATGGGCTCCAATCGCAATTAGTCTGCAGATTCTTAGCACTAATTATGACCTTCTTTTCCGGGTCAAACACCACCAAGTCTGCATCACTTCCGATGGCAATTGTCCCCTTTTCGGGATACATTCCAAACAGCTTAGCTGGATTAGTACTGACTAGGGCAACTAATTGATTCACGGTAAATCCGCGTTTGCCCACTCCCTCTGTGAACATGAGCGGAACCATAGTTTCAACGCCAGGCATCCCAAATGGAATCTTTGTGAAGTCCCCGTTCCATGCTGCCTTTTGCTCAGTTGTGAAGGTGCAGGTGTCTGTCGCTATTATCTGTACATCTCCATTCATCAGGCCCTGCCAGAGTCTTTCGCTATCATGTGGCTTCTTGATCTGAGGACATGTTGCATAGAGATGTCCGTTTTCACCTTTGAAGACCTCATCATCCAAGAGCAGATACTGAGGACAGGTCTCTGCAAATACCCTGATCCCTTTCTGTTTGGCTTGATGTACTGCGTCAGCACCCTCTCCTGTGGACATATGCACGATGTAGAGCTGGCCGCCTGTGGCCTCTGCCCACTTAATCGCACGAATGACCGCTTCTTCCTCAGTATAGCATGGCCTAGAGAGAGTATGTCCATATGCCCCCCACTTCTCTTTCTCCCTTGCATACCTCTCAATCAGCATGTCCAGAACATCCACGCTCTCTGCATGGACTCCAATGTGACCGCCAAGTTTCGAGGTCTCTTCGAGAGCGTTGAACAGCATTCCATCGTCGGCCATCCAGCCCTCATTCTTATAGATCATGAACATCTTGAAGGTAGGAATTCCGTAGTCTATGACCTTCTTGATTTCTGCCTGTGTCTTATCGTTCCAATCAGTTATTGCTGCGTGTAGGCCGTAGTCCACACATACCTTCGGGTCTGCCTCAGCTCTGCGAGCCTCAATGGCCTCCATGATTGAGCTTCCCTTGGTTTGAATGGCGAAATCGATGACAGTAGTCACACCGCCACAGGCCGCAGCTTTTGTTCCGTTTTCAAAGTCATCCGCAGATATGGTCCCTGAGAATGGCAACTGAAGGTGAACATGTACATCAATGCCCCCCGGGAAGACGTACTTCCCTTTAGCATCAACCACTTCTGCGCCATTATCTGGGAGACTCTGCGCAATGGTGACAATCTTACCTTTACTCACACCAATATCTGCAGAATATGTATCAGAAACAGTGACAATCTTGCCGTTTTTGACGATTAAATCTAACTCGACCATGGAAAGACCTCCTTAAACTACTGGGGCCGCTGCCATAAATCGATTTAGGAAACTCCTATTAGGCGAATAAATTACTGTTCAATTTACCCAAGGCTTTGGAATGATGACAGTGAGAAAGATTCGTATCGGTCTAGTGCAGGCTCAATGGGAAGGCGATGTTAAGGACGAAGGGAAAATCGAAGAAAACGTCGAAAAGATGATACGGAAGCACGAGGGATTTGCAGATATTGCCGTCCAACAGAAAGTCCAAATCCTGTGCTTCCAAGAGTTGTTTTATGGTCCCTATTTCTGTGCTGAGCAGGACAAAAAGTGGTACAAGTATGCAGAGCCTATCCCCGGGCCCCTAAGCGAACGGATGTGTGAACTGGCAAAAGAACATAATTTTGTTCTAATCGCTTCAATGTACGAAGAGCAAGAAGTTGGAGTCTACTACAACACTGCTATTGTCATCGATTCTGACGGAACTCTATTGGGCAAGATGAGGAAGATGCATATCCCTCAGATCGATCCAGGCTTCCAAGAGAAGTTCTATTTCCGACCAGGAAATCTTGGATATCCGGTTTTTAAGACAGCATATGCAAAAGTTGGTGTCTATATCTGCTATGACCGACACTTCCCAGAAGGTGCTCGAGCATTAGGTCTGAATGGTGCAGAGATTGTGTTCAACCCCTCTGCTACAGTTGCAGGACTATCTGAACACCTATGGACTATTGAACAGACTGCACACGCTGTGGCAAACGGCTACTTCATTGCAGCCATCAATAGAGTGGGTGAAGAGCCTTGGAAGACAGGAACTTTCTATGGCAGCTCATATGTCGCTGATCCGCGCGGACAGATTGTAGCCCAGGGTACACGTGACAAGGAAGAACTTGTTGTAGCTGACATAGATCTCGATATGATCCGTGAAGTGCGAAACGTCTGGCAGTTCTATCGGGACCGAAGACCGGACAGCTATGGGAGTCTTACTGACATCTGAAGCTTCATCACATCTTCTTCTCAATCTCAGAGAAGACCTCGTCGAGGATTGTACAGGACTTGTCAATCTGCTCAGATGTAAGCTCAAGTGGTGGCTGGATTCTGATTACATTGCCATCGAGCCCTCCCTTACCCACGAGTAGCCCTCTTTTCTTCGTGAGTTCCATGACTTGTACCATCTCCTCTGAAGCCGGATCTTTTGTGACCTCGTCTCGTATGAGTTCAACTCCTAGCATCATTCCTTGTCCACGCACTTCGCCAACCAGTTTGTGGTCTTCTTCGAGAGTCTTTAGTTTCTTCTTGAACTCGTTGCCAAGTTTCGCAGCCTTCTCCAAGTAGTTGCTTTCTTCAATGATCTCAATGACAGCTACAGCAGCTGCACTAGACAGAGGATTGCCTCCGAAAGTTGCAAAGGCATCGGTAATGGTGAAGTCACGAGCAATCTCGGGGCTCGTGATGAATCCAGCAATCGGAATTCCACTCCCAAAGCCTTTGGCAAGGGTGATGATGTCTGGGTCAACTCCAGCATGCTGTATTCCCCACCATTTCTCTCCAGTTCTACCAAATCCTGTCTGTACCTCATCGGAGATATAGAGCCCTCCGTACTCCTTGACAATTTCATGCACAATCCGGAAGTATTCTGAAGGTGGCTGTATGATTCCGCCAACTCCCTGAATTGGTTCTGAAATGAAAGCTGCAATTGCATTGTTGGTCTGTGTTCGTATGACTTCTCTTAGATATCGGGCGCATTCGAAGTCACAATCGGGATACTCCTTCCCGAAGTGACAGCGAAAACAGTATCCGTATGGGGTGAATCGCACGCCTGGTGGATGGCTCTCCGGGACTGTACGCCATCCTGCCCCTGAGAGCTCTCTTGCAAGAGTCGTACGCCCGTGATATGCTCGTGAGCATGCGACTATGTACGGATTACTAGTATACTTCCGGGCCATGAATAGTGCAGCCTCGTTAGCCTCAGAGCCACTACTGACGATGAATGACTGAGTCAGGCCGACTGGAGCGATCTTGGCGAGTCGCTTTACAAGCACCGCATACGGAATAGTCGCGTACATCGAACTAGTATACACAAGTCGTTCAGCTTGCCACTTGATTGTGGCGACATACTTGGGGTGGTTGTAGCCTGTGATTGTTGTGCATATTCCTGCGAACAGGTCTATGTAGTGATTTCCCGAGCTGTCCTTCAGAGTTGCACCCTCGCCATCGACAAAGAGCACCGGGTCTTCATAATAATGAGCTACAGCAGGAGCAAGGTGCTCCTTCTCAATCTCAAGAATCTCTTCCTTTGAG
The DNA here is from genome assembly GCA_016839605.1 of Candidatus Thorarchaeota archaeon. GTDB lineage: Archaea > Asgardarchaeota > Thorarchaeia > Thorarchaeales > Thorarchaeaceae > SMTZ1-83. The sequence goes on along the minus strand of JAEOTX010000167.1, from coordinate 569 downwards.
TACTGTTTCTTTAGGTCTTCGGGGACGAGTTCATCTGTCATAGTGCGCACCTAGCTATTTCGAGCATCACAATGCTGAGCTTATCGAGCCTAAAGACTTTAGGGGAGGGCTGTTCACTGCCTCGGTGTTGGAGGTTTGCTATGAGATGCCCAATGATAGGCTCGCCTTGGAATTTGCAGGAATCAGCTTCAAGAATCCATTCATGCTCTCATCAGCTCCCCCTACGATGGATGCACGACATATGCTTCGGGCAGCAAGACTTGGATGGGGAGGCGCCGTCTTCAAGACGGTCACTGAAGAGCCAACAGTGGACCCTCGTACGAGATTAGGTGCGCTACGAAGAGGGGGCTCTCTAATTGGTATGAACAACATAGAACTTCTCTCTCGTAAGCCTCTATCGACTTGGACGGATGAGTGGATACCTCAGCTCAAGCAAGAGGCTCCGGAGGACTTTGTCCTCATTGCGAGCATAATGAGCAGTCCTAATCCTGAGGGGTGGACAAAGCTGGCTGAAACAATGACCCAGACAGGGGTTGATGCAATTGAGCTGAATGTTTCTTGTCCACATG